>WTAL01000160.1 GCA_013139635.1 Paracoccaceae bacterium
GGCGGGCGTATTTGGTTTGTCGGTCATATCAGCGCTTTCTGCATGCAATGGGATGCGCATTATGCGACAATCCCGCGCACATGCAAATAGCCTTTTAATGTTTCCCAAAAGATAACGCCCATTGCCCACCGAGCGCAGCGAGGCACGGGCCCGTAGGGCAAGGGCGGCCTACCGCCCCGCGCCGCCGAGGGGGGCTGAACAAAGGAAGGCGAAGCCGACGACTTCAGCTCCCCGAGGCGGCGCGACACTAGAACTGTCCGGCAGTCCCGAGCTTGCTTTGGCCTCTGCGGGGGCTACGCTAGCAATTTGTATGCAAAATTGCGCATTAAATCCGCCCCCACTCGGCCAAAGCACATTTTTTGCAAGCAAAAAACGCCTGCCGCTGGCCGTGGCCTCGCTACGCTCGGCAAAAAAAGCGCGCGCCTTTACCCTTGTATTCCCCCCTGCGCCTCCCCACCTGAATGTGAACGCAAATTCAGCTGAGGTTGCCCTCTTTATGCTCATCCAAGCCATTGATCGTTTTTTCCGCCACGAAGCTGCGGGGGGAATTCTGCTCATGGCCTCAGCCGTTGCGGCCATGGTCGTGGCAAATTCTGGCCTTTCCGAGGGCTATAATAGCGCGCTGTCTTCTGTATTTTCGATCTCCCTCAATGGCGAAGGCCTCTCCAAGCCGCTCATTCTCTGGATAAATGACGGCCTGATGGCGGTGTTTTTCTTCCTGATCGGCATGGAGCTAAAGCGCGAAATCCTTGAAGGCAAACTCAAAAACCCGCGCAACGTCATCCTCCCCGGCATGGCAGCCGTTGGTGGCATGGCCGTGCCCGCGCTCATTTACCTAGCCTTCAATTATAGCGACCCCGAAACCATAAAAGGCTGGGCCATTCCGGCTGCAACCGACATCGCCTTCGCCCTCGGCGTCCTCGCCCTTCTAGGCAAAAAAGCCCCACCAGCGCTCAAAGTATTCCTGCTCACGCTCGCCATACTCGACGATCTCGGCGCCATCCTGATCATCGCCTTTTTCTACACAGCCGAGCTAAAGGCCGACTACCTGCTCCTCGCCCTCATCCCGCTCGCTGGCCTTGCCTACCAAAACTTCCGCGGCGCGCACCGCATTGCGCCTTCGCTGCTGCTCGGCACAATCCTCTGGGTGCTGGTGCTAAAATCCGGCGTCCACGCCACCCTCGCGGGCGTCATCACCGCCTTTTTCATCCCGATAAAAGACAAATACGGCAAATCCCCCCTGCACGCCCTTGAAAACGCGCTCACGCCCTACGTGCTCTACCTGATCGTACCCATTTTCGCCTTCGCCAATGCTGGTGTTGACCTAAGCAACATCGCGTTTGCCGACCTCCTAGGGGCCGTGCCGCTGGGCATCTCCGGCGGGCTGGTCGTCGGTAAAATGGTTGGTGTTTTTGGCATGACATATCTCTTGGTAAAACTCGGGGCAGCCCGCCTGCCCGAAGCCACCAACTGGGTGCATATCTTGGGCCTGTCCCTGCTGGCAGGTATCGGCTTCACCATGTCGCTTTTCATCGGCGGCCTCAGCTTTGAAAGCCCCGAGGTCATGAACCTCGTGCGCCTTGGCGTGCTCACCGGCTCGATCATCGCGGCTATTGCGGGATACCTGGTCCTGTATCTGGCGGCCCCCAAGGCGGAGGCATAACGGCGTTAAAGCAGCGCCGCAATGGCGCTACCCGCGCCAAAACCCCGGCGTAAACAAAATCAGCACCGCCACCAGCTCCAGCCGCCCGATCAGCATCGCAAAGCTCAGGACCCACTTGGCCGCATCCGACAAGCCACCAAAATTCCCCGCTGGCCCAATCTCCGGCCCCAGCCCCGGGCCTATGTTGGCCAGCGCCGTTGCCGCGCCTGAAACCGCGGTAATAAAATCCAGCCCCAAGAGCGAAAGCACCACCGAGATTAGCCCGAGCGACAGAAAAAACATCACAAAAAACGCCATCACCGAGGAGATAACATCCTCCCCAACAGGCCGCCCCGCATAGCGGGCCCCAAACACGCCGTGTGGCGAGTGAATGCGCTTTATCTGCTGTTTTATCGAGATAAATAACAGCTGAAACCGGAATATTTTGATCGAGCAGCAGGTAGACCCCGCACAACCGCCCACCAGCCCCAGCATGAAAAACAGCACCACCGGAAACGGCCCCCATAGCTGGTAATCCACACTGGCATAGCCCGTGCCAGACAAAATAGAGGTGACATTAAAAAGTGACTCCCTAAAGGCGGCCTCTCCATGGGCGCCATTAGCCAACATCCGGTAAAATGTAATGGTCAGAATCAGCGCCACCGCCGTTATTAAAAACGCCCGCACTTGCGAATCGTGAAGCAAGGGCTGCGCAGAGCCACGCATCATTTGCACGTAGCGGATAAAAGGCAAGCTGGCGAGCAGCATAAAGAGCGCAGATACATATTCCGGCAGGCCGGAAAACGCCGCGAACGAGGCATCAGTGTTGGCAAAGCCTCCGGTTGCGATTGTGGTCATTGAAAGCACCAGCGCATCAAAAAAACCTATACCAACAAGCGAATAAGCCAGCAGACAGGCCGCCGTAAGCGCTAGATAAATGATCGAAATCGAACCCGCAATTTCCCCCGCACGCGGCAGCACCTTGCCCAAGGTGTCAAACCCCTCCGAGCGGAAAAGCTGCATGCCACCCACTTTCAATGTGGGCAAAAACGCCATGGCGACCACAATAATCCCGACCCCACCAAACCACTGCATCATGCCGCGCCAAAGCAGCGTGCCCAATGGCAGGTCTTCAAGATTGGAAAACACGGTGGAGCCGGTGGTGGTCATCCCCGAAACCGCCTCGAAAAACGCATCGGTATAGCTGGCATTGGGCGCGCCGAGCCAAAAAGGCAGGCTGGCAAAGACCGGAAGTGCGGTCCAGCTCATCACCGTCAGCAAAAAGGCTTGTTGCAGGTTGAGCCCCGGGCTGCGGGAATTGGCGCTGGCGAGCGCCATAGAGCCGCCAAACAGAATGGTGATCATGGCCGAAACTGCAAAGGTGCCGCCGCCCCCGGTTTCCCAAATAATGTCTACCCCCCACGGGATAAACATCGTTGCTCCGAGGGCCACGAGCAGCAATCCAATCACATAGCCCACAGGGCGCAAATCAAACATGCCGCCTCCTATGGGTCCGGGAAAATGAAGCAGCCGCCCTCAGTGACAGGCCCCACCACCACCGACATATTCGGCCCCGGGTCCATAACCACGGGCTGAACCCCGGTAATATCGCGCATACAAGCGTCCGAAACAGCCTGCTCAACAGATACGCCATCAACGTAAATATCCAGCCAGATCATTCCTTTTTTGCCACTGTGGCAAGGGCCGTCTTGTGGGGTTGGGCCATCGCCGCAGGTGTCCTCCACCATTGCATATTTGCGCAGCCGTGGCAGATAAAACAGCGTGCCGGGGGAAAAATCAAGAATATCTTCGCCGTCAACGATCTGGTGGCCAACAGCCAAGGTGACGGGGTTGGAAAACGTCCCCATACCGCCAGCGAACCGATGCCGCATCGGGTGTGAAATATCAACCGTGCCGGGCGGGGTATTATCCCAATAACTATAGCCGGTCACATAAGCCTGCATAGGCTGCGGCTGGCCGTTAGGCTGCGGAAGCTCAGGGTTTTGTGCCCATGCAATGCCTGCAATCGGCAACCAAAATAATAGTGCAATAGTACGATGCAAAGCCTACTCCCGAACGGTTGAAACGCTAGCATATGCGTAAACGCGCAAGGGTTCAACATGTTGAGAAAACAGACCGCGCCCGCCAAGCAACCCGCCGAGGCGAAGCCGAGGCCACCGCCGCCGGCAGGCCTGTTTTTTGCTTGCAAAAAACGTGGCTTTTCCGAGTGGGGCTTGGCTTAGCACAGCATCACCCCAAACACGGCACTCGCCTCGCAGAGGGAAAGCCAAGCGCAGGACTTTCGGCAACAGCCGGTATCGCGGCTCCTCGGCGACCTGAAGTCGGGGCTACGCCCCTTTGTTCAGCCCACCTCGTCGCCGCGTTATAGCCCTAACGGGCCATGGCCTCGCTTCGCTCGGCAGGCGTTACGCTTTGGAGTGGTTCACAATATCCAGGAATTCACGCGCCATCGCCTTATCATCCTTAAACACGCCCAGCATTTTTTTGGTGACCATATTAACCCCGGGCTTATGCACCCCACGGGTAGACATACAGTGGTGCTCGCCCTCGATCATCACCGCCACGCCCTGTGGCTTCAGCACATCAAACAATGTGTTCGCAATCTGCGCATTCATTTTTTCCTGCACCTGAAGGCGTTTGGCAAAGGTGTCTACCACGCGCGCCAGCTTGGAAATACCGACCACACGGTTGGTTGGAATATACGCCACATGCGCCACGCCGATAATCGGGGCCATGTGGTGCTCGCAATAGCTTTCAAACCGGATGTTGCACAGCGCCACGATCTCGTCATAGCCTTCGACCTCGTCAAAGGTGCGCTGCAACATTTCGGCGGGGTCCTCACCGTAGCCCTTAAACCATTGGCCATAGGCTTTGGTCACCCGCTTTGGTGTGTCGAGCAGGCCTTCACGCGCCGGGTTTTCGCCCGCCCAGCGCAGCAGGGTGCGCACGGCTTCTTCGGCCTCTTCGCGGGTGGGTTTTATGCTTTCAAGCGCCTCGGCTTCCGATGCCACCACACTTGGATTGATCAAATTCATATTTCACTCCCTGCTTATACAGGCCCAACTTCTGGCACCCGAAAACGCAATTTTTGCGTAACCTAAGCTAACAAACTCTTACCAATTAGTTACTAAAGTATGAACAAGCCCGAAGTATTGCAAGACTAGGCAGAATTCAGTGCCTGTTTCAGGTCTGCCAGCAAATCGCCCGCGTCCTCCAAGCCAACCGACAGCCTTATCAGGCCTTCGCCAATGCCAAGCTCGGCGAGCTGGGCCTCTGATAGGCGGGAATGGGTGGTCGTGGCAGGGTGGGTCACAATGCTTTTGGCGTCGCCGAGGTTGTTCGAAATCAGCACGATTTCGAGCGCGTCCAGCACCCGGAAAGCCGCCGCTTTGCCGCCGCTAATCTCTAGCGAAATCACCGTGCCGCCGGCTTCCATTTGCGCCGAAACCAGCTCATGCTGGGCGTGGCTTTCTAGTCCGGGGTAAATAACCCGCTCCAATTTATCATGCCCTTCCAATGCCTTAGAGATTTCAAGTGCACTATCTGCCTGCGCCCGCACCCGCAAGTCCATAGTTTCCAAGCCCTTCAGCATCACCCATGCGTTAAACGGGCTCAGCGCCCCGCCGGTGTGCTTCAGATACATCTCAAGCGGCCCGCGAATAAAATCCTTATCACCCAAAACCACGCCACCCAAACAGCGCCCTTGGCCGTCAATATGTTTGGTCGCGGAATAGATCACCACATCAGCCCCAAGGCTGAGCGCGCGCTGAAAAATCGGAGTAGCAAACACGTTGTCCACCACAACTTTCGCGCCCGCCTTGTGCGCAATGGCCGCAACGCCGATAATATCGACCGCTTCCAAAGTCGGGTTAGACAGTGTTTCGAAAAAGCAAACCTTGGTGTTGGGCTGCATCGCGGCTTCCCATGCGCTCAGGTCTGTGCCGTCCACCAGCGTGACCTCAACACCGTATTTTGGCAGCAGGTTTTCCACAATAAACAGGCAGGAGCCAAACAGCGCCTTGGCCGCCACAATGTGGTCCCCCGCTTCCAGCATCGCAAAAAGCGCGCCATTCACAGCCGCCATGCCCGAGGCCGTGGCAAAAGCCGCCTCGGCCTCTTCCAGCGCCGCAATCCGGTCTTCAAACATCGCGACAGTTGGGTTGCCATAGCGCGCATAAATGAACTCGTCATCGCCCAAGTTGTCAAACCGCGCCTGCGCCGCCTCGGCGCTGGGGTAAACAAAGCCCTGCGTAAGGTAAATCGCTTCGCTCAGCTCACCATATTGGCTGCGCCGCGTGCCCGCATGCACCAGCTTGGTGCGCGTTTTCCACTTATCCATACTATCTCCGGAAACTCCGGCCCCCTAAATTAAAACCTGATCGGGCTTAACGGGCCACGACCTCTTTAGCAGCTTCTTTAAAGTGGCCTGCAATCCGGTTCGACAAAGCACCACTTGCGCGTTGATTAACGATTTATATGATACAGGTCAATTCCCCCTTGCGGGAAAGCGTATAGGCCCCATCTAAATTACTCAGGTATGCAAAGGAACACCGACATGATTGATCTTTATTATTGGCCCACGCCCAACGGCTGGAAAATCCCGATCGCTTTGGAAGAAATGGGGCTGGAATATAACGTCATTCCGGTAAATATCGGCGCAGGAGACCAATTCTCCGATTGGTTCCTCAAGGTTTCCCCCAACGGCAAAATGCCCGCGATTGTGGATTCTAACGGCCCAGACGGCGCGCCAATCTCGATTTTCGAATCAGGCGCCATTTTGCAGTATCTCGCCCGCAAATCCGGCACGTTTTATGGCAGCTCTGCCCGCGAGCAGGTCGAGATCGACCAGTGGCTTTTCTGGCAAGTCGGCGGCCTTGGCCCGATGGCGGGCCAAGCGCACCACTTTCTGGTTTACGCGCCCAAATTTGACCCCCCGCAAGATATCCCCTACGCCAAAGACCGCTACCGCACCGAAGCCGCGCGGCTTTATAAAGTGCTGGATAAGCAGCTGGAAGGCAAAGACTATATCTGCGGCGAAATCTCTATCGCTGACATTTCCACATGGGGCTGGGCCTCGCTCTGGGAGCGCCAAGAGCAGACCATGGACGACAAACCCAACCTTAAGGCGTGGATTGAGCGCATGGGCGCGCGCGCAGGCGTGCAAGCTGGCAAGGCATTAGCCGCCGAAAAGCGCGGCGAGCCAACAAAGGCAAACGTGCAAAGCTCGGCGATGTTCAAGAAATAACACTACAAATTAGGCGCAAAATAGAACTATTTTGCGCCTTTTAATGATCTCCGATTTCTCTCTTTTTTAAGCATTTACCGCCCATAATTTTGGCGAATTGCGCTTAAATTTGGGGTGAGCTGTGCTGAAATATCTACCAATTATCGCAGCCATGCTTGTGCAAGCCAGCCCCCCTGCCCACGCCGCGCCCCGCTTTCAACTCGCCACCGTTATCACCCACACAAATGATTTTTTTGTGGATGGCCAAGACCGTTGGCGCACCGCCTCCGTGTCTGCCAGTATGCTGTGGGGCCCCGAATTCACCGGCCAAGCCCCCAGCGATTTTGGCGCGCTCCTAGAGGTCCGCACGCGGTTTGAAATGATCGCCCCCGCCAACCTTAGCCTGCCCAGCCCGGGCAATGACCGCCCCTATGTTGGCGCGCTGTCCATCGGGGTTTTTAGCCACCAGCAGCGCGGCGAGGTTGATATTTCAGTGGGGGCGGAGCTGGTGATTCTTGGGCCATCTACCGGCGTAAGCCAGCTGCAAAGCTGGCTGCATATGCGCATGGCCCCGATTAACCCGCTTTTGCTGGAAGGCCAATTGGCCGATGCCGTTCACCCGACGCTAAACCTTGAAATAGCGCGGCGTTTTCAGCTCACCCCCATCCTCAGTTTCCGCCCGTTTGTGGAAACGCAAATCGGCATAGAAACCTATGCTCGCACAGGGTTTGACCTAACCTTCAGCCCCCAAAAACCGCAAGATCTCCGCCTGCGCGAAGTCGTCACCGGCCAGCGTCTTCCGGCGCTGCATACATGGGGGCAGCGCAGCTGGGGCCTCGGGCTGGGCGGCGATATTGCCTATGTTGCCGATAGCCAGTATTTCCGCCCCTCAGACGGCCTAAGCATCTCACCAACCCGCGCCCGCCTAAGGGCCGGTGCCTTTTACCAAGGTGACAAGCTAGACGCCTTTTACGGCGTCAGCTGGCTTAGCCCCGAGTTCACCGCCCAAGAAGAAGGGCAGCTCGTGGCCGCCCTATCCGTGAGTCTGAGGTTTTAAACCTCCAGCTTCAGCACCATCTGCACCGCCTCAGCCGCCTCGCCACCTTTTTTCAGGAAATGCTCCCGAAAATAGGCATGGTGCTCCTCATGCGAATGGAAATGGTGCGGCGTAAGCGACACGCTAAACATCGGCGTATCGGTTTCCAACTGCGCCTGCATCAGGCCATTCACCACCGCCGCCGCCACAAAATCATGCCGGTAAATTCCGCCATCCACCACCAGTGCCGCCACCACAATCGCATCATGCGTCGCCGCCAGCCGCTTGGCCAAAAGCGGGGCCTCAAAAGCGCCCGGCACGTCATAGCTGCTCACCTCACACGCAAAGCCGTCGGCTTGCATGCGCTGGTTAAACCCAAGCAGCGCTTGGTCCACAATATCCGCGTGCCAGCGGGCCTTGATAAAGGCAATTTTAAAGGGTTGTGTCATAGTTCACTCCTTATATTCCAGACACCAACCCAGAGCAAAAAGGAGCGCCAAAAGCACTCATCCTCTTCCATCCGGACTTTAACCGTCGGCCTTGGAATTTCACCAAATCTGCTTGTCACCCCGCTAAGGGCCGCTCGCGGGCTATAACCGCCGGTGGGGAATTTCGCCCCGCCCTGAGAATGCCGGATGATTCCGGCACCGCAAACTATGGCGGGGCAAAATCGCTTTGTCTATCAAAAGCCGCGCAATGCTAGCGCGACTCTTTCCCCATAATGAAAACCGATGCCCCAATGATCATAACCGCGCCCACCCATAGGTTTCCGCTTGGCAAATAGCCAAACACCAGCCAGCCCGCCAGCACGTTAAGCGGCAGTTTAAGGTGGTCAAACGGCTGCACATACGAGGCATCAGCCACCTCATACGCCCGTGCCAGCAGGTATTGCGCCAAGGCCGTCAGCAGCCCCGCCGCCAGCAAAATTAGCAGCGCCGCTTGCCCCACCACGGCAAAGCCGCCACCAACCCCAGCAAACACCGCATTGATCGGCAGCAGCATCACCAAAAGGTAAAGCGTGATTTTGTCCGCATGTTCAAATGCCGTCAGCCGCTTCATCATTAAGGAGGACCCTGCCCAAAGCGCCGCCGCCGCAATCGGCAGCAGGGTATAGGCGGTAAACGCATCCGACCACGGCTGCAATATCACCACCCCGCCAGCAAACCCCAGCAAAGTTGCCAGCCAGCGCGCCGGCCCTACGGCCTCCCGCAGCAGCGCCCACGCGCCAAGGGTCACAAAAAACGGCGAGGTCATCACCAGCGCAATCGCTTGCCAGATCGGTACATGCGCCAGCCCCGCAACCCAAAGCTGGATACCCATGACCGCAAGAATCACTCGCAAAACATGCAAGCCGAAATGAGCGCTCACCAGTCCCCGCACCCCGAGGCGCGCCATCATCGGCAGGCTAAACAACATAGCAATAAAATATTGCCAAAAGGCCGCCGTGGTAGAATCCACCCCCATGCTCATCGTAACTTTTTGTATAGAAATATTGACGACGGCAAAAGCCGCCCCCGCCAAGACCATATAAATGGCCCCTTTTATAGCAGGTTGTGTCAGGGTAAGCGTCATGGTTTTCTCCTTCTTCAGACACCGACCCAGAGCATCGAAAAAGGCGCGCCAAAGCACCTGTTCTCTTCCATCCGGACTTTAACCGTCGGCCCCGGAATTACACCGGTGTCTGCTTGACCACCCATCGGATGCGCTCGCGGGCTATCACCGCCGGTGGGGAATTTCACCCCGCCCTGAGAATGCCGGATGATTCCGGCAGGTAAATTATGCCCGCAAGCCCCCTTTTCGGCAAGTAGCATTTTGCCCTATCGGCAACGCAAAAAAGCACGGCCTTTGGGTTTGGTTATTACCTTGCGCGCAGCCTTCTTGTTTCAATCCGCAATTGCGCTATAATATCGCTATAAGTATTTTAACAAAGGCATTTAGCATGAAATTTTCTGTAGCGATCACCGCCCTTTCCCTACTTGGCGCCCCCGCCATGGCTGATATGGTTATGACCCTCGATTGGCCAAGCCAAACCCGCGAGGGCGACCAATATCAAGTGGACCTCATCGGTTACGACTCCGAAGCGTCCGGTGCAATGTGGATCTCCGCCTCACCAGACGACTCCCTAGACCTGCCGCTAGGAGATGCCGCCAAAATGTGCATTTTTGCGCTCGGCAACGCGCGCCCAATCGCCGTTATACGCGGGCCGTTTCATGACGAGATCATCCCGATCGTGCCCAATCCGGAAACCGGCAAAATCTGCATCAGCCTGTTTGCCCAAAAGAGCGACACTTGGACAATAGAGTTTTAAAAAATGCCCCCAGATATTTTCACGACTCTCATCGCGATTTCCACCATAAACATGCTCGCCTGGCTCACCCCCGGCCCCAACATGCTGGTCATCATCAGCGCCGCCACCCAAAGCCGCAAAGCTGGTTACGTAACCGCGCTTGGCGTTGGCTTTGGCGGCGTTATCTGGGGCCTGCTCGCCGTATCCGGCATCGCCATCGTGTTTGAACTCTTCCCCAAAGCCGCGCTCATACTCCGCCTATTCGGCGCTGGATACCTAATTTGGCTCGGGCTTAAAGCATGGCAAAGCACCGCCCCTGCGGCAGCCCTCCCCCGCGCCACCCCCGCCCCGTTCAAAACCGGCCTTATGGTTATGATGACCAACCCCAAAGCCGTGCTGTACTTCGGCTCCCTCCTCACCGCCTTTGTGCCGCCCCATGCCCCGATTTGGCTGCTAGTGCTAATCGTAATCATGGGCAGCGTGCAAGCCACCATCCAAAACCTCATCACCGCCAGCCTGTTCTCCGCGCCCCCCGTGCAGCGCTGGTTCAAAGCCGCCCACCGCGTTTTGCAGCGCCTATTCGGCACGCTCTACATTGTGCTTGGCATCGGCGTGGCCGTGGATGCCACCAAAAAGCTCTAGCCCCCGAGGGGGATTTTGCGCTAAACCCTCCCCAAAAGGAGCTCCCCCATGAAACTCACCATCACCCGCCCCGACGACTGGCACCTGCACCTACGTGACGGCGATATGCTCAAAGGCATCCTCCCCGAAACCACCCGAGATTTTGGCCGCGCCATCATTATGCCCAACCTCGTGCCGCCCGTAGTCACGGGCGTGCAAGCCACCGCTTACCGCGGCCGCATTCAAGCCGCCCTGCCCAAAGGCAGCCGCTTCACCCCGCTGATGACCCTTTATCTAACCAACACCACCAACGCTGACGACGTAGCCGCCGCCCACGCCTTCGGCCAAATCACCGCCGTTAAGCTCTACCCCGCAGGCGCCACCACCAATTCTGATTCCGGCGTGACAGACATTGAAAAGGTCATGCCCGTGCTGGAAAAAATGGCCGAAATCGGCCTGCCGCTCTGCGTGCACGGTGAGGTCACATACCCCAGCGTTGATATTTTTGATCGCGAAGCGGTGTTCATCGAGCGCGTGCTAGCACCGCTCCGCACTCGCCTCCCCGCGCTCAAAATTATCATGGAGCATGTCACCACCGAAGACGGTGTGGACTACGTGAACAGCGCCAAAAACACCGCCGCCACCCTCACAACCCACCACCTAATAATCAACCGCAACCACCTGCTCGTTGGCGGCATCAAGCCCCACTACTATTGCCTCCCCATCGCCAAGCGAGAGGCCCACCGGCTGGCCCTTGTCAACGCCGCCACCTCCGGCAACCCCAAGTTCTTCCTCGGCACCGATAGCGCCCCCCATTCCGACCCCGCAAAGGAATCCGCCTGCGGCTGCGCGGGTGTCTTCTCCGCCACCAACACCATGTCCTGCCTCGCCCATGTGTTTGAAAACGCAGGCGCTTTAGACAAACTCGAAGCCTTCACCAGCCTAAACGGCCCCGCCTTTTATGGCCTACCGCCCAACGCTGATAAAATCACCCTCACCAAGCAAACCACCCCCGTGCCTTACCCCGCCAAAATCGAAACCGGCGCCGGCCCCGTCACCGTATTTGACCCAGGCTTCCCGCTTTATTGGCACGTAGCGTAAACTGTGCGCACTGCTTACGAAAAGACTCACAGTGTGTGCCCTCGTCCTCAAGCATTTCCCCTAGTCACAGAGCTTTACTGCATGCCCCTGAATGATATAGGTGTGACTGCTCATCTTTGGAGGATCAGTGCTCAAATCTCGCGCCAGCAGCGCCGTGCGGGCCATCATTCGGATCTCATCCCAAAGCGGCTTGCGTTTCAACCCGTCATCGGTCCAGAATTCAATAATGCCAGCTTTTAACATCATCATATCTTCGATCTGCTGAATGTCCGTCGCAGCGTTAGGTACCCCCTCAAAAGCGTCCCCCCAATCTTCCGCCAATTCGTCAGCCACCATTACCCCCGCAGGATAAAGCTGTATTTGAACACTAAATGGCTGCGCCAAAGCTCTCAGCGCCCATTCAAGCGCATCAGATTTCACTTTCTCCATCTCAACCTCAGATACTTTCCCTGTATTGCCTGTTTTACGCAATCTGCTAAAAGAGTGCAAACCAGCTAGGAGCCTCCCATGACCGCCTTCATCGACCGCGCCGAAATGGCCCGCATTACCGCCCGCATGCTGCTCGAAATCAAAGCCGTGAACTTCGAGGTGGAAAACCCCTACACCCTCGCCTCCGGCCTCGTTTCCCCAAGCTATATTGATTGCCGAGAGCTCATTTCCTACCCCGCCATCCGCTCCACCCTGATTGATTTCATGATCGCCAGCGTCCAGCGCGACGCTGGCTTCCAAGCCTTCGATTCCGTAGCCGGCGGCGAAACCGGCGGCATCCCCTACGGCGCGTGGATGGCCGACCGCATGGGCCTTCCCATGCAATATGTCCGCAAAAAACCCAAAGGCTATGGCAAAGGCTCGCAGGTTGAGGGCGTGCTGCACAAAGGCCAGCGGGTGCTGCTAGCTGAGGATATGACGACAGATGGCGGCTCCAAAATCAAATTCGTCGAAGCCATTCGGGCCGCAGGCGGCGTATGCAACCACACATCCCTCGTGTTCTTCTATGATATTTTCCCCAACACCATCGAGAACCTCGCCAAGCATAACATCACCCTGCACTACCTCGCCACATGGCATGATGTGCTGGCCGAGGCCAAAGCGGGCAACTACTTTGACACCGCCACCCTAAATGAAGTCGAAAAATTCTTCGCGGATCCACTAGGGTGGTCTGCGGCGCATGGTGGCGTGGGAGATGTTTCGACCTAAAGTAAGTAAGGTTTTCTCTTTTCTCGCATATGGCGTGTTGCATCGCAACATCTGTAACTCAGCTGACATTTCTTCGCAATTTCAACGGCTTTCGGCATGATTTAAGCGGCGAAAGGGGATGACTTTGGGTCCCGAGCGGTTAGGCTAGCTGCATTAATATTTAAAGGAGTTACTTACCCATGCCATTTAGAAAACCCGCCTACCCTGCCACGCTTACCGATAAACACTGGCAGAAGAAAAAGGGCTCGGTTGCCAAAATTGCCGGAAAAACCGGCATAGGCAGCGCGCTAAAAGAGACCGCCAAAGCCTTTGACAAAGTTGACTGGGAAATGCTCGATGTCGGCAAAAGGCTCCCGATTGGGGTTGCGGGCACCATTCCGGTGCTGGATAAAATCTTTGCCGAAGCCGTGGCCGAATATAAAACCTCGATTGACGGCACGCTGCGCAAAAAAATTCAGGACGTAAAAAAGCTGGCTGATGATACCGCCGCTAAATGGGCCAAGAAAAAAGGCATCCCGAAGTCCTCGACCAAGGCGGCGCAAGACCTCGCCAAAGACGCCGATTTCTTTATGGTCGCGATGAACAAAAACTCGCTGCTGCAACTCATCGCCAAGGAATATAAGGAAAACCTAAAAGGCCTGAAGGTTAAAGAAAAAATCTATGCGGACTCGATCAAGCGCTTGCACGCAACGCTGGCCAAAATCGTGAAGGCCTCAAAGACTGTCACCACCACCAGTGAATACGCGGCGTTGTGGAGCGAAGAAGTTCGCGGGGTTGGTACTATTATGCCTTTGATTTCCAAGCAAAAAGACCTCATCCCAGAGCATAAGGCATGGCGCGTATTTTCTTCTCAAGGGTTTCAGCCAAAAACCGACGAGGAAATCCCTGAAAAGTTTGCGGCCATGATGCCGGTGATGAAGAAAATTTTGATGGCGACTAGATAGTCAACGCGGCATCGCCGCTTTGCACCACGCATAAATCGCATCAGGCTCCGGCGGCAAGGCTTCGGCCATGCCGTCCACAAAGCGCTCCAGCGCGGCGCGGCTGCCTTTGCCAACGCCCACGAGCACCGGAATATCATGCGCGAGTGCCGTGCCAATGGCTTCGCAAAAGCCATGACCATCGGCCTCTTGCGGGCCAAATTTATTGAGCACAAACAGCCCCGCGCCCGCAATGCCGCTTTGCTCCACTTTGGCCACCGCCTCAGCAATACCCGCCGGATTAAGCCGGCACCCCGTAGAGCCTTGGCCCAGAGTTTGCGTAATCCGAATTTCAGGGCCATTGGGCAGTACGCGAATATCCATATCGCAATGATGATCGCCGGGCGTTTCGTTGCCCAGCACTTTGGCAATGCCCGCCAGCGCCACCCCTTCGGCTTGCAGCTTGGCTGCGATTTCAGAAATTAATTCGTCGGTTTTCCCCATGATATCCGACGTCACGATACCAATATTCATCTTGCAAAATCCTTTTCTGGCAGCCTGCTTGTTTTGCAAACACTCTACGGCTTGGGCTTCCTCAAGGAAAGGGCCGCCTTATGAAAGCGGCCCCCATTATTCAAAATGTAAATCGGCTACCTTTTGAAGCGCGGCTAGGCAACATCCTCGGCATCGTTTTGCACGGCAGCTTTGCTGCGTAAAACAGCCTTGATCTGGGCGCGCGCGTTTGCTCCCGAATAGTGAAACGGTATTTCCAGATACCAAACACCGGCTTTGCGCAACACTTCAATCACCACGGTTCGGCTGATATTTTCCTTGCGGCCAAGTGGTGTTTCACTCATGTGCTCCACCGCCACAACAAGGCGGCCAAAGCGGTCTACCACGGCAAATTTAAGCACCACGCCGGCCATGGAAAGCCGTGTCGCTGAGGTGCGCGCCCGTAGCCCTTCAAAGTCAACCATGGTTTCTAGGCTGGCATTCACCAGCACTCTAAAACCACCGTCCAGTTCACTGGTGACTTCTTCAATGAGCGCCAAAACACCGAGGTCCTCACCTTCCAACACGGGGGCGGTATGGAATTCGGAATTTTTGATCGCGCCTAGTTCACGGGCATGCGGCATTAATTTTGACATTTCGTAAGCTTCTTCAGAATCCACCATCTTTTCAAGGCGGCGCGCAAAGGCATCATCGCTGCTGTCCGGCCCACGATCGCCATATTTTAAGGGCGCAACAACCCCTTGCTGATAGCTGGTAAAAGCCGTGTTTCCACGTAAACGCCAATAGCCTTTAACCGCGAAAAACCCAGCTAAAACCAGCATAATGCCCGCCAATCCTAGTGCAAAAATTTGCGGCACGCCATCAAACATGCCCGCCAGGTTATTTGTAACGCCATCTTCCATCGCGAAAACCCCTTAAAACTGCTTTTGACTGGTCGAAAACTTGGGCATCATCGCCTCAACCGGATCTTTGGCCTCGTCCTCTTCATAAGGTTCAATAACCACATTGCGGTAAGATTTTGTTTTCTGGTCAAGCCCTGTGCGCGCAAATCTCATACGGAAAAAATGCACGCCAACAATGCCAACCACGCCAACGGCTGCGATCAGCAATATGCCTGTGGTGCCTGTAAATAATGCTTCTAAGCGGAAAAGAATCGCTGTGTAATCCATACCTACACCTCACTTACTGGTTAAAACGCCCAACACGGGCAACACGGGCAACTCGAAAAACAACTCTTGGTTCAAGATAGATCAAATGGAGGTTAATTCAAAGTAAATTTTAATGGTATAATTAACAAAACGGCACTAATCGTCGTTCACACGACACATTCATATACAATCTAAAGTGGATAAATGAACGATTCCAGAAGACTGCGCGGCGGTCTTATTTAAAGCCCGTGCAGTCAACATGTTCTAGCTATCGGTGGTGGGGTCGTTAAAAAAGCGCCCGCACCGCGAAAAGTGTGATGGATGGGAACAATACCAGCACCACGACACGCAAAATATCGGTGATCACAAAGGGCAAAACGCCCTTAAATGTCTCTGATATCGGAATATCGCGACTCAGCGTGTTAATCACAAACAGGTTCATGCCCACCGGCGGCGTGATCAGCCCCACTTCCACCACGATCAGCACCAATATGCCGAACCACAGGCCAAAATCCTCGGCGCTCATGCCAAAATCTAGCAGCATCATGGTTGGGAAGAATATCGGCACCGTCAGCAGTATCATGGAAAGGCTGTCCATAATGCAGCCAAAAAGCAGGTAGGCCACCAGCACAATCGTCAGCACCATCCACGGATTATACCCCTGCGCGCCCACAAAACTCGCCACCTCTTGCGGCACCTGTGTTAGCGCCAAAAATCCGTTATAAACCGTGGCGCCGAGCACAATCAAAAAGATCATCCCCGTGGTCATTGCCGTGCCTTTAAAGGCCCCCATCAGGCTTTGCCAGTTCAGCCCGCCATTCATCCATGCAATCAGCCCCGTGCCAAAAGCCCCCACAGCCGCGCCTTGTGTGGGCGTAAACAGCCCCTGATAAATCCCGCCGATCACCACAATAAACACCACCAGCACCGGCCACACCGCCCGCAGCGCGGTGAAGCGCTCGCGATATGGCACCCGTTCGCGCACCCCGCCCGAGTTCGGGAACACCCGCACATAAATCGCAATCGCCGCCATATAGCCCAGCATCGCCAATATCCCCGGAATAAACGCCGCCACAAACAGCTTGGCCACATTTTGCTCAGCCAAAATCGCGTAAATCACCAAAATTACCGAAGGCGGAATCAGGATCCCTAGCGTGCCCCCCGCCGCCAATGTGCCAGTAGACAGCGCCCCCGAATAGCCATAGCGCCGCAGCTCGGGCAGGGCCACTTGCCCCATCGTCGCCGCCGTCGCCAAGGATGACCCGCATATCGCACCAAACCCAGCACAAGCCCCAACCGAGGCCATAGCCACCCCGCCTTTTCGATGGCCCAAAAACGCCTCAGCAGCCTTAAACAGCGCGGTAGACATCCCGCCCAGCGTCGCAAACTGCCCCATCAGCAAAAACAGCGGCACGATGCTTAGCGAATAGCTGGAAAACTGCCCATAGGTCAGGTTTTTCAGCTGCCCCGCAATCATGTTAAAATTGCCGATTACCAGCGCATTGCCCCCAATGCCGACAATCAGCATCGAAAGCCCGATCGGCATGCGGATAAATATCAGCGCCAACACCACCACAAACGACCACAGCCCCATATCAAAATTGCTCAATGCACTGCTCCTGAGGTATTAACCGGTTGCCCTGTCACCAAGGCCTGCCCCGAGCGCATCACGCAATAGGCTGAAACTATTACAAAAATCGCCGCGCCAAACAGCGCCGCGCCGTAGCCCCACCAGATCGGATACAGCAATATCCAGCTGGTTTCGCCGTTGTTAAACTTATCAATCGTTCCCAAAAGGTGGCGGTAGCCAAGAAAGCCCGCCACGGCCAGCATCAGGCCATCCGCCACAAAATCAATCAGCCGGTTCACGCGCTTGCCGAAAAAATTCGTCAAAATCGCCACTTCCGCGTGGCCCTTATTCAGCGTCACAATCGGCAAAAACGCAAAGATAATAAAAGCCATCCCCGCTTCCACCATTTCCGTTTCCCCAGGGATCGGCCCCAGCGCGAGCAGCGGCTCCACCACGATTTCATATGATTTTTTCAGCACTTTTCCTAGCTTGCTGGCGCTCATCCCCGCCACGCTCACCGAGGTCATGATCATCACCGCCACGAGCGCCACACCGCCAAGCAATGCCGAAAACCACGCCAGCGCCGCCATCGGCCTTTCCAGTTTCTTAATCAACGCGCATCCCCTTGGTAATAATACTCGGCGCATTATTCAGAATGTCCACGTCAAAGCCAGCGATTTTTTTATAGGCGGTCGCCATCCTCAGCCGCTCGGCTTCGCTCAATACATCGTTGATATTATCAAAATCCCCCTCCGTGCGGTCCTCCACCACCTGCATCACTTGGTCCGGCCCATTGCCGCGGTTCGCCAGCACCACGGCATTGCACTTGGGCCGCCGGTCCGCGTCATAGGCGCTCAAAGCCTCGGTATTTATGCCATGCTCCACAAAGCACCGCCCCAGCATCCGCGCATCCAGTATCGCCTGCGTCGCACCATTGCTGCCAATCGGATACATCGCATGGGCCGCATCGCCCAGCAGGGTTACCCGCCCAAAGCTCCAGCGCTCTAGCGGGTCACGGTCTATCATCGGGAATTCATAAATCGTATCTGCGGCCTTGATCAGCGCCGGAATGTCCAGCCAGTCAAAATTCCAGTTCTCAAACGCGGGCAGAAAATCCGCCAGCTGACCTTGGCGGTTATAATCCTCACGGTTCCAGTCCGCATCAGGGTTAAATTTAAGCTCGGCAATCCAGTTTATCACCGCCTTGCCGTTTTCGTCCGGCGTGCTAATCGGATAGGTTACAAATTTCTGGCTCTCATGCCCCGCCATTGCCATGCTCGCGCCCGAGAGAAACGGCGCCGCCTTGGTGGTGCCGCGCCACAAAACCGCCCCCGCCCAAATCGGCGCGCCCTCCTCAGGGTAAAACCCCGCCCGAATTTTCGAGTGCAGCCCGTCAGCCCCGATCAGCACGTCACCGCGTATTTCAGAAATATCGCCGTGCCGGTCAACCATTACTCGCACACCATCCGCATCTTCCTCAAAACCTACAACCGCGGCTCCGGTTTCTACGGCATCGGCGCCCAGCCTATCCTGCACGGCCCGCAGCAGCATCATTTGCAATTCACCTCGATGAATCGAATATTGCGGCCATTTATACCCGGCCCAAATGCCCCGCTCTTCAGCATGGATCGGCAAGCCTAGCTTAGAAAAGTAAGTTACATCCTGAGTGCGGACCCCAATGGCCTCGATCTCAGCCTCCAGCCCCATCTCATAAATCTCTCGCACCGCATGGGGTTGTAAATTTATCCCCACCCCTAGTGGTTTGATCTCTGGCACCGCCTCAAATACCTTCACCGGAATACCCAGATCATGACAAGTTAGCGCCATTGTCAGCCCACCTATGCCCGCCCCCGAGATAATCACAGTCATGGAAGAATCCTTTTTAGTTGTATAAGTTGGCAAATCATAAGCAATACGAGTGGAAATGTACCAGTGGAAAATACCCCCGATTTTGAATTAGAGCGCAAAACTGCGCACCCCGTATGCGGTATAGACGAAGTTGGCCGCGGCCCGTGGGCGGGGCCTGTTACGGCTGCGGCGGTCATTCTTGACCCCGCAAACATCCCAGCTGGCCTGAATGACAGCAAAAAGCTCACCGCCGCCCGCCGCGAGGCGCTTTATGCCGAAATCATGGCCACCGCCACCGTGTGCATCGCCTCCGCCAGCGTGCAGGAAATTGACCAAATAAACATCCTTCAAGCTACCTTCCTCGCCATGAAGCGCGCCGTAGAAGGCCTTAAAATCACGCCAAAATTCGCCCTCATAGATGGCAAC
This sequence comes from Paracoccaceae bacterium, assembly GCA_013139635.1. Lineage (GTDB taxonomy): Bacteria > Pseudomonadota > Alphaproteobacteria > Rhodobacterales > Rhodobacteraceae > UBA3077. The sequence goes on from WTAL01000160.1 coordinate 19,555, forward strand.
AAAATCCCCCCCGGCCTCCCCTGCAAAGCCCAAGCCGTGGTCAAAGGAGACGCCCGCTCGCTCAGCATTGCCGCCGCCTCCATCGTTGCCAAAGTCACCCGAGACCGCCTGATGTGTGACCTTTCCGCCACATTCCCCGGCTATGGCTGGGAAACCAACATGGGATACGGCACAAAAGCCCACCAAGAAGGGCTGGCGAAGCTCGGGGTGACTCCCCACCATAGGGTCTCCTTCAAGCCAATCCACAAGATGTTGTGTTAGACCATTGCATTAACAAGTTTATCTAACTCCTTGATTCGAAAGGGATTGACAGCGAATCACCAATGAATCATGTTGGGGCCATAACGAGCAACAAAGCTTCGAGGCACAGGCAGCATGATTAAAACGACAGAAAAAACTCTCCCGCTAAACACGATAATTGACGGCGATTGCATCGACGTGATGAACAGTCTTCCCGCCAATTCGGTGGATCTGGTCTTCGCTGATCCCCCCTATAATCTCCAGCTGCGCGGAGATCTGCACCGCCCTGACAACTCCAAAGTTGATGCCGTAGATAACGACTGGGACAAGTTCTCCAGCTTTGCCGTTTATGACAAGTTTTCAAGGGATTGGCTCGCCGCCGCCCGCCGCATCCTCAAGCCCAATGGCGCAATCTGGGTCATCGGCTCCTACCACAATATCTACCGCGTCGGCGTCGCCCTGCAAGACGCTGGTTTCTGGATTTTGAATGACGTCATCTGGCGCAAATCCAACCCAATGCCCAACTTTCGCGGCAAGCGCTTTACCAATGCGCATGAATCCATGATCTGGGCCGGAAAGTCAGACGCCTCCAAATATACCTTTAATTATGAGGCTCTTAAGGAGCTAAATGAAGGCATTCAAATGCGCTCTGACTGGGTGTTGCCCATCTGCAACGGTGGCGAGCGCCTAAAGAACGAAAAAGGCGAAAAAGCCCATCCAACACAAAAGCCCGAGTCCCTACTGCACCGCGTGCTGCTGGCATCTACCAACCCCGAAGATGTCGTGCTTGACCCGTTCTTCGGCACCGGCACCACCGGCGCTGTGGCTAAAAAGCTAGGCCGCAATTTCATCGGCATCGAGCGCGAAGCGGCCTACCGCAAGGTCGCGCAAAAGCGCATTGATGATACCCGTAAATACGACTCCGACTCGCTAAAAGTTACCACCGCCAAACGCGCCGAACCCCGCGTGCCTTTTGGTAATCTCGTAGAACGCGGCATGCTAAACCCCGGCGAACAGCTCTATTCGCCTAAAGGCCAAAGCGCCAAAGTGCGCGCCGATGGCACGCTGATCACAGGCGAAAGCCGTGGGTCCATCCACCAAGTCGGCGCGGCGCTAGAAGGCGCGCCAAGCTGCAACGGCTGGACCTATTGGAGCTATAAACGTGACGGCAAGAAGATCCCGATCGACATGCTTCGCCAGCAAATCCGCGCCGAAATGCGCGCCTAAAACCAAGCGGTTTTTCATCGTTACCGCCCTTCGCCTCGCCCTCACCGGCGAGGCTTTTTTATGCCCTCGCCGCAAGCACCCCTGCAAGCGAAGCGCCGCATGCGCCGACGAGGTGGCCCGAAGGGTCGCCGAGGAGGCGCACCCCCGGGACTGTCCTGCGCTTGCTTTTGTCTCTGCGGGGGTAAACCCCCACTCGACAAAAGCACATTTTTTGCAAGCAAAAAACGCCTGCCGCTGGCCGTGGCCTCGCTGCGCTCGGCGGTTACACGTCTTGCTGCACAACCCCGATAAAGCCGCCAAATGCGCCCTCAACGAGCGCCCGCCCAAGCACGCGATCAGGGTTGGTTGGGGGTGGCATCTCTACCCCCTCAATCCTCTCAAATCCGAAACGCTTGTAATAGGGCGCATCGCCCACCAGCAGCACCCGCTGCCAACCAAGCGCCTCGGCCCGCGTTAGGCTGGCTTCGACCAACACTGCCCCCACGCCCTCGCCTTGCCGCGTGGGGTGCACGGCTATTGGCCCGAGTAGCAGCGCATCCGCAGTACCAATCCGCACCGGCCAATACCTTATCGCCCCCGCCAGCGCGCCTTCTTCCCCGCGCGCCACCATGCAAAGCTTAGCCACAGGCGGCACGCCGTCTCGCAAGCGATAGGAGCTCAGCGCCTGCCGCCCGGGGGCAAAGGCCAGGTCATAGAGGTATTCAACCTCTTGGGTATCATCAGGAGTTTCAATAGAAATGCGCAGCATAGGGGGCCACCGGAAAAGCAGGGAAAGAATGGGCTAAAGCTTAGCCTCGTCGTTTCTCACTGGATTTCATAGCCCGCTCCTATTAAATGCAAGCCACCCCTATCACGCCCCCCCTTGGGCAATCAAGGACCATACCATGTTTTATCGCCCCGAAGACAACGACCACGGCCTGCCGCATAATCCGTTTAAGGCCATCGTGTCGCCCCGCCCGATTGGCTGGATTTCGACCGTCAGCGCCGACGGCATTGCCAACCTCGCGCCTTATTCTTTTTTCAACGCCCTGTGTGACAATCCACCCATGGTGATGTTTGCCTCCACCGGCCAAAAGCCGGACCAGCCCAAGGGCAAAGATAGCCTTGCCAACATTATCGCCACCGGCGAATTTGCGGTTAATATCGTCTCCTACACGCTGAAAGACCAAATGAACGCCTCGGCGGCCTCTTTCCCCGCTGACGTTGACGAATTCGAAGCCGCCGGCCTAACCAAGGCCGCGGGTAAAGCCATAAGCGCCCCGCATGTGGCGGAGGCCCCTGCGGTGCTGGAATGCAAGCTTTACAAGATCATCGACCTACCGGGCGCATCAAATAATATGGTGATCGGTGAGGTTGTCGGCGTGCATATGAAGGATGACTTCATTGTGAACGGCCAGTTTGATGTCACGAAGTATCGCCCCCTTTCCCGCCTCGGCTATATGGATTACGCTGCGGTGGAAAACGTGTTTTCGATTAAAAAACCAGCCTAGGAGCAGACTATGGAAACCATGATCGGGGTGATCGGCGGCAGCGGTGTATATGATATCGACGGCTTGGAAAATGCTAAATGGCAAGCAGTGGAAAGCCCATGGGGCAAGCCCTCGGACGAGATACTTACTGGCTCCCTGAACGGCGTTAAAATGGCGTTTTTACCCCGCCACGGGCGCGGCCATATTCACAGCCCGTCCACCGTGCCTTACCGCGCCAATATTGATGCGCTCAAGCGGCTTGGCGTGACCGATATCATCTCGGTTTCGGCCTGTGGCAGCTTTCGCGAGGGCATGGCCCCCGGCGATTTTGTGATCATTGACCAGTTCATTGATCGCACATTCGCGCGAGAAAAGTCCTTCTTCGGCACGGGCTGCGTGGGCCATGTGTCTGTGGCGCACCCGACCTGCGGCCGGCTCGGCGCAGCCTGCCTTGAAGCGGCCAAAGCGGCAGGGGTAACCGTGCACAACGGCGGCACGTATCTTGCCATGGAAGGCCCGCAATTTTCCAGCGTTGCCGAGAGCAAAATGTATCGCGAAAGCTGGGGGGCTGATGTGATAGGCATGACCAATATGCCCGAAGCCAAGCTCGCCCGCGAGGCCGAGATGTGCTATGCCAGCGTGGCCATGATCACCGATTTTGACAGCTGGCACCCCGACCATGGCGCGGTGGATATCACCCAAATCATCAAGGTGCTAACGGGCAACGCCGACAAAGCCCGCACCCTCGTAAAAGACCTGCCCGCGCGCCTAGGCACCACTCGCGCCCCCTGCCCCGATGGCTGTGACCACGCGCTAGATTTCGCCATAATGACCGCCCCCGAGGCCCGCGCCCCCGCGCTCATTGCCAAGCTAGACGCCGTGGCGGGGCGGGTTTTGAAATAACCCACATCTAAACCCAAAATATGGCTCCACACACGTGGTAGCCATGGCCTCACAACCGTTGTTTAACCCTTCTACTAACCTAGGAGGGACTTATATACTTAACTAGCCATTAGGGCAGCGAAGCTAACCCTCCTCACTGTCATAAACACCGAATAGTAAAGCTTGCTTCCCGTAGTGGTGAGCCACTTTCTTTCTAAG
>WTAL01000267.1 GCA_013139635.1 Paracoccaceae bacterium
AGCCATTCTGAAGTTCTTTCGAAAAATTATCCCAAAACAATGGCCAGACTTTCGAACACAAGTCACAGATAATTTCCGCATCACCTCAGACCAAAACCTTCGGGCTTTGCAGGGAATAGAGTATAGCCGTTTGATTTTAACGTACTTTAAAGCACATTACTGACTCTACTAAATTGGTTTAGTAGAGTCAGTTAAAGGCTGTGTGTTTTGCCCACGCTGACGGGCACCAGTTTTGTGTGCTAGACAAACCCGCCCGCGCCCCATAGCGTCCGCACATTCCCCGATGGAGCCGCCCGATGGAAACCCGCAAAATTGCCCTCACCGTATTGGTAATGCTGGCCGCCAGCGCGCTAATCGCCGGCACAAGCCTGCTGGCCAAAGCGCTCGGCACATCGGCCCTTGGCCCCGCGCTCAACCCGTTTCAAATCACCTTCGGGCGCTATGCGTTTGCGCTTATGGCGCTGCTTATGGCCACGGCCATTATGCGGCCACGCTTCACTAAGCCTGCCCTTTGGCTGCATTTTGGCCGCGCCTCCGCTGGCTCATTCGGGGTCACTTGTATGTTTGCCGCCTCGGCGCTTATTCCGCTGGCAGATGCCACCGCCATCAGCATGCTAAACCCCATCATAGCTATGGTGCTGGCCATTCCGCTGCTTAAAGAAACGGTAGGCCCCCGCCGCTGGCTGGCCGCCGCCATTTCCATCATCGGCGCGCTGCTGCTCATCCGTCCCGGCTTCAGCAGCTTTCAGCCCGCCTCGCTTATTGCCCTGCTGGCGGCCTTCATTCTCGCCTTCGAAATCATCATAGTTAAACTCCTCAGCGGGCGCGAAGGCATCTTGCAAATCTTGCTATTTTCCAACGGCTTTGGCACGCTTTTCACCGGCAGCATTGCGCTGTTTGTCTGGACCTCCCCCACGCCGCAGCAATGGCTGGCGCTGGTTGGCATTGGCTTGCTTATGCTCTCTGCCCAGTCGCTCTTCCTGTTTGCTATCCGGCGGGGCGACGCCAGCTTTGTCGCCCCGCTCTTCTACGCCACACTCATATTCGCCGCATTTTATGACCTCGTCATTTTCAGCGTCATCCCCTCAGCCCTCAGCCTCACGGGCGCAGGCATCATCATCCTTGGCGCCCTCATCATTGCATGGAGCGAAAAGCGGCGCGCACCAAAGGGGCTATGAAACAGGGCAGACACCGCGTAGCGTGAGGCCATGCAAATTACAATTTCGAGAATATCAAATGCTTGAGGCGATTAACCTCACCCGCCTGCATATCGGCCCCGTAAACCTGTGCCTCGCAGATGGCGAGGTTGTCGCCATTACCGGCCCCTCGGGCAGCGGCAAATCGGTACTGCTGCGGGCGATAGCCGACCTTGACCCAAACGAGGGGCAGCTGAAAACCCAAAGTGGCATGCGGGCAGATACGCCAGCGCCAGACTGGCGGCGCAAAGTCGCGTATTTGCCCGCCGAAAGCGGCTGGTGGGCCGATAGCGTGGGTGAGCACTTTAAGGCCCCAAATCAAGTGGACCTCGCCAGCCTTGCCATTGCCCCCGAGGCCATGGGCTGGGACGTGGCGCGGCTTTCTAGTGGAGAACGCCAGCGCCTCGCCTTTCTTCGCCTGCTGGAACTCAACCCAGATGTGTTGCTGCTTGATGAACCAACCGCGCCGCTGGACGCCGAAAACACCGCGCGGTTTGAGGCGCGCCTGAAGCGCTGCATTTCGGCGGGCGTGAGCGTGGTTCTGGTGACCCACGACCCTGTGCAAGCCGCCCGCATTGCCGACCGGCATTTTGTGCTGGCGGATGGCCAGCTTGCGGAGGCAGCGCATGTCTGAATACGTGGAGCTAAGTTATATTGATATCGCCTTGGCATCCGTGTTTTTGCTGCTTAATGGCGCGCTTTCCCTCTGGCTGCGGCTTGGCATTGCCCGCAACTTGGCCTTTGCCATGGTGCGGATGGTGGTGCAATTGCTGCTGGTGGGCCTGCTGCTCAAAAGCCTGTTTGCCATCCAGTCGCCGTGGCTTACGCTGCTGGTGGCCCTCATTATGGTCGGCTTTGCCGCACGAGAAATTTGGGCCCGCCAAGAGCGCCGCCTAAAAGGCTGGCGTGGGCTGGCGATTGGCGGCACCAGCATGGGAGCCAGTGTGGGCGTAGTGGCGCTTGTAGCGCTGATTGTGCTGGTGCAGCCCGAGCCATGGTGGCATCCGCGCTTTGCGCTGCCACTTTTGGGTATGATCATGGGTAATGCCATGACGGGGGTTAGCCTGTCGCTCGATACGCTGCACACCGCGCTAAACCGCGAGCAACGCGCCATTGAGGCGCAGCTTTTGCTGGGGGCTGACAAGTGGCAAGCCATGCGGCCCTTTATTCGCCAAGCTATGCGCGCTGGGTTTATGCCCAGTATTAATGCGATGGCCGCCATTGGCGTGGTCTCACTACCCGGCATGATGACAGGGCAAATCCTTTCAGGGGTAGACCCAAATGAAGCCGTGAAATACCAACTTATGGTGATGTTTTTGATCGCAGGGGCTACGGGGTTAGCGGTAATTCTGGCCACGCTTGGCTCGGCTCGCGCCCTGAGCGATGACCGTGACAGGCTGCGGGTTGACCGCTTGAGAAAGGTAAAAACATGACCGAAATCATAGATGGCCCTGATGGCCAACCGCGCTGCCGCTGGGCCGGTGCTGCGCCTGATTTCTTTGCTTACCACGATAGCGAGTGGGGGTATCCGGTGGGGAATGACATTCGTTTGTTTGAAAAGGTTTGCCTTGAAAGCTTCCAGTCGGGCCTGAGCTGGCGAACAATTTTGGCAAAGCGCGAAAATTTTCGCGCGGCGTTTGCCGGATTCGATTTTTATAAAGTGGCAAAATTTGATGGCGAGGATGTTGCACGTCTGCTCGGGGATGCTGGCATTGTGCGCCACCGTGGCAAAATAGAAGCCACCATAAACAACGCCAAACGCGCGGTGGAAATGGTGGAGTCTGAGGGCGCACTGGCCGCCTATTTTTGGCGCTTCGAGCCAAAAACCCCGCCCGCACCGCAAAGCGTGACAACCATTCCCGAAGCCATTGCCCTCGCCAAAGACCTCAAAAAACGCGGCTGGAAGTTCTTTGGGCCAACCACGGCGTTTGCCTTTATGCAAGCCATGGGGCTGGTTAATGACCATGCCACTGGCTGCTGCATGCGCGACAAAGCCGCCAAACTGCGCGCCAAGTTCACACCGCCGACATAGCCGCCACATGTCGCCCTCCACTCCGGTTTTTTGCTGCGCAAAAAATCCTCGCGTTTGGGCCGTGGCCTCGGCTTCGCCTCGGTGGCGGCGCGCAACATTTGCGCTTGTTGGCAATGCCCTGCCCGCGCCGCGCTGAAACACAGCACTCCTTTGCTGGCATTTCTGACGGTTCGTCCAAGCGCCGCCGAGCGTAGCGAGGCCACGGCCGGCGGCAACCGTTTTCAGCTTGCTTGAAAACCTGCCTTTGCCGAGCGGGTGGGCTTGCCCGCCCCGAGGTAAAGGCACCTCCGGCATTGCAGCACCACAAAGGCGTTGCGTTTGGCCGCCTGATCGTAGTTATATCGCTCGAAAACGGACATACGACAATGAAAACAGTCGAAATTGGCGGCAAGCCTGTTCAGCTATACGAAGATGAAGCTATCATTTGGCAGGGTCGGCCTGTGCAGGGGGTCATCCGCAATCCGGTGCATATCGGATGGGGCATTGTTTTGCTGGCGCTTGGAGGCTGGTTTATGAATGGCGGGGGCGGGCCACTTTCCGGTACTGCCCTTGGGTTGCCGCTCGCAATTACTGGCGGATATCTTGTCTATTTTCGCGCTATTGTTGAAAAGAGCCACCGAGCGAGCGCCTATTATATTCTAACTAATCAGCGCGCCATTCTCGCTTACAGCCTGCGTGTTCTGGCCTATCCGATATTAGCCGACTCTCAGTTTACCTTAAAAAAAGGCAGATTTGATACGGTGCTTTTTGCGGCGGATCAACAAGCTGGCAAGCGAACACCTGCCCGCCCGCGTGGCCTGGGTTTTGGCCATTTGGAAAACGGTGATGACGTGTATAATTTGATGCTAGGGCTCCAGAAAAACCTCAAAGAGGCTGGTAGCTAACCCCTACAAAAGGACATTTCAATGGCCCGGAAAATCGGCATGAGCCGCCCTGTTAAAAGCACGAGCGCCAATAGCTGGGAAGATTATCTGGACTCGGATGAGAAGCTGCTTTGGCAGGGCGCCCCAGCAACAGGCCTTCGGTTTTCCGGCTCTGGATTTATCCTTTCTTTTTTCGGTATTTTCTTCCTGTCCTTTGCTGTTTTTTGGGTGGGTATGGCGACAAGCATGAGCGGAGGCTCTGGGATGGAGGCCGTTTTCCCGCTTTTTGGCGTGCCTTTTGTACTTATTGGCCTGTGGCTGGTGGCGGGGCACTGGTTTTTTGATGCTTACAAGCGCAAGCGTGCCAGATATGCGCTTACGAATAAACGCGCCCTAATTGCCCGCACGGTGTTTGGCCGCCGTATGGAGAGTTATCCGATTGAGCGCGGCAACCAGATACGGCTAATCACTGGCAAACTAGACACCGTGCATTTCGCCCAGAAAACCTATCGCACCAAGAACGGCACGCAGGTAGAAAATATCGGTTTTCGCTTTATTCATGACGGGCAGGAGGTTTATGACCTATTGCGCAAGGTGCAAGAAGAGCGCAAATGATGTGGACGCCAAACCGCGCAAGCACGCCCCCAACGGAGAAATGTTAATGGACACCCCTGAGATCGCCCGCTTTAAAGGCAATAAAGCTGTGTTTATCCGTGTGCAGGTTGTGATGGCCCTTGTGGGGGCCGCGCTTATTACCGGCGGACTTTACCTCGCGGGCAACCCTGATTGGTGGATCGGTATCCTGGGCTCTTTTGCCGGCATTGCCATGCGCGGCTATTACATTGCCGACGAGCAGCTAGGCTTTGAGTGGGTGCTCACAGACACGCACGTTAATAGCCCCTCGGGGCGGGATATTGGCCTCGGCGAGATCAAGACCCTGCGCAGCGTGCTGGGCTCGGTGCAGATAATTACCAGCGATGGCGAGAAGCATTTAATAAAATATCAAGCTGCGCCGGAGAAGGTGATTGCCGAAATAAACGGGGCCATTGCACGCGCATAAACATGAAAAGTTCAATCGAAGATATCATTTACCCTTACATGAAGCGCGGTGAAAAGCTGCTCTGGGAAGGCGGGGCCGAGCCGGTTTTTCGCTGGCGCTTGGGGGCGATAATTGTCATGGGCATGGGCGGGGCCTTCATTGGCGTGCCGCTTATCGCGCTTTTGGCTGGCGCGGGCGGTGGCCTTTGGTTTTTCTTTTTGGCAATCGGCATTTTGCTGCTGTTTTTCGGGGCCTTTACAGGCTGGTGGGTGCGGCGGCACAGCCGCTATGCGCTCACCAACCTCAGTGGTTTTTTGATCCTGGATCATCCGATTTCGGGCCTGCAAGTTAAGCGTTATCCGATCACCCGCAGCACAAATATCACCAAATACGGAGCCGCCCCTGCTTCGGTTTTCTTTGCCAATTCTGAGCGGGTTGAGGTGCAGGGCCTGCCAATGCGCATTGGCTTTTCTTATATTAAAGAGGCCGATAAAGTCTACGCACTCATGCGCAAGCTGCAAGACGAGATCCGATGAACATCGCGGATGAACTTGACCCTTACCTCAAGCGCGACGAGGTCATTTTATGGCAAGGCCGCCCCGCCTACAGCTTTGCCCCCGGAGTCTTTGTCTTTTTTCCGGTGCTCTTTGGCTTGGTTTGGACAGGGTTTTCGGGTTATGCCGTGTATCGCACGCTTGAAGGCGGGGAGTTTTTTACCGTCGGGATTATCTTTATGGCCGTTGGGATTCATGTGGTGCTGCACGCGTTATTCAAAGGTATGCTCATCCGCCGCTGGAGCCATTATGCCCTGACGAATTACCGCGCCTTTGTACTGATAGACCACCCGTGGCTCGGGGTGGATACAACCAACTGGCCGATAAACCACCGAACCAAACTGCGCCACAACAACCGCGAGCCGATGAGCATCACCTTCGCCCTTGCCCCCCGCCGTTTTTTCGGGCGCAAGCAGCGCGAGATTGGATTTGAGCATATTGCGGACGGGCTAAACGTATATCGGGTGATGATGGATGTGCAGGACGGTTTGCATTGAGGAAGCAGCAACGAAACGGCTGACTCAGCCGTCAAGCAATCCATCAATTGCCGTGCGCACCAAGTCCTCGGTATCTGACCAAGGATAGCTGCTGATCGTGATCAGATTATGCGCAACCCCGTTTAAAATACAGAGCAGAAGCTCCGATTTTAGCCGCATCAAAGGCAGGCCTACGCCGCCACCCATGGCCGCTCCGAGGCTGTCACGAAGCACATCAAACCACGCCAGTGCGGCATTGTCTTCCACAAAGCCGCGCACGTCTGTCTGGCTTATGCCTTTTGACATGAACACCATAAAATAGTGCTCCGGATTGCCCTGCCAATAGGTAACGTAGCGCAGGGAAACTGCGTGGATTCGCGCACGGGGGTCAGGCTCCTGTGCAGCAATTTTCTCAAGTTCAACACACAGCTCCCCAAATATTTCTGCCCAAAGCGACCGCAAGATATCAACCTTGCTATCAAAGTATTTGTAGAGTGTCATCGGGGTAAGCCCCGCCTCTTTGGCGAGGCGGCGCATTGAAATCGCCTCAAACCCTTCCTCCTGAAACAGCTGCAATGCACAGGCCGAAATTTTGGCCCGCATTTCCGAGATCTGCTGCTCTGTGCGCTGCGGGCGCCCTCGTAGGGGCCGTTTTTGCTCTGCCATTGCTTGCCCCTTCACACGGCCAATCACGCCCTATTGACAAGGGGTGTTATTTACATATAACGCGTTATACTTTAATAAGCGAGATACAATATGCGCCATACATTCCTGATAGCTTTGCTAGTCTACCCTGTGATGCTCCCTGCGGCCAGTGCAGAAGGCATTGGCGCGCTTGCAGGCCTTTGGCGCACGGCGCGCCATAGTGCGCTGGTTGAAATCACTGATTGCGGCGATGCCACACCTTGCGGTGCGCTGGCTTGGGCCAGCGAGGCGGTTTTTGAGGGCAACACCCAAGATATCCGCAACCGCAATCTGGCTCTGCGCGAAAGGCCGCTGCTCGGCGTGCCTATCCTGTGGGGGTTTCAACGCCGTGAAACCGGCTGGCAAAGTGGCCGGATATATAACCCCGAAGATGGCAAGACGTTTCGCGCCAACTTGCAGCAGCTGTCAAAAGATGAGTTGCGTGTGCAGGGTTGCCTTGGCCCACTGTGCCGCAGCCAAATATGGACCCGTTCAACCACCAATTAAATTCATGGAGAGATCAAAATGACAACAACTCTAACGAGGCGAGAGCTCAGCTTCTTTCGCGCACTATTCCTAATTTCAGCACTCTGGAACTTCGCCGGCGCATTTCCCGGTATTTTTGACAGTGCAGGTATGTTTGAGCGCGAGTTTGGCCACGCTTTGGTTGATCCGGTTATGATAGCGGTTTATCGCGGGGCGTGGGCCACGGCCTTTCTTTATGGCCTCGGGTTTCTTATGGTTGCCTATAATCCGGTGCGCCACACGGGTATCGTGTTAATGGGCGGTGTGGGCAAAGCGCTTTTTGCCCTGAACCTACTGGTTATGTATCTAAACGGCTGGACTTCGGATTTCGCAATTGTGGTTATTGCCGGTGATGCGATTTTTGTCGTGCTCTTTGTTGTCTATTTTCTGCGCCTCCGGAAAAATGGCCACGCGCTGATCTCATGAAAATCGCTGCTTTGAAATCCGGCCAATCCCCGCTATACCCGTCAAAACATCGCCCCAACCAGCGAGCTGCACCCATGACGACCCTCACCAATGCCCGCCTGATAGACCCCGAAGCCAGAACCATAACCCTAGGCGCGGTGCGGATTGAGGGCGGCGTCATTGTCGAAATCCTGCCCGAAGGGGCTGAGGGCATTGACTGCGGCGGCAAATGCCTCGCGCCGGGGATTATCGACATTGGCGTAAAAATCGGCGAGCCGGGTGAGCGACATAAAGAAAGCTTTCGCACCGCGGGGCGCTCGGCGGCGGCGGGGGGCGTAACCACCATGGTCACGCGGCCCGATACCACACCTGCAATTGATAGCCCCGAGTTGCTTGATTATTTCAACCGTCGCGCGGCGGACCTTGTGCCGGTAAATGTGCTGCCCATGGCCGCCCTCACCAAAGGCCGCGATGGTGCGGAAATGACCGAGATCAGCTTTCTACGCGATGCAGGCGCGGTGGCCTTCACAGATGGTGACCGCCCACTGCAAAACCCCAAAACCCTTCAGCGGGCGCTGACATATGCTGCTGATCTTGGCGCGCTGGTCATGGCCCACCCGCAAGAGCCAACGCTCTCAAAAGACGCCTGTGCCACCTCTGGCCCACTGGCCTCGCTTATGGGCCTACCCGCCGTTTCCCCCATGGCCGAGCGTATCCAGCTGGAACGCGATATGGCCTTGGTTGAAATGACCGGCGCGCGTTACCACGCGGACCAAATCACCACCGCCGCCGCCCTGCCAGCACTTGAACGCGCCAAAAAGGCGGGGCTGAAGGTCACGGCGGGGGTTTCCGCCCACCACCTGACGCTCAACCAGTTTGACATCGAGGGCTACCGTACCTTCTTCAAGCTCAAGCCGCCGCTGCGGTCTGAGGATGACCGCCTCGCCGTGGTAGACGCCGTGCAATCCGGCCTGATAGACATTATTTGCTCCATGCACACGCCCCAAGATGAGGAAAGCAAACGCCTGCCGTTTGAGCAAGCCGCCAGCGGGGCCGTGGGGCTGGAAACCCTGCTGCCCGCCTGTATGCAACTGGTGCATGCTGGGCATTTGAGCTTGCCAGACCTGTTTCGCGCACTTGCGCTTAACCCCGCCAAGCTGCTGGGGCTAAGCGCCGGACGGCTCGCCGTGGGCGCTCCGGCGGATCTCATCCTGTTTGACCCCGACAAACCCTTCGTGCTCAACCGCGCCAAGCTGCACTCCAAATCCAAAAACACACCTTATGATCTGCGCCGCATGGAGGGCGTAGTATTGCAAACCTATGTGGCGGGGGCGCAGGTGTTCCCGCTTGACGATTGAGGCGTTAACGCCTCTAATTGCCCCTATGGAAAACGCCACGAACCTCATCATGACCTACGCGGTCTTTCTTATCGCCGCCGGAAGCCCTGGCCCCGCAACGCTGGCGATCATGGCCACATCAGCCACGCAGGGCCGCAAGGCCGGCGTGCTGCTGGCGCTTGGCGTGGTTAACGGCTCTATCATCTGGGGCATGCTGGCAGCGTTTGGCTTGGTCGCCATCCTGTCAGAATTCGCAGGCGCCTTTATGGTGCTTAAGTTTGCTGGCGGAGCTTATTTGCTCTGGATGGCCAGTAAAGCGCTGCGGGCAGCGCTTACGCCAGACGCCAAAGCCAAGCCGCCCAAAACCCGCCAAAAGCACCTTTATCTGCAAGGCATGGCCCTGCACCTGACCAACCCAAAAGCCCTGCTTTCATGGTCAGCTATCATCGCCTTTGGGGTGCCAAAAGAGGCCTCAACCAGCTATCTCGTAGCGCTGCTCATCGGCTGCGCCTTCTTGGCGTCGCTGCTTTTTATCGGCTATGCCGTGCTGTTTTCCACCCCGCGCATGATGGCGGGATACCAGCGCCTGCGCCGCAAAATCAACGCGGCATTGGCCGCTGTATTTGGGCTGGCGGGCGTTAAACTCCTCGCCTCCAACACGTAAGGAAACATCATGGTTCCATCCGTCTTTCGATTTTGGGGCGCCCAGCCGGGCTGGGATGCCGCTTGGCCGTGGCTGCTGGGCATTCTTGTGGCCGCTTACCTGCTTGGCTCGGTGCCGTTTGGCCTGATTGTGAGCAAGGTGATGGGGCTGGGGGATGTGCGAAAAATCGGCTCGGGCAACATTGGCGCGACCAATGTGTTGCGCACCGGCAATAAAAAAGCGGCCCTCGCAACTTTGCTGCTGGATGGCGGCAAAGGGGCCTTAGCAGTGCTAGTCGCGCAGTATTTTTACGGGAATACCGCCGCGCAAGTCGCGGGCTTGGGTGTGTTTTTAGGCCACATCTTTCCGCTTTATCTCAAATTTATGGGCGGTAAAGGCGTGGCCACTTTTCTGGGCATTCTGCTCGCCTTAAACCCGCTTACAGGCTTGGCGGCTTGCTTAACGTGGCTAGCCACAGCGGTGGTTTTCCGCATTTCTTCGCTGGCGGCGCTTATCGCCGCGATCAGCGCGCCACTTTGGCTTTGGGCGTTTGGCCTTACGACCACCACAGGGCTTGGGCTGCTATTGGCAGCGCTCATCTGGCTCCGCCACTGGGCAAATATCAAGCGCATTGTTTCAGGCACTGAGCCAAAGATCGGCCAAAAGTAACGCGCCGCCGTTGCAGGGCGGCGCGCATACAATGCTGCAACAAGCACTAATGTTGCCGCGCCGCCACCGGGTGTGCGCTTCCTCGGCGACCCTAAAGGGCCACCTCGTCAGCGCATGTCCTGCGCGGGCAGGACGGCTACTCCCACTCCATTTCAGAATAGACCTGCTGGGCATTGCGCTTGGCTAGCCCCTCATAGTTTTGCAGATAGGAAAACGCGGATTGCTCGACATTAACAGATTCGATGATGTCGCCGCCGTCGTCGATATAAGCGCCCATCTGGGTGCGCAGGTTCACAAGGTAATCATAGGTATCGGCTGTGGCACCCGCCAGCGGCACAGGGTTGCCATGGCCGGGGATAACCATCTCAGGCTCAAGCGCAACCATCGCCTCAAACACTTCAATCCAAGTGCCCGAGTGTGATTGCTCGCCAATGCCCAAGATCCGTTCGATATAAACGATATCGCCCGCGAAAACCACTTTGGTAGACGGCATCCAGACAAAGGCATCGCCCGGTGTGTGGGCTTGCCCTGCATGGGTGATTTCTAGCTCAATGCCCCCAAGGCTCAGGGTATATTCGCTTGCGAAGGTTACATCAGCATAGCTGAGCGTCGTGCCTTCCAGACCCTCGGCCCCAACCAGCGCATTCAGCCCTGTCATCTGCATTGAGCCACGGTCTTTATGATCTGCCACGGCGGCCTCAGACGCAATAACCGTTGCCCCTTGGGCCTGCCAGTAGCTATTGCCAATCCAGCGATGGTCTTGCCCACCGGAATTGATCACAAAGCGCACGGGTTGGTCGGTGATCGTGTCAATCGCGGCGTCAATCTCAATGCCCGCTTTCCAGCCTGCGCCCGCATCTATCAGCACCACACCCTCAGGCGTAACCACCACACCAAAAGTGGCGTTATTGCCGAGATTCTCGGCTGAGCGCTGGCTCAGCGCGCCCACCAGCGCATAAACGCCATCTGCCACGGGCACTACATCAAGCGCCACAACCGGCGTTGCCCCTGCCAGCGCCGCGATCAAAACCAAATGCTTCATATTCTACCTTTCCAAAGGGGCGCGCCGATAGGCCACCCGCCAAATTATCCATCCGATACCACTGCCAATGGCTGCCAACACAAGCGCCATTTCAGGTTCCGCGATTTCTCCAACCACAAAGAGGCCAACCAAGAGCATAACCGCGCTTCCAACAAGTGTCATTACATACCATTGCCGCAGGCCGAGGCTATGAAAAACCACAAAGGGGATACCTCCCAAAACAAGAACGCCCCCCAGCCAAAACCCCATAACCAGCAGCAAGACCTCCTCAAACTCGCCCAAAGCCGAGCCCAAAAATGTGAGCACTAAAACAACCATCGTTGCACTGCCCCCAACCATACTGCCACAAATCATGGCCAGTATGCCGCGCCCTATGGTGGTTTGGTACACGTTTTCCTGCTTTTCGAACGCGGGTTTTTGATAAGCCAGCCGCCACAAAACCCAACCCATAAGCGCTGATTGCCCTGCATGGGCCACGAACCAAAACAGGTTTATGGCCCCCCTGCCCAAAAGCAGCGTCAGCCCAACCGAAACCGTCACCCCAATGGCCGTAAGCACAAACCAGCGCTGAAACCCGAGCCGGTGCGCCACAAACCAAAGCGCGCCCACCGCCGCCAGCCAATAAGTTGAAGATTTTGCTATACTAAGGAGCGTGGCAACGGAGATGACATCAAAGGCATTCAAACCGGAATTTAGCGAGACAACCCCGATAAACATCAACACGCTCATGATGCTGTTGAGTATAAAAACGCTCAGAAGCGCGATCAGCACCCATTCAACGCTTATGGTTTGGCTCGGTCTATCAAGATTAGGCACGCCGGTAGGCCACCCGCCAGATAACCCAGCCAACGATGCCGCCCGTGGCGGCCAGCATAACAAGGGCGCTCCCCGTGCCAACGCCTTTAAAGGCATACAAGCTGAGTGACACCATAGTCAGAACCCCGATCCCCGTCATGGCATACCATTGCCGCAGGTTGGAAATATGCATAAGTATAAAGGGAATTACCGCAAAAATGAGCATACCACCGGCCCAATAGGCCTGCATTATCAGCCAGATTTGCACCGCTTCCCCCTCGGCTGGCGGCCCAAAGCCCATAACCAACATGCCCATGGAAAGGTTGCCGCCCACCAGCGCCCCGACCAGCATGGCCAAGGCCGCCCGCCCGATTGTTGTGCTATATGTCATGCGTTTCCCTCGCTAGGTCTTTATGGATTATCACATCCGACAGCGGATAGGCATCCCTGATTTTGCGTTTCAGCGCCTTGCCGATGTCATGCGCCGCCCGCAGGCTTTGCGCCCCATCCAACTCAATATGCACCTGCACAAAAAGCGTGGTGCCAGCGGTGCGGGTTTTCAGGTCGTGAAAGCCAAAAACCTTTGGGCAATCTTCAATGATTTCGGTGAGGCGCGCCATGGTTTCAGGGCTAGCGGAGCGGTCCATCAGGGCGTCAAACGCCCGCCCGCCAATCCGAAAAGCCCCGTAAAGCAAAATTATAGCTGCCAAAATGGCCACCACGGAATCAAACTGCGGCACGGCCCAGAAAGACGACACAGCCAGCGCCAGCACGGCCCCGAAATTGGGAATAAGGTCGGCCACATAATGCAGGCTATCCGCCGCCACCACTTTGGAGCCGGTGCGCCTCACTACGCGGCGCTGCCACAGCACCAGTGCCAGCGTAATGGCAATGGAGGCCAGCATTACCACTATGCCCGAGGTTTCATTTTGCAACGGCGGCGGCACATCGGCAAATAGCCGCTGAATGGCCCCATACCCGATAAAAACCGCCACCCCCGCCAAAAGCACCGCTTGGCCCAGCGCCGCGAGATCTTCTGCCGAGGTATGCCCGAAGCGGTGGTCGTCGTCCGCTGGGCGCGCCGCGTAAATAATTGCCATCAACCCTGTCATAGACACCAGTAGATCAAGCGCGCTATCGGCCAGCGAGGCCGCTACAGAAAGCGCACTGGTTTCCTGCAAGGCCCAAAACTTAAGCCCCACCAGCACCAAGGCCACGCCCACCGAGGCCAGCCCCGCCGACAGGTTCAGCTTATGCCCGCCGCTGCTCATGGCAAAGCCCCGCCAAAAAGCGCGGCATCGGGTCGCTGCTTGATCTTAATCAAGGCCATTTTGCCGCATCTCCTGTTGAAATCTGCCTAACGAAGTGCCATTTGACCAGCAAGAATACGTTTTCCTGATCTTAGGATTCCCTGTTTATCATTTCTAGTTCGCAAGTAAAACCTGACCGAGCCAAAATAAGGCAAAAGATTATGACCGAAGTACACCAAACCCCCGAGCAGATCGAATTGCTCAAAATGACCAGCACCATTGTGGCTGCTCATGTCGGCAATGCCGCGACTCAGCCCGAGGATATTACGGCGCTGATTGATACCGTGTTTAGCAAGCTGGCGGGCATCTCTATGCCTTCCGCCAAAGCCGCCGAGCGCCCCAAACCCGCCGTGCCAATTTGCGAATCCGTCACAGACGATCACCTAATCTGCCTTGAAGATGGCCGCAAAATGAAGATGCTGAAGCGCCATATCGGCTCGGTGTTTAACCTAACGCCAGACCAGTACCGCGAAAAGTGGGGCCTGCCAGACCATTACCCGATGGTCGCGCCAAATTATGCGCTTAAGCGGCAAGAGCTGGCCAAGAAAATCGGCCTTGGCCACCATAAAAAGACCAAAGCCTCGTGAGCGAGCTTAAGAAGCTGTTCATCAAAACCTACGGGTGCCAGATGAACGTGTATGATAGCGAGCGCATGGGCGATGCCCTTGGCGTGAGCGGGTATGAGCAAGTGGATAGCCCCGAGGGGGCCGATATGATTCTGCTCAACACCTGCCACATCCGTGAGAAAGCTGCTGAAAAGGTGTATTCTGAGCTGGGCCGGATGCGGCCCTTTAAGGAGGCGAACCCAGACCTGAAAATCGGTGTGGCGGGTTGCGTAGCGCAGGCCGAAGGCGAAGAGATTATCCGCCGCCAACCGATGGTGGACCTTGTGGTCGGCCCGCAAGCTTACCACCGCCTGCCCGAAATGCTGAAAGCCACGGAGAACGGCGGCCATGTGGTCGATACCGAATTCCCCGAAGAAGACAAATTTACTTTGCTGCCGCGTGGCCCCAAAGCCAAGCGCGCCCCGAGTGCGTTCCTTACGGTGCAAGAGGGCTGTGATAAATTCTGCGCCTTTTGTGTGGTGCCGTATACACGGGGTTCCGAGGTTTCCCGCCCGCCCGCGCGGCTTTTGGATGAAGCCCGAGACCTGCTGGAGCGCGGCGTGGTCGAGATAAACCTGCTTGGCCAGAACGTAAACGCCTATGAGGCCGATGGCTGGAGCCTTGCCAAACTGATCAAAGAAATGGCCAAGCTCGATGGGCTAAAGCGCATCCGCTTCACCACCTCGCATCCCAACGATATGGGCGACGACCTGATCGCCGCCTTCGGGGAAGAGGAAAAGCTGATGCCCTATCTGCACCTGCCCGTGCAATCCGGCTCTGATAAGGTGCTGAAAGCGATGAACCGCAAGCACACCGCCGAAAGCTACCTGAAGGTGCTAGACCGCATCCGTGCCGTGCGGCCCGATATTGCGCTTTCGGGCGACTTTATCGTGGGCTTCCCCGGCGAGGAAGAGGCCGATTTTCAAGCCACGCTAGACCTCTGCAAAGAGGTCCGCTACGCCGCCGCCTACAGCTTCAAATACTCCCCCCGCCCCGGCACCCCGGCAGCAGACCGCAGCCATGTGGATGAGACTATAAAAGGCGAGCGGCTAAAACGCCTGCAAACCCTGATCACCGAACACCAGTTTGCCTTTCAACAAAGCATGGTGGGGCAAACCATCCCTGTGCTTTTGGAACGTGCGGGCCGCGACCCCGACCAAATGGTCGGAAAATCGCCTTATCTGCATGCGGTGCATATGGATGCAGGGCTGGAAATGGCAGGAAAGATAGTGAACGCCAAAATCCTGCACTCCGAGCGCAACTCGCTGGCAGGCGAAATCACCTAGGCTTCACTCTTTCTTAAATACTCAAAACCGCGCCACAAGCGCCGCGTATCAGCGCGGCGCGCGTGCAAATCTAGCCAAGCAAAACAACCTCGCCGCGCCGCAACCGAGCGTAGCGAGGCCACGCCCAACTGCCGCTGTTGTTTTGCGCAGCAAAACGGCAAGCGGCAGGCGGGAGTATTTGTTTGCAGTTAAGTGATGTGCTTTCCTTCAAGCTCCGGACCGCCCAAGGGCGGCGCATTTTTATTAAAATAAAAAATGCGGCAGCGGCGCCGTGGCCTCGCTACGCTCGGCAGGGGCTTTGCCCCTCTGCGCAAGCGCATTCACCCCAGAGTATTTGGCAGAAAAGAATGGAGCAGAGGCATTGCGCCTGAATTGGAATTACGGCACTCTTGCGCCTTAACCTTTTATAGTGGAATCACCCTTTTTGACGACCCCGAACGCCCCGAGCCAAACCCGCCTGACCTTTGATAGCAACCGGTTGATGATCGACCTCTGTGGTGAGCTAGATGCCAATCTTGTGCGCGTAGAAGCGGGCACAGGAGCTGAGATCGATCGCGCGGGGAATGTGATTGTGCTGAGCGGTGAGGCCGAGGCGCGGCAGCATGCGGAAACCACGCTTCGGGCGCTTTACGGGCGGCTTCAGGCCAATAAACCTATTGAGGCGGGAGATGTGGAAGCGGCGATAAAAATGCCGACAGAGATTTTCGAGGAAGGCCATGAGCAAGCGCCCGAACCAAAGGGCCAGCTTGATATTCGCACCCGCAAAAAAGTGGTGGAGCCGCGCAGCGCAACGCAAGCGGCCTATGTCCGGGCGCTTTTGGAAAACGACCTTGTGTTTGGACTGGGGCCAGCGGGCACGGGGAAAACTTATTTGGCCGTTGCCGTGGCGGTGGCGCATTTTCTGGAAGGCCGTGTAGACCGGATTATTCTCAGCCGCCCTGCCGTGGAAGCCGGGGAGCGACTGGGGTTTTTACCGGGGGACATGAAGGAAAAGGTCGACCCTTATATGCAGCCGCTTTATGACGCGCTGAATGACTTTTTGCCAGCCAAGCAGGTGGCGAAAATGATTGAGGAAAAGATGATCGAAATCGCCCCGCTGGCTTTTATGCGCGGGCGCACGCTTTCCCATGCGTTTGTGATTCTGGACGAGGCGCAAAACGCCACCACCATGCAGATGCGGATGTTTCTCACGCGGCTTGGTGAGGGCTCTTGCATGGCGATCAATGGTGATACCAGCCAGATAGACCTGCCGCGCGGTGTGCTTTCGGGCCTTGTGGAGGCGGAGAGTGTGCTGCGTAATGTCGATGGTATCGATTTTACGCGCTTTACAGCCAAGGATGTGGTCCGCCACCCGATGGTGATGAAAATCGTGCGGGCTTACGAAAAAGCCCATAAGCAATGATTGAAGTTATCCTTGAGGATGAACGCTGGGAGGCCGTGGGGCTTGCGGCACTTTGTGAACCTGCTGAGCGCGAGGCTTTGGCGATCACTGGCCGCACGCCAGAAGGCTTTGAAGTCGCCTTGATGGGCTGTGACGATGCGCGCATTGCCGTTTTAAATAAGGATTTTCGGGGCAAAGAGGCCGCGACAAATGTGCTTTCATGGCCAGCTTCTGAAACCCCGTCAATGCAGGGCAACCCGATGGGCACGGAGCTGGGCGACATTGCCATCGCCTTTGAAACCTGCCAACGGGAAGCCAAAGAAAAAGGCATTTCTGTTCAGGATCACGTAACCCATTTAGTGATACACGGGATCTTGCATCTGCTTGGATATGACCATATCTCAGACCAAGATGCCGAAGAAATGGAAGCGCTTGAAATCAAAGCCCTTGCAAAACTAGGGGTAAGCAACCCATATTAGAGCATTGCGGCCAATACGGAAAAGGAGCCATGGGCGATATAACAGACGGATCTTCTAACGCAGCGCAGCGCGCGCAGGCGTTAGCCCAACCGAAAATCAGCATTTGGCAGCGGCTTTTTGGCCTCGCCAAACCCGCGCCTGAGGCCGCAATTGATGCGGCAGAAACAGGCGAATTGCAAAACGACCTAGGCCATTTGCAATCCCTCCGGATTGACGAAATAGCTGTGCCTATAGCCGATATTGTGGCCATTCCTGAAGAGTCCACGCTTAAAGAGGTGGTTGAGGCTTTTGGCTCTTCCACGCTCACCCGACTGCCGGTTTACCGTGAAACACTAGACGAGCCCTTGGGCCTGATTCACCTCAAAGACCTTGCTCTGCGCCACGGGTTTGGCAAAGGCAAAAGCTTTAATATGGCCAAAATTCTGCGGCCCCTTATTTATGCGCCACCTTCCATGCCTCTTTCAGTGTTACTACAAAAAATGCAGTCTGAGCACATTCATATGGCGCTGGTGATTGACGAATATGGCGGGGTTGACGGGCTGGTGACGATCGAGGATTTGCTGGAGCAAATCGTGGGCGAAATCGTGGACGAGCACGATGAGGAGGAAGCCGATCTGTGGATCGAGGAGGCCCCCGGGGTTTATCTTGCGCAAGCGCGCGCCGCGCTCAAAGACATTGAAGAAGTGGCAGGGGTAGACCTGCTGCCCGATGATCTGGACGAGGACATCGACACCCTTGGTGGCATCGTGGTGATGCTGGCAGGGCGGGTGCCGGTGCAGGGCGAAGTGATTTGTGATGCGCAGGGCAATGAATTTGAGGTCATCGAGGCCGACCCCCGCAAAATCAAGCGCCTGCGCGTAAGCTTTTCAAAGGCCAAAGCTGCATGAACAGGTGGCTCCGGTTTGGGTTAGCCATATTGGCTGGCTTGGTGCTGGCGTTGGGGCAAGCGCCCTATGATTTTCCATATTTGGCGATAATTGCCCTACCCGCACTTTTGTGGCTGCTGCGCAAAGCCTATTGCTGGAAGGGCGGGTTTTTCGTGGGCTGGGGTGCGGGGCTGGGCTATTTTGGCCTAACCCTCGCTTGGATAGTTGAACCATTTTTAGTGGATGCCGAGCGCTATGGCTGGATGGCCCCCTTTGCCCTCGTGCTCATGGCGGGGGGCATTGCGCTTTTTTGGGGGCTAGGCTTTGCGCTGGCCCAACGCTGGCCGAGCGCCTTGGTGCTGGCAGGATTCTGGACGCTGGCCGAACTTCTGCGCACCTATATATTTACCGGATTCCCTTGGGCCTTGATGGCCTATAACTGGGTAGAAACGCCCATAATTCAGGCCGCAAGCCTGATCGGCGTACACGGGTTGGGTTTTTTGATTGTACTCGCGGGCGGGCTGTTGCTCAGCAAACGCGGCGCAGTGCTGGCGCTGCTGATTTTGGCCAGCCTTACGGGCTTTGGCTATTCCCGCCTACAAACACCGATTGAGGATACCGGCCTAACGGTGCGGCTTATTCAGCCCAACGCCATCCAAACCCAAAAGTGGGACCCGGAATTTATTCCGCTTTTCTACCAGCGCCAGCTGACGCTCAGTGCCAAAATCGGTAAGCCCGATATTGTAATCTGGCCCGAGGCCGCCATTGCCTACTTGCCAGATGAACAACCCTTCGTGCGCACGCAAATCACCACCGCTGCGCAAGCGCCTGTGATACTCGGCGCGCGGCGTCGAGATGCCGAGGGCGCTTATAACGCTCTGTTTTTACTAAACAAAGATAGCAGCATTGAGGCCGTTTACGACAAATACCACCTTGTGCCTTTTGGTGAATACATGCCGCTGCAAGGGCTGGCGCGGCAAGTGGGGCTAAAAGGATTGGCCGAGCAAATGGGAGCAAGCAATGCTTTTGGCACCGGCCCCAAAATCCTTGAAGCCGAGGGTGTGCCGCCGTTTTTACCGCTCATCTGTTACGAGGCTATATTCCCGCAAGGCGTGGCGGGCCCACGCCCCGCATGGTTGGTACAAATTACTAATGACGCATGGTTTGGCGAGCGCGCAGGCCCTTACCAGCACCTCGCACAAGCCCGCGTGCGCGCCATTGAGCAAGGCCTGCCCTTGGCCCGCGCCGCCAATACCGGCATTTCTGCAATGATTGACCCTTTGGGTCGCCTTGCTGCCAGCCTGCCCTTGGGCGAGGATGGCTTTTTGGATGCACCACTGGCCAAACCTTTACCACCCACGTTGTTAGCCCGCTGGGGGCAGTGGTCCGTCATCGCGCTGGTAATGCTGCTATTGGCAGCCGGAATTGCGCTCAACCGCCGGCCTTAAATCCGCTATTGAAAACCACTTCATTTCCGCTCATAAAGGCGACAAATTTTCCAATATCCGGAGAGCCCAATGAGCCACGAAAACTACACTTTTACGTCTGAATCCGTATCCGAGGGCCACCCCGATAAGGTGTGTGACCGTATTTCAGATGCCATTCTGGATGCATTTTTGACCGAAGATCCTTATGCCCGCGTGGCCTGTGAGACCTTCGCCACCACTGACCGTGTGGTTATTGGCGGTGAGGTGCGCGGCCCCGGTGAGGTGATCGCACGGGTTGAGGAGATCGCGCGTGAGTGCGTAAAAGACATCGGCTATGAGCAAGAGGGCTTTCACTGGGCCAACCTGAAGGTTAATTCTTACTTGCACGCGCAGTCGGCCGACATTGCGCAGGGCGTGGATGCTGCGGGCAATAAAGACGAAGGCGCGGGCGACCAAGGCATTATGTTTGGCTATGCCACCACAGAAACGCCCGAGCTTATGCCCGCCCCCGTGCATTATGCCCACGCCATGCTGCGCCGCTTGGCCGAGGTGCGCAAAGACGGCACCGAGCCGCTTTTGGGCCCTGATGCCAAGTCGCAGCTTTCGGTGCGCTATGAAGGCGGCAAGCCGGTTGGCATTTCCTCCGTGGTGCTTTCCACCCAGCATGCCTCTGAAGCCCAAAGCTCAGCTGATATCCGCGCGATTGTTGAGCCCTATATTCTGGAAGTCATCCCGCAGGGCTGGATAACGGCTGACACCGAATGGCACGTGAACCCAACAGGCAAGTTTGTGATCGGTGGGCCGGATGGGGACGCAGGCCTGACAGGCCGCAAAATTATCGTAGATACTTACGGTGGCGCAGCTCCGCATGGTGGCGGCGCGTTTTCGGGCAAAGACCCAACCAAGGTAGACCGCTCAGCCGCCTATGCCGCGCGGTATTTGGCCAAAAACATTGTGGCTGCCGGCATGGCGACCCGCTGCACCTTGCAGATTTCTTATGCGATTGGTGTTTCCAAGCCGCTTTCGATCTACGCTGATCTGCACGGCACCGGCGAGGTTTCGGAAGAGGCTGTGGAAAAGGCCATTGCGCAAGCGATGGACCTCACGCCGCGCGGCATTCGTGAGCATCTCGGCTTGAATAAGCCGATTTACCAGCGTGCCTCTGCCTATGGCCACTTTGGCCGTGCGCCAGAAGCTGATGGCGGGTTTTCTTGGGAGAAAACCGACCTTATCGAGGCGCTAAAAGCCGCGGTTTAAAGCATTTGAGCGGCGGTGAGCAGCAGCCACCCGCCGCTAATAAAGCCCACCATATAGCTAGAGAACGCTCCAAGAAAACGTGGGGCGTTGGGTGATTTTCGCGCCATACCGATGGGGTGCAGCAAGCGCCCCGCAAAAAATACCGCCGCCAGCACGATAATACCAGTGCGATTGGCCCCGGAGGCCTCCAGCAACCCGAGCGCCATCAAAATGATTGGTGCGTTTTCCGTTAGGTTGCCATGGGCGCGCATGCGCGCTGTCATCCCTTCTTTGCCGCCACCGCCAACCGATTGCTTAAACTTGAGCCGCCCGGTACTTGTGCGCATGCCCAAGCCCATTTGTAGAATAATAATCGCGCCGAGTGTCATCGCGGTGATGGTTGGAAATTCCAGCATGGTAACCCTTATAATTGCGGCTCAATAAGCCAGTTTAGTCATTCTGTCGAGCAGAGAGCGGCCGCCATCTACGGCCAGTATCTGCCCGGTAATAAAGCTGGCACAGGGCGACGCGAGAAACAGCGCGGCCTGTGCGGCCTCGTCGGCTTCGCCAATGCGCCCGATGGGCGTGGCGGCAATCACTTCGTCGCGCAGGTCGTCATCCTCAGACACTAAGGCGAGTAGACTGCCGCTCATGATACTGCCCAGCGCCACCGCGTTTACGCGAATATCATGCGGGGCATAAGCCACGGCGAGCGAGCGGGTAAGCTGGTCAAGTGCGGCGCTTGCCACGCTATAGCCGACAGATTCCGGCACGCAATCTTGCGCCGCAATCGAGCTAAGATTAACAATCGCGCCGCCGTCTTTTTGCTTAATCATCCGCTTGGCCACAGCCTGACACAGGCGCAAGTTTACAGTGGCGTTTTGGTGCATCATGGTTTCAAAGCTGTCATCGGCAGCTTTAAGCGGGTCGCTTGGTAGCACTTGCCGGCTGGCATTTACCAAAATATCGACGCGGTCAAAGGCGTCGATCGTGGCGGCCATCAGGTTGTTAACCGTCAGCTTTTCGCGCAAATCACCCGCGAAGCTCACGGCTTTACCCTCGGCGCCTTCCAGCGCCTCAATCTCGGCTTCCAGCTTGCTTTCGTCCATATCGGCCAGCAGCACATTGGCCCCGTTGGCCACAAACAGCCGCGCAATCGCTAGGCCCACGCCATTGGCTGCGCCGGTTACAATCACCGATTTCTCCGAGATATTTGTCGCCATAAATGCTCCGATGATTCGACTGCGTTTCACCGTTTATACGGTAAGCGCGCATGCCAATCTAGGTGTTAACGCCTTGGCGAACTCGCCTCAAAGAGTTTGAACCCATTGGTTTGCTTCAGCATTTCAACCTTACGAAAGGTGTCCTCAAGCGCACGCTCATAGGGCAATTGCCGGTTGGCAACCATTAAAAGCCGCCCCTTGGGCTTTAGCAATTTGGCGGCGGCCTGAATAAACCCGACCCCAAGCGAAGGCTCGGCCGCGCGGGTTTGATGGAAGGGTGGATTGGAGATAACCACATCAAATGGCAGCTGCTTGGGCAGGGTTAAAACATCGGCCCACTCAAAACGCACCCGCAGGTCCGTTAGGTTTAGCTTGGCCGCCTCAACCGCTTTATGTTCAGCCTCGAAAAGCACCATTTCGCTAATGTCAGGCCCCAGCGCTTGCGCTGACAGCCAGCCCCAGCCCGCGCCCAAATCAGCCACGCGGCCCTTCAGCCCCTCAAAGTAAGGCGCTAGCAGCGTGCTGCCCACATCCACTTTTTCAGAAGAAAACATGCCAGGCGCGGTCATAAATCCGTCTTTGTTAGCCGCCATTTCACCGGCAACCCGCCACTCCTCAGGCATCGGCGTGGCTTCAAACCAAAAAACTTTACCATGCGCCTTGGACATCACATCTACCGAGGTGATCTTTTTAACAGCCTTCAGCAGGCTCTCGATCCCGTCTTTTTTGGCGCCGTTCACCAGCACCAGCCCGTCGCTCATGGCACAAGCCCGCGCAATATTGGCGAGGTTTTCGGCTTTGGCACGGGTCAGGTTGACCAATACCATGCCAAAACGGCCTTCAGCACGAGCGGAAACCGGATAGCCAGCGCCTTCCAGCGCCGTGGCTACAGGGTAAAACCCCTGCTCAATCGTCACGCCTTCAAAGCCGGAAAGCCCCAGCGCGTCGGCGGGCCGGATCACCAGCAGGCTTTGCGCTGGCTCAACCAACCCCTGCTCAAATGGCGCTAAAAAGCGCGGCGCAGCACTCATTCTTTTTCCATCGTGCATTGCAGCGGGTGCTGGTTACGGCGGGCATAATCCATGACTTGCGTCACCTTGGTTTCTGCAATTTCATGCGAGTAAACCCCCACAACCGCCAGCCCTTTCATGTGCACCGTAAGCATAATACCGTTCGCGGCATCGCCATTCATACCGAAAAACCGCTCCAGAATATGCACAACAAACTCCATCGGCGTGTAGTCGTCATTTAGCAGCAACACCTTGTAAAGGGGCGGCTTTTTGGTTTTCTCTTCTGGGCGCGTGATCACATCCACCCCGTCTTCGGGGGGGTCGTCTTGGCTCATGGTTATCGGATATAGGGTCATACGGCTCATATTCTCTGGCAGGGCAGCGCCTTATATATTCCATATCTGCGCAATAAAAAAGGGGGCACAGGCCCCCTTTTCTCAATTCATTGTTAACCGGCGCTTACGCCGCGTAGGTTTTGGCCAAATCAGTAGCGGCATTTGCGCGCGCGGCCATCGGGGCAGAGGCCTCTTTGGTCGCGGCTGTCATCGCGTCATTCCACTTAGCAGCCTGCGCCATGAAGCCTTCAAAAGCCGACGTTGCAAAAGCAGCTTGCTTTTCAAACAGCTCGGTAGGCGTTTTGGCGGTTGCGAGATCTTGGGCAGCAGCAACGCTCTCATCAAAAGACTTTTTAGAGAAGGCAGCGATGTCAGCATTTAGCTCTTCAGCCGCTTTGGCGGCAATCTCGGTGGATTTGGTCATCGCGTCGAGTGTTTCTTGGCCGAAAGCCGCTACATCCTCAAAGCCTTTGCCAAATTTTCCGGCATTGGCTTCAAAAGATTTCTGAGCGTCTGTGAACATATCTTCAGCTTTATGTGCGGTTTTTTTAGCAGCGGCCATCGGGGCTCTCCAATCAAGTTTCATTTCTTAGCCTCTATATAGGAACCATGCTGCACTGCGTCAAGTATTTATGTTGCACTGCACCATAAAATAATTCTTCCCTTTGCTGCAAGGCTTTGCTAGAGTTCCTTCACACATGCCGAGCACCGAAAAATCGGGCGGGCAGGCAAATCGAGCAGACGAGCCATTTAAATGATAAAATTATGCCTTCGCGGGGTTATGCTCGCGGTTATATTGGCGTTTTCCGGCGGGGCCTTGCAGGCCGCTCCTGGAATCTCCAATTTTGTAATGGACGCCCGCACGGGCGAGGTCCTTTATGCGCGCAGTGCCGATAGGCAGCTTGCGCCTGCGTCTCTGACCAAAATGATGACGCTTTACCTCGCGTTCGTGGAAATCGAAGCCGGGCGGATGTCGCTTGACCAGATGATCACGATTTCAGCCAATGCCGCGAGCGAACCACCCTCTAAGCTGGGCTTGCGCCGCGGCAGCCAAATCCAGTTCCGGTTTTTGATCCGCGCCGCCGCGATTAAGTCGGCCAATGATGCCGCCACGGCGATTGGCGAGGCGATCTCGGGTTCGGAAGAGGCTTTTGCCCGCTATATGACCCAAACCGCGCAAGCCATGGGGATGAACAATACCCAGTTTCGCAACGCCCATGGGCTCACCCAGCGCGGGCATTATTCAACCGCCCGCGATATGGCCCTTTTAGGCCAGCGCGTGTTTTATGATTTCCCGGAATACTACAACTTATTTTCCCGCCGCACCGCCAGCGCCGGCATTGCCACAGTGCGCCACACCAACCGCCGCTTTCTTGATTCCTATGAAGGCGCGGACGGCATCAAAACCGGATACACTAATGCCGCCGGCTACAATCTTGTGGCGTCGGCGCGGCGCGGGCAAGAACGCATAATTGCGGTTATGTTTGGCGGCACGTCTACCGCCCAGCGCAACGCTCGCGTGGCAGAGCTGATGAGCCTTGGCTTTCAGCGTGCACCCTCAAGGGCCACCGTTGCGGCCCTGCCGCCACTCAGCTTGCACCCCGGCCGGCAGATTGTGGCCTCTAATGCCGTTGAGTCTGGCGCGGTGCCCCGTGCCAACAGGCCCCTGCGGCGGGCGGAAACCGTGGCTGTGCTCATGGCGCGCAATGTTGACGAAGCCGTGCAAGCCGCGGCTATCGAGGCCGCCATTGCAGCCGCAACCAATGGTCCGCCTATTAGCCCCGGCCCCAAGTTCGTGCGGCCAGATAGCTTTGTGCCGCCCCCCATGCAGCGCCCGCTGCGCCGCCCTGAAACCGGCGGCTCAACTGCGCTGGCTTCGGTTGAACCCCTTGCTGAAACGCCCCCGCGCGCCCGCGCGACAGAGGTTCCTGGTGCGGGTGGGTATGCTGTGCAAGTCGGAGCTTTTCACAACCTCAACCTTGCCGAGCGGTTTTTAATCCAAACCGCGTTGCTGGATATCGAATCCTTTGGCGGGGCAGAGCGAGATATTTCACAGGGCAATGTGCAAGGCATATCCATGTATCAGGCGCGATTTACGGGCATGAGCGCCAGTGCGGCGGCTAAAGCCTGTGATCGCCTGCTGGCGCGTCAATCCGACTGTACGGTCATTGCGCCCCAGGGTTAGCCCTCTTTTGCAAGCCGAAGGCGCCGCACGCGCCGACAAGGTGGCCCGAAGGGTCGCCGCGGAGGCACGACGCCGGAACTGCGGGACAGCGCCGAGCTTGCTTTGCCCTCGGGGCGGGTAAACCCACCCCTCAGCCAAAGCACATTTTTCAGTAAACTGAAAAACGCCTGCCGCTGGCCGTGGCCTCGCTTCGCTCGGCGTCGCTGGCCGCTAGATCACCGAAGCAATAGCCTTGGCGAGGGAATCCAGCCCCGCCTTGGGCAACCCAGCAATATTTACGCGGCTATCACCCACCATATAAATCGCGTGATCACTACGCAGTTGCATCACCTGCTCGGGGCTAAGCCCGAGGCGCGAAAACATGCCGCGATGCTCGGCGATAAAATCAAACCGGTCTGAGTTGGTTTCACGCCGTAGCGCATCGGCCAGCCCTTGGCGTAAGTCGAGCATGCTCAGACGCATATCTTCCAACTCGGATGCCCAATCGGCGCGTAGGGCGTCATCATTCATGATGATCGACACAACTTTTGCCCCGTGGTCTGGCGGGAAGGAGAAATTCACCCGATTGAGGCCTGCGATATTGGCTTTGCTTAGCGCCGTGGCGGCTTCATCTTTCGAAATAATCAGCGCCGCGCCCACGCGGTCCCGATACAGGCCGAAATTCTTGGAGCAGCTTGCGGCCACCAGCATTTCGGGCACTTTGGCGGCCATGATCCGCACGCCAGCGGTGTCATCTTCCAACCCGTCACCAAAGCCCTGATAGGCGATGTCTATCATCGGCATCAGCTTTTGGGCCAGTGCAATTTCGGCCACTTCAGCCCACTCGGCAGACGTAATATTCGCGCCCGTCGGGTTGTGGCAGCAGCCATGCAGTAGCAGCACATCGCCCTCAGCCGCGCCCTCAAGGTCAGCCTTCATACCGGCAAAATCCACCCCGCAGCTCGCTTCATCAAAATAGCGATACTTGCCGATATTCATACCCAGATACTTCAGAATCGCTTCGTGGTTTGGCCAGCTCGGGTTAGAAATCCACACCGTCGCACCCGCATCAGCCGCCTTAATCAGCTCAAACAACTGCCGAATGGCGCCCGTGCCGCCCGGCTCTTGCGCGCCACACACACGGCCCGCGGCCACGCTATCGCCCAGAATCAAATCACGGATCGCATCGACGTAGCTAAGGTCACCCAGCAGCCCAACATATTTCTTGGTATCTTGCTCGGCCAAAAGCTGGGCCTCGGCGGCCTTTACGGCGCGCATCACAGGCGTGTTGCCCTTAGCATCTTTATAAACGCCAACGCCAAGGTCTAGCTTATTGGCCCGCGTGTCAGCGGCATAAAGCCCGATCAGCTCAATGATTTTATCGGGGGCTTGTTCTTTCAGGTTTTCCAGCATGGGTGCGGTCCTTTTCTAGTCGCGTGTTTCGTGTACTTGTCGCACAGGGGCAAAGCCCGCGCTTTGATATAGGGCAAGGGCGCGGGGGTGGTCGAGCGTGCAGGTGTTCACCGTCATCTTCTCAACGCCATCGCCATCCCAGCCGGTATGCACGGCCTCTTGCAGCAAAAATTTGCCATAGCCTTGGCCGACCATTTCAGGCACCAGCCCAAAAATTGCAAGATCGCAAACGCCCTCTTCAGTATTGTCCAGCATGAAAAACCCAGCGGGCCAGCCTTGGCGGATCAGCGTAAAAAGCGCCCGCTTGGGGTTTTGCACATAAGCGCGCAAATCTTCCTCGCTTAGCTTCTTTTTATCTACCCAATCATACTGCGCACCCACCGCCTGATAAAGGCTCATGTAATACCATGCGGGCGGGTTTTCAGCATGCAAAAGTGCCGCCGCCGAGCCAAGTGGCTGATGAGGGCGCGGATAGCTTGGCCGCGCATCCATCTCCAAATATGTGACGGTTACGTCTACCATCCGGTATCCATCGCCAACTCAGGGTAGGCGCCCCATTCGGACCAAGACCCATCATAGACCGACCATTGCCGATGCCCCAGCATTTCCAGCGCCAGTGCCAGCACGCAGGCGGTTACGCCCGAGCCGCAGGTTAATAGAATGGGCTTATCGAGGTCGATTTCCTCATCATCAAATATTTCGCGAAGTTCATCCAGTGGCAGCAGCGTG
>WTAL01000058.1 GCA_013139635.1 Paracoccaceae bacterium
CTGGTGGGGCCGGAAAGCACCGGAAAATCCTATATGGCCGACCTGCTAGCGCAGAAATACGGCGGGCCTTACGTGCCCGAATATGGCCGCCCCTACGAGAAATACCGCACCCCCGGCGATTATCGCCCCGAGGAGCTGCACTATATCGTAGACGGCCACGTCGCCCACCGCAAAACCCTTTCCATGAAGGCGGGGCCAATTCTTTTTGAAGATACCGACCCTCTACTTACGGCTGTATGGGCCGAAATGCTGCTCGGCCGCCCTCTGCCCAGCCTTGAAGCCCGCATCGAGCTGCCCGAGCATTACCTCCTGCTAGACGCCAATACCCCATGGGCCGAAGACCCCCTGCGCTATTACGCCAAGCAAGAAATGCGCGAGAAGTTTTTCGCCAAAATCGAAGCCAAGCTTAAGGCCCATGGCGCCAGTTACACCCTCATCCACGGCAGCTTTGAGGAGCGCGAAGCGCAAGCCATCGCTGCCGTTGAAACCATGCTAAAAACTCCGAAAGGCGCAGCAAATGCCCCCTAAAGCAGACGTTAAAGACTACATTCGCACCATCCCAGATTTTCCGCATGAAGGAATTATGTTTCGTGATGTCACCACGCTTTTCAGCGACCCGCGCGGCTTTCGCATTTGCATTGATCAACTGCTAAGCCCTTACGCTGGCATGCAAATTGATAAAGTTGTGGGCCTAGAGGCGCGCGGATTTATCCTTGGCGGCGCAGTGGCGCACCAGCTTTCCGTCGGCTTTGTGCCGATCCGCAAAAAGGGCAAATTGCCAGGTAAAACCATCGAGCAAGACTATAAGCTGGAATACGGCGAAGCCACGATGGAAATCCATGACGATGCCATCCTCCCCGGCGAAAAAATTCTTGTGGTCGATGATTTGCTCGCCACCGGCGGCACCTGCGAAGCCAGCATTAAGCTGATTGAGCGCCTTGGCGGCGAGATCATTTCTGCCGCTTTTGTGGTTGACCTCCCCGAGCTTGGCGGCCGCGCGCGGCTAGAAGCGATGGGCATAGACCTGCATTGGCTGTGTGATTACGAGGGCGCGTGACCTCACGGAAACCTTGATCCCGCACAACTGATAACCTACTCCACCTTGAATTGCATTTTCAAGGTAGGTAATTATGATAAAATCAGTCCGCATAGCCGCCCTTTTACTCATGCTTTCACCAGCAGCGGCCTTGGCTCAGGATTTTGCGACCGGCCTCGCCGCCGCGCAAGCGGGTGATTATGCCGCGGCCCTGCGTGAGTGGACGCCGCTAGCCGCGCAAGCCAATCTTGGGCTGATGTATTATAAAGGCAGGGGCGTAGCGGTTGATTTTTCCGAGGCGGCGCGGCTCTATCAATTGGCCAACATGTATCTGCGTGGCGACGGTGTGGCGCAAAACTGGCCCGAAAGCGCCCGCTTGCTTCATGCCGCCGCCGACCAGAGGCACGTAAAAGCGCAAGACCTGCTTGGCGTGTTATATCGAAACGGCGATGTGCTGGCGCAAGATCCGGCACAGGCTGTCTATTGGTTTCAACAGGGGCTTGCCTCAGCACAGTTCAGCCTCGCCAGCCAATACAGGAAGGGCGAGGGCGTAGCGCAAAGTAGCGCGGAGGAAACCCGCTGGTTGCGGATGGCTGCCGGGCAAGGCCTCTCAAAAGCACAGGTGAATTTGGGCCTGAACTATGCAAATGGCGTTGGCACAGCCCAAGACCTGATCTCGGCGCATATGTGGATTAATATTGCGCGCGTAAATGAAAACGAGCACGCCGAAGCCAATTTGCACGCGGTTGAGGTGGTCATGACTCAACCCCAAATCGATGCCGCCGCCGCCCGTGCTAATACCTGCTATAACAGCAACTATACAAATTGTGGCGGCTAAGCGAAAAACCAAAAATCTGGTAACGAATTGGTAAGCAATTAACCATACAGATAACACATCCCGATGAATTCGGGGGCCACTTGCAAACCTCAGACGGCCAAAGTCTGAATCATGCCTCTTCGCTCGAATGGCGAGGGGGCATTTTGCTATGTATGGGCGTGGGCCCTGCAAGCGAAGCGCCGCACGCGGTAACGAGGTGGGCCACTATTTACGCAATTTTGCATACAAATTGCTGCGCGGGTCGCCGCGACGCCAGCGCTGACCGGCAGCTCTGGGTTTGCTTTGACTTCGGGGAGCTACAACAGCAATTTGTATGCAAAATTGCACAACATAATCCGCCCCCCTCTGCCAAAGCACATTTTTTAGTAAACTAAAAAAAGCCTGCCGCTGGCCGTGGCCTCGCTGCGCTCGGTAGCCAATTTGTGGCTGGTTTAGGTATGTAAAACGGCCCCGGGGTTCATGATGCCCACTGGGTCCAGCGCCATTTTGATCCGCCTCATCGCCACCAGTCGCCCCTCGTCGCCATAGCGTTCCAGATCATCTACTTTCAGTCGACCAACCCCGTGTTCTGCACTAAAGCTGCCACCAAATTCAGCGACAATATCAAATATTACCCGCGCTAAATCCTCTCGTCGGCCCGCATAATCCGCACGGTTCTCCCCCAAAGGCGGGAATATATTATAATGCAGGTTGCCATCACCCATATGCCCAAAGCAATTAATCCGCAACGCCGCTGGCACCGCCTTACGCGCCCGCTCAATAAATGCAGGCACCTCACTCACCGGCACCGAAATATCGTGTGACGAAATGGAGCCAATGCGCTTATTCGCCTCTGGAATTGTCTCCCGAATGGCCCAAAAATGCGTCCGCTGCGCCTCGTTTTGCGCGATCACCGCATCGGTGATTTGTCCCGCGTCCAGCGCCGCAGCCAGCGTCATTTCCAGCATCTCTGCCAGCCCTGCCGCCCCGCTAATTTCAAATAAAACGGTCCATTCACTATCCAGTGGCGGTTTCAGTGAAAATCCGGTTTCCGCCAAAAAATCAAACCCCATCCGGTGGATCAGCTCAAACCCCGTTACGGCCCCAGGCATTGTGCCTTCCAGAGCGTGCAAAAGCTCCAGTGCCGCCTCCGGCGTTGGCACCGCCACAAATGCTGTGTGCCGCGCTTCCGGCTCCGGATAAAGCCGCAGCACTGCCGCCGTAATCACCCCGAGGCTACCCTCCGAACCAATCATTAAATCGCGCATATCATAGCCGGTGTTATCCTTGCGCAGCCGCTTCAGCCCGCCCATCACCGTGCCATCTGCCAGCACCGCCTCCAGCCCCATGCACAGCGCACGGGCATTGCCATAGCGCAGCACATTCACGCCGCCCGCGTTCGTCGCCAAATTTCCGCCAATCCGGCACGACCCTTCTGAGGCCAGCCGTAGCGGAAACATCCGCCCCGCGCCCTCAGCTGCCGCATGGATATCCGCCAGCACCGCGCCCGCCTCCACGGTCATCGTGTTGTTTTCACGCGATATTTCACGAATAGCGACCATACGCTCCAGCGAAAGCAACACTGGCACCGGCCCCTCGCTCATCACTTGCCCGCCCACAAGCCCCGTGCCGCCACCAAGCGGCACCACCGGCACGCGCGCCGCATTGCAAGCCTTAAGAATCGCCGAAATCTCAGCCGTATTCGCCGGCCGCAGCACCGCCGCCGCCTGCCCCTTAAACAGCCCCCGGGGCTCCTCGATATCGCGCGGCTCCACCGCCCGCACAGCGCCCGCACCCAGCTTGGCCTCAAGTTCAGAAATCAGGCCCGCGCCCGCGCTACACAGCATCCGCCTGCCCCCGCCGATCGTCACGCAATCGCGCATAAAGCACATGGGTTCGCCAGCGCCCCGCTATCTGCAAATAGCTTTGCGCCACGCCCTCATACTTAAAGCCAACCTTTTCCAGCACCCCGCGCGAAGGCTCATTTTCGGGTAGGCACGCCGCCTCGATCCGGCTTAAATCGAGCTCGGTAAAGGCAAAACCCACCACCATTTCCAGCGCTTCACTCATAAAGCCTTGGCGGGCAAAATCAGGACCAATCCAATAGCCAACGATGGCGGTTTTAGCCGGCCCATAGCGCACATTGCTCAAGTTTAGAGCCCCCATCAGCCGGGCATCCTCCCGCCGGAATATCAGAAACGAAAACGCCGTTTTGGCCTTCGCCGCCTGTTTAGACCACCCAACCCCGTTGGTATAAAACGAGCTCCGGCTTTCATAATCTCGCCCGCGGATCGGCTCCCATTTTTGCAAAAAATCCACGCCTTCGCGCCGCGTGGTCACCCAAGGCACATAGTCCGCGCGCCTCGGTAGGCGCAGCTCCAGCCGCTCTGAAAACAACACAGGTGTTTTGCGCCCGAAGCCCATGCTACTCCCGTAAATTCGCGTGCAAATCGGCCATCAAAGGCGCGCCCGAAATCGGCCCATATAGCGCCATAGACATTTCCTGCGCTGCGCAAACAGAGGCCGCATACGCCCGCAGCCCTATCACGCTCACGGCCTCAATCTTCGCCACAGCCTCGCTCAAATCCGGCACCTTGCCCCAAATCGCAATCGCCCGCGCCATGCGCTCGGCCCGCGCTGACGGGCTTTCCAGCCCCATCAGCATGCCGGCTTTCATCTGCACCTGCGCCCGCGCCAGCTCAACCTCCGAAATATCGTCCACCGCGCGCTTCATCTCGGCAATTGTCACCTCAGCCAGCTCAGAAATCTGCTCGCCTGATGTTCCCGAATAAATCGTTAACATGCCGTTTTCCAGCCCCGGTGAAATGCTGGCATAAATGCTATAGCACAGCCCGCGTTTCTCCCGTGCCTCCTGAAACAGGCGCGATGTCATCCCGCCGCCCAGCAGCATGGAGTAAACCTGCGCAGTATAAACATTTGCGTCGCGAATACTTGGCGCGGCAAAGCCCAGCGTAAAATGCGCCTGCTCAAGGTCTTTTTCCTCGCGCTTTTCCCCGCCAATAAAACGTGAAGCCTCCGCCGCAG
The DNA here is from genome assembly GCA_013139635.1 of Paracoccaceae bacterium. GTDB lineage: Bacteria > Pseudomonadota > Alphaproteobacteria > Rhodobacterales > Rhodobacteraceae > UBA3077. The sequence goes on from WTAL01000058.1 coordinate 4,899, forward strand.
GTGCCGCGCTTTTCGGCATATCGCCAAACAGCGCCTCGGCCTGTTTTACCAGCGCTGCAAAATCAACCATCCCCGCGGCTGAAACCACAAGGTTTTCGGCCCCGTAATGCGTATCCACAAAACCCGAAAGATCAGCCTGCGAAAAGCGTTTCACGTTTTCCGCAGGGCCTAAAATAGGCCGCCCCATCGCCTGATCAGGGTAAGAAACCCCTTGCAACCAGTCAAAAATCACATCATCCGGCGTGTCTAGGCTCTGGCCGATTTCAGACAAAATCACCCCGCGCTCAATCTCAATCTCGCGCTTATCAAAGGTCGAGTTCCGCAGAATATCGCCCAAAACCTCCAGCGCTAGCGGCACATCGCCTCCAAGCACTCGAGTGTAATAGGCCGTCATCTCGCGCGAAGTATAGGCGTTGATAAACCCGCCAACATCCTCAATTACTTCAGCAATTTCCAAAGCACTCCGCGTTTTCGTACCCTTAAAAGCCATGTGCTCCAAGAAATGCGCAATGCCGTTTTGCGCCGCATCTTCATTACGCGCCCCAGCCTGCACCCACACGCCTACAGTTGAGCTTTCAAGCCCCGGCATATGCTCAGCCACAATCGTTAGGCCGTTACTCAGCCGGTGGGTTTCAACGCTCATCGTGCGATTTTTCCTTTAATCAATGTCTTCAGCGCCCCGAGGTCATTTGTGCAGCGAGTGACCCTTTCGGGCCGCGCGAACAGGTCTGCCATATGAGGCGGCAGCGCTGGCCGCAGCCCGCAAGCCGCCTCCACAGCATCGGGGAATTTCGCCGCGTGCGCGGTGGCCAAAACCACCATCGGCGTGGCACTCACGCCCTGATCCC
>WTAL01000034.1 GCA_013139635.1 Paracoccaceae bacterium
GTCGCACAGATGGTTAGGAAGAAACAGCTGCTTTCTCAAGGTTCTGGTTTCGCACAATTTGCAGCGCTCACTGGATAACTGTCTGCGATTGATAGAGCTTTCACAACTTCACAGGAACTTTGCGACAGAACCAGGTAATGGCAATGCTGCCCGTATCTTGCGGCGGAGTAGATTCGACCGCCGCGCGGGAGTTATAGCGGGAAAACAGGTTGTTAAGATTAAACGTACCTATTGAAACTTGCATGCTTACCTCACCTTTAAGATTGACTCTTGCAACCATATCACAATTTTAAGAAGAAATCATCATGGCAATAAATTGCCGAAAAATCTGGGCTTGCTCTGGCAATGAAGCCTGTTCCACCATATATCAAGGCAGAACCAGTTGGAGACATGAATGTCCGAAAGTAAATTTCCGGGGTGGCACGGCACTACGATTGTAGGGGTGCGCAAAGGTGGTAAGGTGGTAATTGCCGGCGACGGGCAGGTGAGCCTTGGCAACACTGTTATTAAGAGCTCGGCCCGTAAAGTGCGGCGAATTTCGCCCGGTGGGCATGATGTGATTTGCGGGTTTGCTGGCAGCACGGCTGATGCCTTTACGCTTTTGGAGCGGCTAGAGGCCAAGCTTGAGGCCTCGCCAGGGCAGCTGGCGCGGGCAAGCGTGGAGCTGGCCAAGGATTGGCGGACAGATAAATACCTGAAAAACCTCGAAGCGATGCTGATCGTAACCGACGGGGCAGACCTGTTTATCATCACTGGCGCGGGCGACGTGCTGGAACCAGAAAACGATATTGCAGCCGTTGGCTCAGGCGGGAATTTTGCGCTGGCAGCCGCGCGTGCCATGATGGACAGCGATAAAGATGCCGAAGAGATTGCGCGAAAGGCGATTACCATCGCCGCTGAAATTTGTGTGTTTACCAACGGAAATATGATTGTGGAAAGCCTAGATGCCTGATTTTCAGATGGATGATATCCGCGCGGCCGTGGCCGCCAATGTAATTTCGGAAGCGCAGGCCGCGCGGCTTAAAGTTTTTGCTGAAAGCCGGCAGGGTTATCGCGCCCATATGCCCGAAGATGACGAGCCATTTGAGCTTTTTAAAGGCTTTGCCGAGATCTTTGTGACCGTTGGCCTTGGCATGTTGTTTAGCGGTATAATGGTGATGTCTGCGTTTTTTGGCAACTACTCGCTGGTGCCGTTTGTAGGGGCCGCGCTCGCCTTTGGCGCGGCGTTTTACTTCACCAAAAAGCGGCGGATGAACCTGCCAAGCATTTGGCTTGCCACGGTTTTTGCTGGAAACCTCGCAGTTTTTGTTGGCACATTATTAGTGAACCCGATGGACCTTTCAGGCTTAGAATACGCGGTGCTTTATGTCAGCCTAATTGGCATGGCCGCCATGGCTGGTTGGTTTGTGCTGTTTAAACTGCCATTTTCAATGTTTCTGTTTGGGCTGTTTGGCCTTGGGGTCGCGCTGGCGATTGCTGCGATCATTTCCCCAAATGTGATAGATTTCCTGAGCCTGCGCGAAGGGTTGTTTGACCTCAATAACCAAAGCTTCTTCCCGCTGGCTACGCTAGCCTTTGGCATCGCCACATTTGCGCTAGCCATGTTTTTTGACATGCGAGACCCACACCGCGTTAGCCGCTTTGCCGCCTCGGGCTTTTGGCTGCATGTGCTGGCGGCCATTGCGATCGTTAATACAGTGGGCATGAGCCTTTATAGCAGCGGGCAATATGGCCTAACTGCCGCCGCGCTGGGGCTGATCTCGCTCATTGCGCTGATCATTGATCGGCGCTCCTTCTTAACAGCGGGCATTCTTTACATGGCGTTCCTGCTGTTTTCCGCCTTTGAAGGCAACGGCGAGTTTGGGGCTTTGATGACAACGCTCTTGATCCTCGGCGTATTCATTACCGCGCTTGGCACATGGTGGGCCAGCATTCGTGCGCTCATCATGAACACCCTCCCAAATTTCCCGCTCAAAAAGCGGCTCCCTCCTTATGTGGAAAAAGCATGACAGACCTAACCCCCCGTGAAATCGTATCCGAGCTTGACCGTTTTATCATTGGCCAAAATGACGCCAAGCGCGCCGTGGCCGTGGCCCTGCGTAACCGCTGGCGGCGGCAACGGCTGAGCGATGATTTGCGCGACGAGGTTTACCCGAAAAACATTTTGATGATCGGGCCAACGGGTGTGGGTAAAACCGAAATTTCCCGCCGCTTGGCCAAGCTTGCCAATGCGCCGTTCCTTAAAATCGAGGCTACGAAATTTACCGAAGTGGGCTATGTGGGCCGCGATGTAGAACAGATTGTGCGAGATCTTGTTGATGGTGCCATAGCCATGACCCGCGAAAAAATGCGGGAGGACGTGGACGCCAATGCCCATGCCGCCGCCGAGGAGCGAGTGATAGACGCGCTCGCCGGCAGTGAATCCCGTGAGCAGACCCGCGATATGTTTCGCAAAAAGCTCCGCGATGGCTTGATGGACGATAAAGAGATCGAGCTGGAGCTTTCAGACACCTCTAACCCTATGCAAATGATGGACATTCCGGGCCAGCCCGGTGGCGGCATGGGGATGATGAATATCGGTGAAATGCTGGGCGGGGCCTTTGGTGGCCGCACCAAAAAGCGCAAGGTAAAGGTGGCGGATAGCTACAAATTGCTAGTGGCCGAAGAGGCCGACAAGCTGCTTGATGAAGAGACCGTTAACAAAAGAGCGGTGGACGCGGTGGAGCAGCAAGGGATCGTATTCCTTGACGAAATTGACAAAGTTTGCGCCCGCTCCGATGCCCGTGGCGGGGATGTATCCCGCGAGGGCGTGCAGCGGGATTTGCTGCCGTTGATTGAAGGCACCACCGTTTCAACCAAGTATGGGCCGGTGAAAACCGACCATATTCTGTTTATTGCCTCCGGCGCCTTTCACATCGCTAAGCCGAGCGATTTATTACCAGAGCTTCAGGGGCGTTTACCGATCAGGGTAGAACTTCGGGCGCTCACTGAGGAAGATTTTGTGCGGATTCTAACCGAAACCGACAACGCGCTAACCTTGCAATACACCGCCCTGATGGCCACCGAGGAGGTGAAGGTTGAGTTTACCACTGAAGGCATCGCAGCACTCGCTAAGATTGCAGCCGACGTAAATATGTCAGTCGAAAATATCGGCGCGCGGCGGCTTTACACCGTTTTGGAACGGGTTTTTGAGGAACTCAGCTTTGAAGCGCCAGACCGCAGCGGGGATCACATAGTTGTGAATGCTGAATTTGTTGAGAAACACCTCGGGGAGCTCAGCCGGAGCAGCGATATCTCTCGCTATGTGCTTTGACAACCTAGGGTTTACTGAATAAGCATTGATTGCAATAAAAACCAAGAGTAGAATCGGACCGATTCTTCAACCAGTAGGAAAGAACATTATGAAAAAACATATTTTAATGGCCACCACCGCCCTTGCGATCGGCTTTGCCGCCCCTGCAATGGCCCAAGACGATTTCGCCGGTTTCTCCGAGGGCATCGTTGCCATGCTGCAAAGCCAAGGCGCCACCGTTTCCTTTGATGAGCGCAATGTCGGCGCTGATGGCTCGGTAGAGTTTGTTGGGTTCTGGATGTCAGCCCCTGATGGCGAAGCAACTGTGCGAGCTGACTGGCTCAAAGGTGTGCCATCGGCTACCACGCCGGGACAAGTTACCTTTACACTTTCACCCTTTGCTACGCTTACGATCAATGAGCCGGATGCCGGCGAGCATATCATTAACATTTCCAACTCTGGCCTTGTGATCACACTTGATGGTATCACAAGCGGCCAAAGCGCGCCGGTGCTTAACTTTTCGGTGATGGCCAATAGCCTTCGCTTTGCTAATGGCAATCCGGCAGACCCGATCATCAAGGCGCTGGATATTGGCTTTACCAACTTTAGCCAAACCGTCTCTTTGACCCAAGCCACCATGGTGCTTGCGGGCGTTACTGGCCTTGCATCACTTGATATGAACTATGATATTGACACTCCGCATGATGGCCAGCTGGCTGCCAACGGGCAAATGGCGGATCTTGCAATTGCATTCCAGCTCATCGCCGATGACGACGAAAAGCACGTGATTGATTATTTCTCTGGGGCGACCACAGCCTTTATTGAAGCCAGCGTCGGCGCCTCTTCGGCCACTGCAAAAATCAATAATTCTGACGCGCGCATCTCCTATTCCGGCACATCTGATGGCACTACAATCGATATGCGGATTGAAAATGGCTATTTGAATATCACTGAAGAAGTTGCGAACACGCAATATTCCTTTAGCGAGTTTAATGTAGACGGCATGCCATTGCCGCCGTTTGATGTGTCGCTTGACCAACTCCGGATCAACTTTTCTACGCCTACGGTAGACCATGGCAGCTTTGAACCCGCCAATGCCGAGATCGCGTTGCGCAATCTTGTGGTGTCTGAATCGATTTATTCAATGTTTGACCCTACACAAAACATTACCCGCAGCCCGGTGAATGTGGTGGCAAACCTTAGTGCCAACGTGCAGCCCGCTGTTGATTGGACCAACCCTGAAGCCTCCATGAGCGGCAACCCAGCCGATATCGGCGCGGTGCAGGATATTACAATCAACGAAGTGCTGATCACCGCGGGTGGTGCTGAAATCACCGCAACTGGTGGCGCGACTATTGATAACTCAATGGGCTTCCCGTTCCCAACCGGCAAGGTCACGGTTACGGCGGCTGGCGTGCAAGCGCTGGTAAACGGGCTGGTCGCCATGGGCGTTATCCCGCAAGAGCAAGCTGGCATGGCGATGGGCGCAATGATGGCCTTTGCTCGCCCCGGCGAGACGGCTGACGAGTTTGTCTCCGATATCGAGTTCTCGCCCCAAGGCATTACGGCAAATGGTGTGCCGCTACCTATGTAAGGCAGGTTTTACCCAATAGATGAGGGCCGTAGCTTAGCTGCGGCCCTTTTTCTTGAGATAAACATAATAGGCCCCGCCGCCACCATGCCGCAAATGGGCCGAACTGATTTGCAAAATCATCGGGTGCATATCGGGCGTGCCGAGCCATTGTGGCAAGGCGTGCCGCAGCACACCATTTCGGGTGGGCATAATGCCGATTTCATCGCGCGTGGTGTTGCCTTTTCCGGTAATCACCAGCACCAACCGCAAACCGCGCGCATGGCTGGAAAGAATAAAACCGCGCAACGCGCCGTGGGCCTGCGCCGCTGTCATCCCGTGCAAATCTATCCGCGCTTCGGGGGCTTTTTTACCTTTGCGGAGGCGGTCATGCGTGCGCTTATCCAGCGCTTGCGGCGCGCGGGAAAGCGGCTGCATCGGATCGGCTGCCAAATCAAACCGCAAGCGGGATTCCGGCCTGCCAGTCATATTAAACGGCTTTATTGGGCGTGGGGTTTTGACTTCGGGCCGCTTGGCCACAACAATCGGCGCAGGGGGCACATAGCTAACGGCATGGAGCGGCTCAGCCGATTGCGTAACCATTTCCCACAGCTTTTGGTCCTCTTCCGAGAGGGTTTTTCTGCGCCGTGCCATGGTTTACTGGCCCCTAAGGCGGGCCGCTGTGGCATTTGGAATAAGCGTGATCATCTCGCCCGAATAGCGAATATTGCCGGCTTTGTCACCTGCGGCATCGCCCGAGCCATAAAAAATATCGGCCCGCTGCGCGCCGTTCACAGCGCTGCCAGTATCTTGCGCCACCATGAGCTGGTTAAGCGAGTTTGCACCTGCGTTCATCTTTATCCAAACCGGCGCGCCAAGAGGGGTGTGGCTATCATCTACTGCCACCGAGCGCAGTGCGGCCAATGGCACTTGAAGCGCACCGACAGGGCCAAGGGCATCCGGAATTTCGAGCTCCTGAAAGAAAATAAACGAAGTGTTGTGCTGCAAGGCCCGCACCGCCGCATTGGGGTTGGCCGCCGCCCACGCCCGAATGCCCTGCATACCGGCCTGATTTGGGGTCAACACCCCTCGCCGGATCAGCTCTCGCCCCACCGAGCGATAGCGCTGCCAGTTTCGCCCCGCAAAACCAACCCGCATATAAGTGCGGTCATCAAGCTTAATCCGCGCCGCGCCTTGCACATGCACAAAAAACGCATCTACACGGTTATCAAGCCAAACCAGCTCTAGCCCGCGGCCCTCCAAGGCCCCGTTGTCAATGTCTGCCCGTGTGTGCCATGCCACACCTGTCTCAATTTCTGGCGGGCGGCGGTAAAGCGGGAACTGGAATTGCTCTGTTTGGGTGCGAGAGCCTTGCAGTTCCGGCTCATAATATCCGGTAAAAAGCGCACGGGAGCCGTTAGAAATACGCACTGGTGTGAAATTTTGCTCAAAAAACACGCGGGCAGGGCCGGGGCCGGCTTTGGCCAACGCGCATACTTGGTCCCACTCCCGCACAGGAATGGCAGACGTTGCGCGAATGCTGCTGCAACTTCGGGCAAAAGCGGCCAAGGCAGGCGCAAGGTTATCTTGCTGCCAGCCCGATATAGCCGAAAAGGAAACTTGGGTATAAGTTGCGGCACTCAGGCTGACAGGCAGACAGAGAACCGCTAACGTTATGATGTTACGGGCAAAACCCATTATTCATCTGTCGCAACCAACAACCAGTTCGGGTTGTCAGTGCCCATCAGGCGCGCAAAAGTCCAGATATTGGTCTGGCGTTTAATCTCGCTCGCCGAGCCTTCAACCACATCGCCTGCGCTGTCTTTCACAACGGACGTAAGCTCACCCACAAAGCGCATAGTGATCTCGCCTTCTTTCTCATCTGCTTCAAACCGAGCGGATTTCAGCGTAAGCTCGCGCACGCCAATAAAGGTGGCCTCCACCTCATAGCCCTTTTCTTCACGGTCATGAATAACCGCAGAAAAGCTCTCATAAATATCGGGGGCGAGTAGGCTTTCAAGCAGCTTAAGGTCGCCTTGCTCAAACGCCATCAAAATCATTTCATACGCTTGGCGCGAGCCAGCTACGAATTCACTGACGTTAAAAGAGCGGTCCGTCCGCTTCATTTCAGCCAAAGCACGGCCCGTTGGGCTGTCTGCCTCGGCAAAATCAGCGATATCAGGGTCTTCGGACCCTTCAACAACCTTCAAATGGTCTGTGTTGCGACCTGTTTTAGCTTCGGTTTTGGGCTCAAAGCCCTCACGCGTGCCGAGCACGGCCATAAGCCTCATAACCAGAAACACAACGACAACCGCTAAAAACAGTAGTTGAATCAAACTTGATCCCATAATATGCGCCTTTTTTAACCTATTTTCGCCCCGCTATTGGCATTGGGGCCGCTGCAACCTTATGTAAGCATTGTGGTGCCGCAAGTCTATGGGCTGAAAGTGGCAAAAATGTGAGGTAAGCAAAATGTGGTTATTTTTAATACTGGTTGGGGTGCCAATCATTGAAATCGGGCTGTTTATTGAGCTTGGCGGGTTTTTGGGCCTATGGCCAACCCTTGGCATAGTTGTGCTTACGGCGCTGCTTGGCACGCTGCTTTTGCGCACTCAAGGGCTTTCAACGCTGGAAGAGCTGAAGCGCACAGCTGAAACCGGCCAAAGCCCCGCTGGGCCCATGGCTAACGGTGCGCTTATTCTGGTCGCAGGGCTTTTGCTGCTCACCCCCGGGTTTTTCACCGATGGTTTTGGCTTTTTGCTGATGGTGCCGCCTTTTCGGGCGCTCCTGATCAAATGGATAGCCGCCCGCGCCCAAATGAAAATTTATGCCGCCGCAGCCAATAGCCAGCAAGCACCCGATATCATTGACGGCGAATTTGAGATCATTGATGATGACGAGGCCGGAGATTCTGGCTGGACAAAGCGCCCTTGATATTGTGACCCGGGCAAAGACCTGCTATGCGGGATTGTGATTTTTTACCAACGAGGATTGATAAAATGGCAGATGAAGCCAAACCCGCAGCCGCTCCACAGCCCGGCCAAGTGCCGCAGCAGCCCGTATTGAAGGTTTTAACCCAATACGTGCGCGATATGAGCTTTGAAAATGTAGCTGCCCAAAATGGGAAAACCCCAAAAGGCCAGCCGAATTTCAATGTGCAAGTCGGTCTAGACGCGCAGAAAAAAGGCGAAAAGCACTATGAAGTGGTTATTAAGCTTCAGGTGAATGCGACTTCCGAAGAGGAAAAGCTGTTTATTCTTGAGATCGAATATGCTGGCCTGTTTGAGGTGGATAATGTGGGTGAGCAGCAAATGCACCCGTTCCTGCTTATCGAGTGCCCACGGCAGATCTTCCCTTACCTGCGCCGGATCGTAAGCGATATTACGCATGACGGTGGCTTCCCGCCGCTGAACCTGGATAACATTGATTTCCTGAACCTTTATCAGCAGGAATTGCAGCGCCGCGCCCAAGCAGAAGCCGCCGCAGCCCCTAAAAACTAGCGCTCCCAGAGCGTTTCGCCGCCCAGCTCGTTGATAAATTCAACATGGGCGGCGGATTCATCGCTCGAAATTCGGCTCGGCAAAGGCGTGGGCCTTTGTGGCGGCATGTAGTCTCCGCTTGGCGTATTACGCTCAGAACTTTGCACTACTTTCAGCGCAAAATCTGGCTGGCGACCACCGATCAGCTCTAGGTAAACTTCCGCCAAAATTTCCGAGTCTAAAAGCGCGCCGTGCAGCGTGCGGCTTGAATTATCAATGCCAAAACGGCGGCATAGCGCGTCCAGCGAGTTTTGCGCCCCGGCGAATTTTTTGCGGGCAATGGCGAGCGTATCCAGCGCTTGTTTCATCGGAATTTGTGGATGGCTGCTCCAGTCCAACTCCGCATTCAGGAACTTCATATCAAAGGCGGCGTTATGAATTATCAGCCTAGAATCCTTAATGAAATCAAGGAAATCCTTTGCGATTGTCGTAAATACCGGCTTGTCAGACAGGAACTCCGAGCTTAGCCCGTGCACAGCAAACGCCCCCGCAGGCATATCGCGCATGGGGTTAATATATTGGTGGTACACCTCGCCGGTGGGCATGTGGTTATAAAGCTCAACCGCGCCAATTTCCACAATCCGGTCGCCGGTAGACGGGTCCAGCCCCGTGGTTTCTGTATCGAGCACAATCTCACGCATCTTCTTGCTCCAATGCCTCGATCAAGGCTTTAACTTCGGCTTTTGTGTGGTCCATACCTCGGGAGGTATCAAACAAAAAGTCTGCCAGAGCGCGCTTTTCGACATCGGGCATTTGGCGGGCTAGAATCGTGTTAAACAGATCTTCATTCATGGAGCCACGCATCATTACGCGATGGCGCTGCACATCTTCGGGGGCGGTTACCACCAATACATAATCCATCAAGCTTTCCGCGTCTGTTTCAAAGAGCAATGGAATGTCAAAAACCACAACCGCGCTTTTCTTATAGCGGGTAAGAAATTGCTGCCGTGATTCCGCTAAAAGAGGCTGCAAAGTCGCTTCGATTTTGTCTAAGAGGCCGCTGTCTTTGGCGATTTCAATCTTGAGTATGGTACGATCAACACCCCCCCCCAGCGTGGCGGCTGGCACCAAGGCACCGATCGGCTTAACCGCCGCGCCTCCCGCTGCGTAAAGCGCGTGCACCTCGGCATCGGCATCCCAGACTGGCACATCAAATTCGCGAAAAAACCCGGCGGTAGTAGATTTTCCCATCCCGATGGAGCCGGTTAGGCCAAGCTTGACGCTCATCGGTCGAGCACTGCCATACGAAGGCCTTCATCGACTTCAGGGCGATGGTCAAACCACAGCTCAAACCCCGGCACCCCTTGGTGCAGCAGCATGCCAAGGCCATCAACGGTTTTGAGTCCTAGGGCCGCCGCGTTTTCCAGAAAGGGGGTAATGAGCGGCGCATAAACCAGATCGGTGACCGTAGCCGCTTTTGGCGCTGAGTCGATGTTAATGAGCAGATCAGGCTGGCCCTGCATGCCGAGCGAAGTGGTGTTTACAATGGTCATCGCCCCATCGGCCGCATCCGAGGCGCGATTCCAATCAACCACTTGCACTTTTGCCCCAAACTGATCAGCCAGTAGTTGTGCGCGTTGACGCGTGCGGTTAGCCAGCCTAAGCTCGGTTACGCCCTCCGAAAGAAGTGCTGACACAACCGCCCGCGCAGCGCCCCCTGCGCCCAACACCAAGGCGGGGCCTGAGCGGGCGTCCCAATCAGGTGCATTTTGGCGCATGTTTTGAATAAACCCATAACCGTCTGTATTATCACCGCGAATAGATCCGTCATCTTTAAAGGTGATCGTATTAACCGCACCAATGAGCGCGGCACGGTCGGTTACACTATCAGCAAGGCCAAGCATAGAAACCTTGTGAGGAATGGTGATATTTACACCTTTAAACCCAAGCCGAGGCAATGAGCGAATGCCAGCTACAAAATCAGAAGCGGCAAGAGATATCGGGATATAGAATCCATTTATACCATGCCTCTTCAGCCAGTAGTTGTGCATCACGGGTGACCGGCTATGGTCAATCGGATAGCCAACAACACCGGCTAATAACGGCGGTCTGTATTCGTTTACGTCTGACAAACGCCTTTTCCTCGTAAAAATTTTAAAACTTCCAAAAGCGGCAAGCCCAATACGCTAAAATAGTCCCCTTTGACCGATAAAAACAACTGCGATCCTGTGGATTCAAGTTTATATCCGCCAACTGTTGTAAATAGGTCATCCTTCATGTCGTTCAAATAGCGTTCTAAAAATGGGGTGCTGAAGTCTCGCATCGTTAATTCTGCCCGTCCGATATGCCGCCAAACTGGCGCGCCTTGATCATAAATAACCGCCGCCGAAAACAACAAATGCGATTGCCCGCGAAGCGTTAAAAGCTGTGATTTTGCGTCTTCAAGGCTGGTTGGTTTATCAAATATTTTACCTTTATGGACCAATATTTGATCAGCCCCAAGCACCAGCCTATCGGGAAATTTACTAGCCACGCGCCGCGCTTTCATTTCAGCGAGCGCATCTGCTATATCTCGGGGCGGCGCGTTTTGGGCTAAAAGCGAGGCTTTGATAGCGGATTCGTCTATCCGCGCTGGGTGGCACTCAATTTCCAGCCCCGCGTTTTGCAGCATGTCGCGGCGGGCAGATGATTGTGAGGCAAGAATAAGAGGTTGGGGCATAGGCGGCTCCGGTGGATGAAATTGTGGATAAGTACGAGATATCTACAGGGGCACTGAATATGGTCGGTTTTATCACGGTTTTTCATTACTTCTGCAAGAGTTATCCTATGTGCAAAACATTTAGGCCCATTAACCTATCTGTGGAAAACCACGGATTTATGCCATGCTTTCAATACCCGTGATGAAATGCCGCCGTGGATAACCTAGTGGGAATAATTTCAATCATGGTAATCCCCGTGATTCATGGGTATCTACAACCAAAACAACTTCTCTTAAATATTATATTTAAGGGGGAATGGAACCAAGCTCATGTCTGAACAGAAAAAATTGTTAAAAGCCCTTGCTGGGGAAAGCCAGAAAATACCTCCGGTTTGGATTATGCGCCAAGCGGGCCGGTATTTACCAGAGTATCGTGAGCTACGGGCTACGGCAGGTGGGTTTTTGGACCTTTGTTATAATCCGGAATTTGCCACAGAAGTTACCTTACAACCGATTAGGCGCTTTGGCTTTGACGCGGCGATCCTGTTTGCCGATATCCTTTTGCTGCCGCAAGCGCTTGGCATGAAATTATGGTTTGAAACCGGTGAGGGGCCTAAACTTGAGCCGGTCACAAATATGGCTGAGATTAAAAACCTAAAGCCGATTGAGGATATTCATGAAACGTTAAACCCTGTTTACGAGACCGTGAAGCGGCTTTCCGAGGAGCTACCTGCCGAGACCACTCTGATCGGCTTTGCGGGCGCCCCTTGGACCGTAGCAACCTATATGGTGGCAGGCGGTGGCACGCCAGACCAAGGCCCCGCGCGGCGGTTGATGTATCAAGACCCGGCGGCCTTTCAGGCTTTGATTGATCTGGTGACGGATTCGACGATCGAATACCTTGCTAAGCAAGTTGAAGCCGGTGCGGAAGTTGTGAAGTTGTTTGATAGCTGGGCGGGCGCGCTGAGCGGTTCGACTTTTGCGCAGTATTCGCTAAAACCTGCCGTGAAAATCGCGACTGAGCTTAAGCGGCGCTTTCCGGCGCTAAAATTCATCGGTTTCCCGCGCGGTGCGGGTGGTGGGTATATCAGTTTTGCGGATACCGGCGTGTTTGACGGGCTGGCTTTAGATAGCTCTGTTCCGGCCGAATGGGCGCGTGATAACCTGCAAAATAAGGTCGCGGTGCAAGGCAATCTTGACCCAATGCATATGATTACGGGCGGAGATATGTTGGTGTCAGAAACCCAGCGTTTGTGCGATATATTGGGCGGTGGGCCTTATATATTTAACCTTGGCCATGGGATTACGCCGGAAGGTAAGCCAGAAAATATTGAAAAAATGTTGAACGTAATCAGAGGGTAAACCATGGGTGGCTTCCTGCTAGATTGGTATTTCTGGGTTAAGGCCCTACACATCATTTCAGTGATCAGCTGGATGGCGGGCATGTTTTACCTGCCGCGCCTATTTGTTTACCACGCCGAGCGGGCCGAGGTTGGCTCCGAAATGTCGGAAACCTTCAAAATCATGGAACGCAAACTAATGCGCGCCATTATCAACCCCGCGATGACAGCGACTTGGATTTTTGGCCTCATCATGGTGTTTACCCCCGGCATAATTGACTGGAGCCAGATTTGGCCATGGGTCAAAGCGGCCTCGGTGCTGCTTATGAGCGGGTTTCATGGCTGGCTTTCTGTGCGGCGTAAAGAGTTTGAGCGCGATGAAAACACTCGCAGTGGCCGCACTTACAGGCTCGCCAATGAAGTGCCAACGGTGCTGATGCTGGTTATTGTGATTTCGGTGATCGTTAAGCCTTTTTAAAGGCTGATTTGACAAACTGCCGCCAACTCGGCTAAGAGAGCCTTAGCGTGGGCTGTTCTGGCCCGATATACGCTTTTCCACAACATAGTTATCAGGCCCTGGGGGCCACACAGGAAGTTTATTATGGACGATTTATCGACAATCGAGCGCATGTCTCTGGCTGAGCTTAAAGCACAAAAAGCCTCTGACATTTTGAAAATGGCTGAAGAGCTTGAGATCGACAACGCGTCCACCATGCGCAAAGGCGAGATGATGTTTTCGGTGCTCAAAGAGCTGGCCGAAGACGGGGTCGAGATTTCGGGCGATGGCGTTCTGGAAATTCTGCTAGACGGCTTTGGTTTTCTGCGCTCGCCCGAGGCTAACTATTTGGCGGGACCGGATGATATTTACGTATCCCCTGAGATGATTCGCAAGTTTTCGATGCGCACCGGCGATACCGTAGACGGCATTATGCAGGCCCCCAATGAGGGTGAGCGCTACTTTGCGCTGGTGAAACCAACCCTGATTAATTTCTCGGACCCAGCTGAAGCTAAACACAAAATTCACTTTGATAACCTGACCCCACTTTACCCCGATGAGCGCTTTAAGTTGGAAATCGAAGACCCGACCATCAAAGATAAAACCGCCCGCGTGATCGACCTTGTAGCGCCTATCGGCAAAGGCCAGCGGTGCCTGGTTGTAGCGCCGCCGCGTACAGGTAAAACCATGATTTTGCAGAATATTGCCCACTCTATCGCGGCCAATCACCCCGAGTGCTACCTAATTGTACTGCTGGTTGATGAACGTCCGGAAGAAGTGACAGACATGCAGCGCTCGGTGCGGGGTGAAGTGGTGTCTTCGACCTTTGATGAGCCGGCAACGCGCCACGTGGCGGTTGCCGAAATGGTGATCGAAAAAGCCAAACGGCTGGTGGAGCATAAGCGAGATGTTGTGATCTTGCTCGACTCAATCACCCGTCTTGGTCGTGCTTTTAACACCGTAGTGCCGAGCTCTGGTAAAGTGCTAACGGGTGGTGTGGATGCTAACGCTTTGCAACGGCCCAAGCGGTTCTTTGGTGCGGCACGTAAAATCGAGGAAGGCGGCTCGCTAACGATTATTGCAACGGCCTTGATTGATACCGGCTCGCGCATGGATGAGGTGATTTTTGAGGAATTCAAAGGCACAGGTAACTCGGAAATTGTGCTTGATCGTAAGGTGGCTGATAAGCGGGTTTATCCTGCGATTGATATTATGAAATCAGGCACGCGGAAAGAGGACCTGCTGGTTGAGAAATCAGAACTCACCAAGCTGTTTGTGCTGCGTCGCATCCTGAACCCAATGGGCACGACAGACGCGATCGAGTTTTTGCTGAGCAAGTTGAAGCAAACCAAGACCAATTCCGATTTCTTTGATTCAATGAACGCTTAATCGTTTAATAACAGATGCTTATATGGAAAATGGCGATACAATATTTGCCCTTGCAACTGCGCAGGGGCGCGCTGGCGTAGCGGTCATCCGGGTGTCTGGCCCGGAGGCGTTTGCATGTGCTTTTCAGCTGGCGGGAGACATCCCAAAGCCTAGAACAACAGCCCTTCGAACACTGCGTGACGGTGAAGAGCCGCTTGATCAAGCATTGGTGCTGACCTTTGAAAAAGGCGCAAGTTTCACGGGTGAGGATGTCGTAGAATTCCATTTGCACGGCGGCGTCGCTGTTGTGCAATCCGTGCTTTCGGTTTTGGGAAAAATGGGTGGGCTACGCACAGCTGGGCCTGGTGAATTTACCCGCCGTGCGCTCGAGAATAACCAAATGGATTTGCCGCAGGTCGAAGGCCTTGCTGATCTTATTGAGGCTGAAACAGAAGCACAGCGTAAGCAAGCGCTAAAAGTTATGCGCGGTTCACTCAGTGAAAAATGCAGCCAATGGCGAGAAAAACTTGTGCGAGCTATGGCGCTGCTTGAGGCTGTTATTGATTTCGCAGATGAGGATGTTCCGGTTGATGTTAGGCCAGAAGTCAACGAATTGCTTACGTCAGTCCACAAGGACTTGATTGCACAACTATCAGGGCAGAAAGCATCAGAGCGAATAAGAGATGGATTTGAGGTGGCATTGGTTGGGGCTCCCAATATCGGGAAATCCACACTGTTAAATGCAATCGCGGGTCGCGATGTTGCTATCACGTCAGAAATTGCAGGCACAACACGGGATGTTATCGAGGTTAGGCTTGACCTAAAAGGCTTGCCGGTAACGATTTTGGATTTGGCTGGTATTCGTGATAGTGATGACATTGTAGAAAGTTTGGGCATAGAGCGTGCGATTGAGCGCGCCGGCGCCTCTGATATTCGCGTGTTTTTGCTAGAAAGCGCTGAGGATATTGGTTCGTTTGGTATTGAACCGCAACCTGACGATATTGTGGTTCTGGGTAAAGGTGATATGATTGAGACATCTACAACGAGTGTATCTGGTAAAACGGGTATGGGTGTTGACGAGCTGCTCGAACAAATCTCTACTGTTGTTGCTGGAAAAGTCAGTGGGGCGAGCTCTTTAATCAGGCAGAGACACCTAGAAGCTATTGAAAATGCAGAACAAAGCCTTTCAACTGCGATACATGGATTAGATTCGGACGACAGCTTTAATGAGCTGATTGCAGCTGATTTGAGGTTTGCAGTGGTAGCGCTGGATAGTTTAGTCGGGCGAATAGACACTGAAGATGTGCTTGGAGAGATCTTTGCAGGATTTTGCATTGGAAAGTAAGGATGTTTCACGTGAAACAATATGATATCGTTGTTGTTGGTGGCGGGCATGCTGGCGTAGAGGCCGCACATGCGGCCTTTCGTATGGGTTGCTCGGTCGCACTGATTACGCATAACTTTTCCAAAGTCGGTGAGATGTCCTGTAATCCAGCCATTGGTGGGTTGGGCAAAGGGCACTTAGTTCGTGAGATTGATGCGCTAGACGGCTTAATGGGCCGCGCCGCTGATCTCGCCGGCATTCAATTTAGGCTATTGAATAGGCGAAAAGGCCCAGCTGTGCGGGGGCCGCGCACCCAGGCAGACCGCAAGGCTTACAAATCTGCTATTCAATCGATGATCGTGGATCTTGATGGGCTAGATATTATTGAAGCAGAGGTGGCTGACTTGCAGGAAGCTGCGGGCGCAGTGACGGGCATTGTCCTTTCTGGTGGAGAGGTGGTTTCTGCTAAGGCTGTTATTCTTACAACGGGAACTTTTTTGCGTGGTGTCATTCATATTGGAGATCAGCGACAGGCCGGTGGCCGGTTGGGTGACGAGCCGTCAACAGCTTTGGCTGACCGAATTGAGAATATGGGCCTGCCGCTTGGGCGTTTGAAAACAGGAACCCCTCCTAGGTTGGATGGCCGCACGATTAATTGGAGTATTCTTGAAGCGCAGGCGGCAGATTCGGATCCGGAACTATTTTCGTTTATGTCAAGCAAGCCGGCGCTGCGGCAGGTAACCTGTGGGATAACTCATACGAACACCCGCACACACGACATTATTCGCAAGAACCTTGAGCGGTCAGCAATGTATGGCGGGATGATTTCTGGCGTTGGTCCGCGGTATTGCCCTTCAATTGAGGATAAAATCACTAGATTTGAAGATAAAGACTCTCACCAAATATTTTTGGAGCCCGAGGGCTTAGATGATCATACTGTCTATCCGAACGGAATTTCTACATCCTTACCGCTGGATGTTCAGATTGAGTATGTGCAATCAATAAAGGGATTAGAGAATGCCAAAATTCTTCAGCCGGGTTACGCGATTGAGTATGACTATGTTGACCCGCGTAGTTTGAGCCCTAGTTTGGAAGTTAAAAATACGCCGGGACTGTATTTAGCTGGGCAAATTAACGGGACAACGGGCTATGAAGAAGCGGCGGCGCAGGGGCTGTATGCAAGCCTACGTGCAGCCTGTAAGATTAAAGGTATGGAGCCTCCTTTGATTGACCGAACCAACAGCTATATTGGTGTAATGGTTGATGATCTTGTAACAAAGGGCGTTAAAGAGCCTTATCGGATGTTCACGTCTAGAGCTGAATACCGGCTATCGCTGCGGGCAGATAATGCTGATCAAAGGCTAACGCCACAGGGCGTGGCTTGCGGTATTGTTGGAACGGTGCGAGCAGCCATTTTTGATGCCAAAATAGAAAAGCTAGACAAGGCTAAGCAAATGTGCAGCGGATTAATGCTTTCTGCTCGTGAAGCAAAAGAAAGTGGGTTTACGGTGAGCCAGGACGGTAAGCCTCGGACTGCTATGGCATTACTGTCACAAAGCAATGTTAAGTTTGATCAATTGCTAGATGTTTGGCCTATGTTAGAGGAAATTGAACCAAAGATCAGAGAGCAGCTTAGCGCCGATGCAATATACGCTTTTTATGTAAACCGGCAAGAAAAGTCTATTGCTGCGTTGAGAAAAAACAAGGACCATAAAATCCCGAATGGCTTTGTCTATCGCGGAATTTCAGGTCTTTCAAACGAGCTTTGTGATAAGTTGGAGAAGATAAGACCGGTGTCTCTTGATCAAGCTAATCGGATCGAAGGTATGACACCGTCTGCCCTTATCGTGTTATTATCGCATTTGAAGATGGAGGGGCTCCGAGGTGCAAGTTAACAGAGATAATTTTGCAAGCAGCTTTGATGTTTCACGTGAAACAATTGAGCGGCTAGACGAGTACGAAGCATTACTCAAAAAATGGAACCCCGTAATAAACCTTATTTCCCGTAATACACTTGACGATATATGGCAGCGACACTTCGCTGACTCTGCGCAATTGTATCTACATATAGGAGATAACCCTAAAACTTGGCTAGATTTTGGGTCTGGCGCTGGGTTCCCAGGCTTGGTGGCTGCCACCATCGCCAAGCAAAAGAACCCCAAATTGACCTTCACATTGGTAGAGAGCGACCAGCGAAAGGCAGCTTTTCTAATGACGGTCTCAAATGCATTGGATTTAGGTGCCAAAGTGATCGCAGAGCGAATTGAGGCCCTCCCAGCACAAAATGCGGATATAATATCAGCGCGTGCTGTGGCTCCGCTTGACAAGTTATTGAGCTGGACAGCGCCTCATGCGCATAAAACTTCCGTTTTGTTGTTTCCAAAAGGGAATAGTTACGAATCAGAATTGACCGCAGCGCGAAAGCATTGGCATATAGGGGAAGAGATAATCCCGAGCGTAACCGATTCAAACGCTGTGATTCTAAGAATTGAGGAATTTGAACGTGTCGTCTACTAACCCGCATATAATCGCCGTGTCGAACCAAAAAGGTGGCGTTGGAAAAACAACAACAGCCATTAATTTGGGCACGGCATTGGCAGCCGTTGGGCGAAAGGTTCTCATTATTGATCTTGATTCGCAGGGAAATGCATCTACTGGCCTTGGTGTTTTTCCTGAAAACCGTGAACTGACAACCTATGATTTGCTACTCGGAGAGGCGCCGTTAAAAGATGTGTGCCAGGAAACACCGGTTCCCGGCCTGTTTGTAGCGCCATCTACTGTTGATCTTAGCTCGGCGGATGTTGATCTTGTTGAGGATAAAAACCGGGTGCTTCGATTACGGCAGGCGCTCGGAAGCCAAGAGTCGTTGGATTGCGGCTTTGAATATGTACTGATCGACTGCCCGCCGTCATTAAACTTGCTTACAATTAACGCAATGGTGGCGGCAAAATCTGTTTTGGTGCCACTGCAATGCGAGTTTTTTGCGCTTGAGGGGCTATCTCAGCTTATGCTTACGGTGCGTGAAGTTCGCCAATCGCTCAACCCCGCGCTTGATCTGCATGGCGTTGTGCTCACCATGTATGACAAGCGGAACAATCTTTCGCGACAGGTGGAGGAAGATGTGCGTAGCAATCTCGGAGATCTGGTTTATGAAACCACGATCCCCCGAAATATCCGCCTCTCCGAGGCGCCTTCGCACTCGATACCGGCGCTGATTTATGATCACCGCTCTTCCGGGGCCATTGCTTACCAAAAATTGGCGGCTGAATTGCTACGGCGGATGAACGACCCCGTGGCGCTGAATGAAAGACTAACTGGATGACCAAGAAACCTGTGCGCCGCAATCTTGGACGTGGCCTTTCAACTTTACTTGCGGATGTTGATCTCGGCAATAGCCGGCCAGCAAAGCGGCCCGCGGCCGATTCTACAGTGCCGATAGAGAAGCTACACGCCAATCCAGACCAGCCCCGCCGGTTTTTTGCCGAGAGCGATTTGGAAGACCTTTCGAACTCAATTAAGACTAAGGGTATAATTCAGCCCCTAATCGTCCGCCCAAACCCAAATATTCCTGAGGAATATCAAATAGTTGCAGGCGAGCGTCGCTGGCGTGCTGCTCAGATGGCGCAAGTGCATGATATACCGGTAATTATTCGTGAGCTCGACGACACAGAGGTGCTAGAACTCGGCATTATCGAGAATATCCAGCGGGCAGACCTGAATGCGGTAGAAGAGGCAGTTGGATATCGTCAGCTGATGGACCGTTTTGGCCATACGCAAGAGAAGCTGGCTGAGGCGCTGGGGAAGTCCCGGAGCCATATTGCGAACCTGTTGCGCCTGCTTACTTTGCCAGACGAGGTCATCACCTATTTGAAAGAGGGTAAAATCACCGCTGGGCATGCACGGGCTTTGGTACCATCGACCAACCCGGCGTCGCTAGCGCGCATGGTGATTAACAAAGGTTTGAATGTTCGGCAAACTGAGGTATTGGCAAAATCTGGTGGTAAACAGCTTTCCCAAAAGCGGCAACTTCAGCCACCAAAAGATGCGGATACGCGGGCAATTGAAAATGACCTGAGCGCACAGCTGCGGTTAAAGGTTTCGATTGATCACCGGCAGTCATCGGGTAAAGGCGAACTTCGGATTTCTTATTCGACCTTGGAAGAATTAGATGAACTTTGCCAGTTATTGTCGCGCTAGGATTCTTTTTGTTTCCAAATGAATTGAGTAACAAGAACCAAGCATACAACTTGAATTGCAATATATTTGAGTGGCACGCTTAATGCTAATGCAAGTATGATCGAGCCGGCCATTCCAGCCGATGCCATCAGCTTTGCGCGGCGGTGAATTACGCGGTTATTGTTCCAGTTTCGAATATCTGGCCCAAATACTTTGTGGTTTAGCATCCAATTATGCATTTTGGTTGACGATTTGGAGAATCCAAAGGCGGCCAGAAGGTAAAATGGCACAGTGGGGAGGAGGGGGAGGAAAATCCCTAAGGTTCCTAGCGCGAGCGAGCTTCCCCCTAAAATCAGCCATAATATTCGAGCCATACGTCTACCTCAATAGTTCGGCAAGCACTGCATTTAGGAGCGGCCGTCCCTTTGCAGTAGCCATTAGTTTGTTTTCCGAAATTTCAATCATATCTAATTCTTTTAAAACTTTGATCCGTTCAGGTGAGATTTTTCGGCCGGCGAGGGCTTCATAGCGCTTTAGATCGCTACCCTCAGAAAGCCTCATCGACATCATTAAGTATTCAATGGCTTGATCTTCAAGGGTCAAAACCTCGGGGGTGCGCATTCCGTGGCCAAGGTTGCGAACGCTGTCCAGCCATTTTTGTGGTTGGCTATGTGTGTGGAGCGCGGTTCTTTGGTGGCTTAGGGTAAGCCGTGCATGGGCACCAGGGCCAATACCGGCATAGTCGCCATAGCGCCAATAGATTAAATTATGGCGACTTTCAGCGCCTTGACGGGCATAATTCGAAATTTCGTAGCCGCTCAGGCCATATTCGGCACAAATCTCCCGCGTGCCGAGATACATATCGGCGGCTTCATCTGAGGGCGGAAGGTTCCTGAGGTTCCCTTTTTCATAAAGATCCCCAAAGCGCGTGCCTTGCTCAATGGTGAGTTGGTAGAGCGAAAGATGGTCCACCGCGAGGTCAAGCGCTTGGCGAAGCTCGGCAAACCAGCTATCAGCTGTTTGTTTTTGCCGAGCATATATTAGGTCAAAGCTGACTCGTTTAAACTGCGCTTTGGCAATATCAAAGGCCATGAGCGCTTCTTTAACAGAGTGCATTCGGCCAAGAGCTTTAAGGTCAACATTGTTAAGGGCTTGAATTCCCATAGATATTCTATTTACACCCGCTTTTGAGAAATCTGCAAACTTTTGCGCTTCAACCGAGGTGGGGTTGGCTTCAAGTGAAATTTCGGCGTTTGGAACTAGCCCCCAAAGCTTGTCGATTTCATCAATCAAAGCAGATACGGTTTCAGCCTTCATCAAGCTCGGCGTGCCGCCGCCAAAAAATACGGTGTCAACTTTGCGTGGGCCAGTAAGTTTGGCTGAATGTCGAAGCTCTGCCAGCAGGGCCTCGCGCCAGATGTCATGGTCAATATTTCGGCTTACGTGGCTGTTAAAATCACAATACGGGCATTTTGCGAGGCAAAATGGCCAGTGGATATAGACTCCAAAACCGCCGTGCTGCCAATCATCCACGATAAGCCGTAACTTCAATTTCGATCAGCATTTCTGGCTTAATTAAACCAGCGATAATCATGGTGGCAGCTGGGCGAATATCACCTAGGGTTTCCCCTAGGGCGGGCACAAGTTCATCCACGAGGTTTGCGTTTACCACCGTATATTGCACGCGTGCGATATCGGCCATTTTGAAACCTGATTCCTCCAACACTCTTCCTATAGTAGTAAAGCAGTTGCGCGCTTGTTGGTCTACTGTCTTGGGCATTTTCATGGTTTCATAGTTGTATCCGGTGACACCAGACACAAAGCACCAGTCGCCTTGCACTAAGGCGCGGCTATAGCCCATGGTGGCCTCAAAGGGGGAACCGGTGGATATCAGTGTTCGCTTACTTTTCATCAGGAAAACATCCAGTTACAAGCTTCTCAAACGCCATTGCGCGGTGGCTTATTTTGTTCTTTTCCCAGCGGTCCATTTCTCCAAAAGTGATGTTGTAACCATCCGGCTGGAAGATAGGGTCATAGCCGTGGCCTTCCTCACCGCGCATGGGCCACACCACTTGGCCCTCGATTGTGCCTGCAAAAACTTCGTCATGCCCATCTGGCCAAGCTATCACTAGGGTTGAGCAGAAACGAGCTATGCGCGGGGCAGGAGCCCCAATTTTCTCTAGCTCATCCCACGTTCTGGTCATCGCCATAACAAAATCACGCCCGTTGGGGGTTTCGGACCAATCTGCTGTATAAACACCGGGTGCGCCGCCTAAAGCGTCCACTTCGATCCCGCTATCATCGGCCAGCGCAGGCAACCCGCTTTTCTTGGCCGCGAAATGCGCCTTGATCCGTGCGTTACCTACAAAGGTATCCTCGGTTTCTTCCGGCTCATCATAACCAAGCTGGCCCGCTGAAACGGTTTCAATACCAAAAGGCTGCATCAGTCGCGCGATTTCCTCCAGCTTGCCTTGGTTATGCGTTGCGACCACTAGTTTTCCGGTTAGCTTACGCATTTACCGCTGCTTTCTGGGCTAACACCAGCTCAGCCACGCCTTTTTCGGCGAGGTCCATAAGCTGATTAAATTCGTCACGGCTAAAAGTAGCGCCTTCAGCTGAACCTTGAATTTCTACCATGCCACCTGCGCCGGTCATCACAAAGTTTGCATCAGTACCCGCGTCGGAGTCCTCGATATAATCAAGGTCCAGCACCGGCTGACCGCCGTAAATCCCGCAGGATACCGCCGCCACATGGTCCACCAGAGGGTCTTGCGAAATTTCGCCTGCCTTCATAAGTTGATTCACCGCTAGCCGCAAAGCTACCCAACCGCCCGTGATTGAAGCACAGCGCGTGCCACCATCAGCCTGAATCACGTCACAATCTACCGTGATCTGTCGCTCTCCGAGCGCCACACGGTCAACCCCAGCCCGCAGGCTCCGGCCAATAAGCCGTTGAATTTCTTGTGTTCTTCCGGATTGCTTGCCCGCCGTTGCTTCGCGCCGCATGCGTGAACCCGTTGAGCGTGGCAGCATGCCATATTCAGCCGTGACCCAGCCCAGCCCGGTTTTGCGCAACCAAGGCGGCACGCGGGTTTCCAAGGAAGCCGTGCACAGCACATGGGTATCGCCACATTTGATCAGGCAAGAGCCCTCGGCATGTTTGGTGACGTTGGTTTCAATGCTCACTTCGCGCATTGTGTCATTTGTCCGGCCAGATGGGCGCATGTTTCTCTCCTGATTTTCCGTTTCCTTGTCATACCGCGCCCCTTCGCCTCCGTCCAGCATTGACCGCACCCCTGCGAACCCCTATTTTCAGGCCAAAGTGAGAGCAAAATGACCAACCGCGCCCCGATGTCTGACCTGAGTGATAGATCTCGCGAAGTTTTTCGCCTGATTGTGGAATCCTATCTGGACACGGGAGAGCCGGTTGGCTCGCGCACGCTTAGCCGACAATTGGCGGAAAAGCTTTCAGCCGCGACTATTCGTAACACAATGCAAGATCTTGAGCACCTCGGCTTGCTCAATAGCCCACATATTTCGGCGGGGCGCTTGCCCACGCAGCAGGGGCTTAGGCTTTTTGTGGATGGCTTGCTTGAGATCGGCGGGGTTTCGGGGGTGGACCGGACTGAGATTGAAAAATCTATGTCGGATACGCCTGATATTCAAGCCGCGCTCGACCGTGCGGGAAATATGCTTTCAGGCCTTACCCAAGGCGCGAGCCTTGTGCTGACCCCAAAAACCGAATCTGCGATCAAGCATATTGAGTTTGTTTCGCTCGCGCCTGACCGCGCCCTCGTGGTGCTGGTAACCGCGGATGGGCAGGTCGAAAACCGGATTTTCACGCCGCCAATGGGGATGACCCCTTCATCCATGCGCGAAGCCGCGAACTTTCTGAATGCGGTGATGGAAGGCCACACCGTTGGTGAATTTAAGCAAATTGTTTCACGTGAAGTCGCCAATAATCAGGCCGAGCTGAATATCCTGTCACAAAAGCTGATCGAGATGGGCGTGGCTATGTGGGCAGATGCCCCCGAGGGTACGCCTGAGCGGCTTATTGTGCGGGGCAGGGCCAATTTGCTGGATGAAAATGCCAATGTGGAAGATCTTGAGCGCATTCGACAGCTGTTTGACGACCTTGAGCGCAAGCGAGATTTGGAGAATCTGCTATCGCTGACCGAGGCGGGCGACGGTGTGCGCGTTTTTATTGGCTCAGAGAATAAACTTTTCTCACTTTCGGGTTCCTCTTTGGTGGTTTCTCCCTATATGAACAGTGAGCGAAAAATTGTTGGCGCTGTTGGGGTCATTGGCCCGACCCATCTGAATTATGCGCGCATTGTCCCGATTGTGGATTATACGGCGCAGTTGATGGGAAGGCTGGTTTCTGGCACGCCAAGATAAAGGTAGAGTACGATGAACGAAGATAAATTCGATTCCTTAGATAACATTGAAGAGCTAGAAGCCGAGCTAGAAGCGCAGGAGTTGGCGGATCTAGAGCCGCCCTCGGCTGAGGTGTTGGAAGAGGAAAACCAGCAGCTAAAAGACCGGCTGATGCGCGCGATGGCCGAAACCGAAAACATGCGCAAGCGTGGCGAGCGGGATCGGCGTGAGGCTGAGGCTTATGGCGGCACTAAGCTGGCGCGTGATCTGCTTTCGGTGCATGATAACTTGGCGCGGGCGCTTGAGAATATTGATGACGCCCTGCGTGAGCAGCACAGCTCCCTGACCGAGGGGCTAGAGCTGACCCAGCGCGAGCTTCTTTCAGTGTTTGAAAAGCACAAAATCGTTAAGATTGAGCCTGCGAATGGTGATAAGTTTGACCCGAAATTGCACCAAGCTATGTTTGAGGCCCCCGTGCCGAACACCGTTAAAGGCACGGTTATTCAAACCATGGCCCCCGGTTTTACCATTGCGGGCCGTTTGATACGGGCGGCGCAGGTGGGTGTTTCGTCTAACACTGATCCGGTTAAATCTGAAGACTAGAGCTTTCGTTTAAGCTCATAAAGCAATGCCAAGGCCTCGCGCGGTGAAAGCTCATCGGGCGAGATGTCGGCCAGCATGGTTTCGACCTCGGATTCCTGCACGGGCGCTGGCTGCACCGCGCCAAACAGTGGCAAATCGTCAATCAGCACTTTCCCCGCGTCTTCGCGCTCGCGTTTTTCCAGCATGTTCAAAACGGCCCGTGCGCGAGTGATCACTGGCTTGGGCAGCCCCGCCAGCTTGGCCACTTGCACGCCGTAAGAGCGGTCTGCCGCGCCAGCAATCACTTCATGCAAAAAAATCACATCGCCCTTCCACTCTTTCACCGAAACCGTGGCATTATGCAGGCCTGAAAGACTCTCTGAAAGCGCGGTAAGCTCATGATAATGCGTGGCAAAAAGGGATCGGCATTTGTTGACCTCATGCAGGTTTTCAAGCGTCGCCCATGCAATGGATAGCCCGTCATAGGTGGCCGTGCCGCGCCCGATTTCATCAAGAATTACCAGCGCGCGGCTGCCTGCTTGGTTCAAAATCGCCGCCGTTTCGACCATCTCGACCATAAAAGTTGATTGCCCCCGTGCGAGGTCATCAGCCGCTCCAACGCGGCTAAAAAGCTGGTCCACCAGCCCAATATGGGCCGAGGCAGCCGGCACAAAGGCCCCCATCTGCGCCAATATCGCAATAATCGCGTTTTGCCGCAAAAAGGTGGATTTACCGGCCATATTGGGGCCAGTAAGTAGCCATACCGGCTTTTTATCGGCACTTAGGTCACAATTATTGGCAATAAAAGGCTTGCCAGAGCCGCGCAACGCCGCTTCCACTACAGGGTGCCGCCCCGCCTCAATTTCAAACGCGCGGGAGCCGTCAAGCTTGGGGCGTGTCCAGTCTTCTTCCACAGCCAGCACGGCTAGCGCGGTGGCGAGGTCTATGTCGGCCAAGGCGCGTGCCACGCCAGAAAGTTGCGCGGCTTCCGCAATGATAGCAACGCGCAGATCCTCAAAAACCCGCTTTTCGATTTCCAGTGCGCGGCTTCCGGCATTCAGGATTTTGGTTTCAAGCTCTGAAAGCTCAACAGTGGTAAAGCGCACAGCATTGGCCGTGGTTTGACGATGGATATAGGTTTCTGAAAGCGGTGGATTAAGCATTTTCTCGGCATGAGTGGACGTGGTTTCAATGAAATAGCCTAGCACATTATTGTGCTTTATTTTCAGTGTATTAATACCAGTTTCGCGTGCATAAGCCGCTTGTTTTTCTGCAATTACCCCTCGCCCTTCGTCACGCAGTTTGCGAGCAATATCTAGCTCTCGCTCAAAACCCTCGGCGACAAATCCCCCATCGCGAGTGAGCAAGGGCGGCTCGGCAATCAGCGCTTTCGAAAGCAATTCGATTAGCGGCATATGCCCTTGCATTAGCCCCAAAGCATTGGCCGTGCCCTCGGGTAAATCCACACTACTAAAATCGCTTGAAATCGCGGTGGCCTGCTCAAGCGCATTGCGAATGGCGGTTAGGTCCCGTGGGCCGCCACGCTCAAGCGAGAGCCTTGAAAGGCAGCGTTCCATATCTGGAACATGGGATAGGCGGGTGCGGATATCATGGCAGGAATTTTGGTTTTCCACATAGCCCTGCACCATATCCAGCCGGTGGGTAATGGAAGGCAAGTCATTGGAAGGGCTGGTTAAACGGCTTTCTAGCAGGCGCGCACCGCCGCCGGTTAACGTTCGGTCTATCACTGAAAGCAAAGCCCCCTGCCGCCCGCCAGAAAGTGCGCGCACGAGCTCAAGGTTACGCCGTGTTGAGGCGTCAATTTGCATCCGGCTGCCAGCCGCTTCCTGCACAGGCGGGCTTAAAAGCGGCATTTTTCCGCATTGGGTTAGATCGAGGTAATCTACCACAGCCCCCATCGCGGCCATTTCTGCCCGTGAAAACTGCCCAAACCCATCGAGCGAAGCCACTTCAAACACCTTCCCCAGCCGCCCTTTGGCCGCTTCGCTATCAAAAGAAGAGGGGGCGAGCGGCGTAAGACCATGCCCAGCCATCTCCATTTTTCCCCGCAAATTATCCGCTATATTTTGAGAGATAAGCAGCTCCTCAGGGGCAAGCCGCGCTAAAAGCGGCTCTAAAGCCAGTGCAGTTACTGCCGTTACTTGAAATGCGCCAGTGGAAACATCCACCCACGCCACGCCAAATTCGCCACGTAGTTCTGCTAGTGAAACCAGATAGTTATGCGCGCGCGCCTCTAACAGGCTGTCTTCTGTCAGCGTGCCTGGCGTCACCAACCGCACCACATCGCGCTTTACAATCGCCTTATATCCACGCTTTTTCGCCTCTTTCGGAGATTCCATCTGTTCGCATACCGCCACACGGAACCCTTTGCGAATGAGCGTCAGCAAATAGCCCTCGGCGGCGTGGTGGGGCACGCCGCACATGGCAATATCCTCGCCTTCGTGCTTGCCGCGCTTAGTGAGCGCAATATCAAGCGCCGCGGAGGCCGCTTTGGCATCGTCAAAAAACAGCTCGTAAAAATCGCCCATGCGGTAAAACAGCAGCGCGTCGGGGTATCTGGCCTTAATGTCCAGATATTGCGCCATCATCGGGGTTATTGCTGGTTTTGCCACGGGGTTTCCTTTGGTTTGGCCAAACTTACAGCGCCGCGCGGCTATGGGAAAGCCGGAAAATACCCAGAAATATCATTGCGCAAACGACAGCATAATAGTAATAATCGCAAAACCGCCCTAATGACGAGATTCAAAATGTCCGACAGACCCAAAGTGACCGACGAAGAGGCGCTGGCCTATCACCTAGAGCCAACCCCCGGTAAGATTGAGGTGATCGCCAGCACCGAGATGACGACGCAGCGCGACCTGTCGCTGGCGTATTCGCCCGGCGTGGCGGCCCCTGTGCAAGCGATCGCCGATGATCCGGCGCTGGCGTATGATTATACCACCAAGGGCAACCTTGTGGCGGTGGTTTCTAACGGCACGGCCATTTTGGGCATGGGAAATCTTGGGGCGCTGGCCTCCAAGCCGGTGATGGAAGGTAAAGCGGTGCTTTTTAAGCGCTTTGCGGATGTGAACGCGATAGATATCGAGCTGGATACCGAAGATCCAGACGAGATTATTAACGCTGTTAAGTTGATGGGGCCAACTTTTGGCGGCATTAACCTTGAGGATATTAAAGCGCCCGAGTGCTTTATAATCGAGCAAAAGCTCAAAGAAATCATGGATATACCGGTTTTCCATGATGACCAACACGGCACGGCAGTGATTTGCGCGGCGGGGCTTATTAACGCGCTGCACATTTCTGGAAAGAAAATTGAGGATTGCCAGATTGTGCTGAATGGCGCGGGGGCGGCGGGCATTGCTTGTATTGAATTGCTCAAATCCATGGGCGCGCAGCACGATAAATGTATCGTGTGTGACACCAAAGGGGTGATCTATCAGGGCCGCACCGAGGGCATGAACCAGTGGAAATCGGCCCACGCGGCCAATACAAAGCTGCGCACGCTGGATGAAGCGATGGCGGGGGCAGATGTGTTCCTCGGCGTATCTGCAAAGGGCGCGGTGACGCCGGAAATGGTTAAATCCATGGCCGCACACCCTGTTATTTTCGCGATGGCGAATCCCGATCCGGAAATTACCCCCGAAGAGGCCCACGCGGTTAGGTCTGATGCGATTGTGGCCACGGGGCGTTCCGATTACCCCAATCAGGTTAATAACGTGCTTGGCTTCCCCTATCTCTTTCGTGGCGCGCTCGATATCCACGCCCGCTCTATTAATGACGCGATGAAAATCGCCTGTGCCGAGGCGTTGGCGGCCCTCGCGCGTGAGGATGTGCCCGACGAAGTGGCGATGGCCTATGGCCAAAAGCTCACTTTCGGGCGGGATTATATCATCCCAACCCCGTTTGACCCCCGCCTTATTCACGTAATTCCGCCTGCTGTGGCCAAGGCTGGTATGGAAACCGGCTGTGCGCGTCGCCCGATTATTGACATGGAAGCCTATGAAAACAGCCTGAAAGACCGGCTGGACCCGACAAGCTCTATCCTGCGCTCACTTTATCAGCGCGCCAAGCGCGAGCAGGCCCGCATTGTGTTTGCCGAGGGCGATGACGAACGCGTGGTGCGCGCCGCAGTGGCATATGTGCGCTCGGGGCTTGGGCAGGCCGTGGTGGTTGGCCGTGATGAACAGGTGCAGCAATTCCTTAATGAGGCAGGTATGCCCGAGGCATTTAGCGAGATCGAAGTGATTAACGCGGCCAAGATTGATAACCTGAAAGAAATGACCGATATGCTTTATGCCCGCCTGCAACGGCGCGGCTTTGACCAGCGGGATTGCCACAAAATCGCTAGCCGTGATCGCCACGTTTTTGCATCACTACTACTGGCGCATGGCGAAGTTGACGGGATGATTACGGGTGTGACCCGTAAATCTGCCCAAGTGCTTTCGCTAATAAACTACGTGTTTGATGCTGAGCCGGGTGACGGCGCGGTGGGCATTACGGCGGTCATTAACCGCGGAAAAATGGTGCTGATTGCCGATACTCTGGTGCATGAATGGCCTGAAACTGAGGACTTGGCCGATATTGCCGAGCGCGCCGCTGAAGTGGCCCGCAACCTCGGCCTAGAGCCGCGCGTTGCTTTTGTGAGCTTCTCCAATTTCGGCTATCCGGTGTCGGAACGCGCTGAAAAGATGGAGCACGCGGCGGCGGAGCTGGACAAACGCGGGGTTGATTTTGAGTATGATGGCGAGATGACGGTGGATGTGGCACTGAATCCGGATGTAATGAAAAACTACCCGTTTTGCCGCCTGTCCGGCCCTGCCAATATCCTTGTTGTGCCTGCGCGGCACTCGGCCTCGATCTCGGTAAAGCTGATGCAGGAAATGGGCGGGGCGACGGTGATTGGCCCTATTCTGACCGGTATTGATAAGCAGGTTAAGCTCGGCTCCACCACTTCAACTGTGACCGATATTTTGCATATGGCGGTGATGGCCGCCTGTAAGGTGGGCTAAGTGATTTTCAACCTTGGCTCTATCAATATTGACCATATCTACAACGTGCCGCACTTTCCCGCACCGGGGGAAACGCTATTAAGTGATAGCTACTCCAAAGGCTTAGGCGGAAAAGGGGCCAACCAAAGTATTGCGATTGCCCGCGCGGGTGGGCAAGTGGTGCATATCGGCGCTATTGGAGGTGATGCCTTGTGGACGCGCGAAATACTGGCCGAGGCGGGTGCGGATATCGCAGGCATTGCTGTGCTTAAAAGCGCGACGGGGCATGCGATTATCAATGTGGATGCCAAGGGCGAGAATAACATTGTGCTTTATGATGGTGCGAATGTTTTGGTTAGCGAGGGCCAGATTAGCGCGGCTTTGGCGAGTGCCAAAGCGGGGGATTGGTTTTTGCTGCAAAACGAGGTTAATAATGGGCCGTTTGCAGCAAAACTGGCCCGCGCCAAAGGGCTAAAAGTCGCCTATGTGGCAGCGCCGTTTGAGGTGGGCAAAGTGAAAAACATGATGCCATTTGTAGACCTCCTTTCGGTGAATGAAGGCGAGGCGGCAATGGTTTGCGAGGCCCTTGGCGTTTCAGAGGACGAGATTCCGGTGGAAAAGCTGCTGATCACGCGGGGAAGTGCGGGTATCACCTATCGCGATGGGGCTAGCCGCTATACCCAAGCAGCTTTTGAGGTTGAACCGGTAGACACCACGGGCGCGGGCGACACGTTTATGGGCTATTTTATGGCCCAGCTTGACGCGGGCAAAGCCCCGCAAGAGGCCCTGCGCATGGCCGCTGCGGCTGCCGCCCTGAAGGTCACAAAAAAAGGGACCGCCGGAGCGATCCCTTTGCTGGAAGATGTCGCCGGATTTATCCGGTCATCCCCTCCCAAAAGCTCTTAACACGGCTAAAAAAGTCGTGGCTTGCGGGGTTGTTGTCTTTGCTTTCCGCTTCAAACTCACGCAAAAGCTCTTTTTGCCGCGATGTGAGGTTGGTTGGAGTTTCAACGCCCAGCTCAATGTAAAGATCACCAACGCCAGAGCCGCGAAGCGCTGGCATGCCTTTGCCGCGCAACCGAAGTTGCTTGCCAGATTGCACCCCCGAAGGCACTTTTACCTTGGTGCGGCCGCCGTCTATTGTGGGCGCTTCCAGCTCTCCACCAAGGGCGGCGGTTGTCATCGAAATCGGGATTGAGCAGAAAAGATTTGCCCCGTCGCGCTCAAATATAGAGTGCTCCTCGACCTCGATAAAGATGTAAAGATCACCCGCTGGCCCGCCGCGCGTGCCGGCCTCGCCCGCACCCGTGTGCCGAATGCGCGTGCCGGTTTCTACGCCCGCTGGCACATCAATCCGCAAAGTGCGGTCTTTTTGCACGCGGCCGGCGCCTGCGCATGAGCCACAAGGGTTTTTGATAATTTGGCCACGGCCATGGCAGCTTGGGCAGGTGCGCTCAACGGTGAAAAACCCTTGTTGTGCACGCACTTTACCCATGCCTGCACAGGTTGGGCAGTTTTCCGGCTCGGCGCCGCCTTCGGCCCCCGTGCCAGAACATGCCTCACAAGAAACCGAACCCGGCACGGTGATATCGGTTTGTTTGCCAGCAAACGCCTCTTCGAGCGTTACATTTAGATTATAGCGCAGATCTTGTCCGCGCGTAGCCCGCTGGCCTCCGCCCCTTTGGCCACCGCCTGCAAAGCCGCCAAACAGGTCTTCAAAAATATCGGAAAATCCGCCGCCGCCGAAGGGATTCCCACCACCACCTTGGCCGGCTGAAGCGCCTGTGCCACCTTCAAAAGCTGCGTGGCCAAAACGGTCATAGGCGGCCTTCTTTTCAGGGTCTTTCAGGATATCATAAGCCTCGTTCACTTCTTTGAACAGGGTTTCGGCATCTGGATTATCGCGGTTTTGGTCGGGGTGCAGTTCCTTCACCTTGCGGCGATAGGCAACCTTGAGCTCGGCCACGGAAGCCGATTTTTCGGCTCCGACAATATCATAATAACAACGCTTTGCCATCATTTCGCCCCTTTACAAATGAAACGGCCCGCCCGGGCAGGGCGGGCCGCTTTTTCAGTGCGCTCGGATTAAGATTTCTCGTCTTCGTCGAGATCTTCAAAATCCGCGTCTACCACGTCATCGTCGCCAGCGGCTTCTTCACCACCTGCATCAGCCTCAGCTGTTTCGGCTTCGGCTTTATAAATAGCCTCGCCCAGCTTCATCGCGGCCTCGGTCAAATCCTGTGTCCGAGTCTTGATGGTTTCGGCGTCTGCGGCTTCATCCTCAAGGGTTTCCTTAAGGTTTTTAGCTGACATTTCAATGACTTCAACCGTAGTTGGGTCCACCTTATCAGCGTGCTCCTCAAGCGATTTCTCGGTTGAGTGGATCAGGCTTTCGGCATGGTTCCGCGCTTCAATCAGCTCGCGCTTCTCCTTATCGGCCTCGGCATTTTCCTCGCCCTCTTTCACCATGTTTTCGATGTCATCATCGCTCAGCCCACCAGAGGCCTGAATGGTGATTTTTTGCTCTTTATTGGTGCCTTTATCCTTAGCGGAAACCGACACAATGCCGTTGGCGTCAATATCAAAGCTCACTTCGATCTGTGGCACACCGCGCGGGGCGGGTGGGATTTGCTCGAGGTTAAACTGGCCAAGGATCTTGTTATCCGTCGCCATTTCACGCTCACCTTGGAACACCCGAATAGTAACCGCATTCTGGTTATCTTCGGCAGTCGAGAACACCTGAGATTTCTTGGTAGGGATGGTAGTGTTCCGGTCGATCAAGCGGGTAAACACCCCGCCCAAAGTCTCGATCCCGAGGCTCAAAGGCGTAACATCCAGCAGCACAACGTCTTTCACGTCACCCTGAAGCACGCCAGCCTGAATGGCGGCGCCGAGCGCTACCACTTCATCAGGGTTCACACCCTTATGCGGCTCTTTACCAAAGAACTTGGTCACTTCTTCCATAACCTTTGGCATACGGGTCATCCCGCCTACCAAAACCACTTCGTCGATGTCGCCCTTAGTGAAACCAGCGTCTTTCAACGCAGCAGCACAAGGTTTCATGGACGCTTTGATCAGGTCAGATACAAGCGATTCCAGCTTGGCACGGGTCAGCTTTACCACAAGGTGCAGCGGCTGGCTGGTGGCCGGGTCCATGGTGATGAACGGCTGGTTGATCTCGGTTTGGGTCGCGGATGAAAGCTCGATTTTGGCTTTTTCAGCGGCTTCTTTCAGCCGTTGCAGCGCCATCTTGTCGCCCTTTAGGTCTACGCCTGTATCTTTTTTGAATTGCGTCGCAAGATAATCCACGATGCGCATGTCAAAGTCTTCCCCGCCAAGGAATGTGTCCCCGTTGGTGGATTTCACTTCAAACAGGCCGTCATCAATTTCGAGGATCGAAACGTCAAATGTGCCGCCGCCAAGGTCATAAACCGCGATGGTTTTGCTGGTTTCTTTATCAAGGCCATAAGCCAAAGCAGCCGCTGTTGGCTCGTTGATAATGCGCAGCACTTCAAGACCAGCAATTTTGCCGGCATCTTTGGTGGCTTGGCGCTGGGCGTCGTTAAAGTAAGCCGGAACCGTAATAACGGCCTGCGTTACGGTCTCGCCGAGGTAATCCTCTGCGGTTTCTTTCATTTTCTGCAAAATGAAGGCCGACACTTGGCTGGGGCTATACTTTTCGCCTTTTACTTCAACCCATGCGTCCCCGCCCGGGCCTTCAACGATGTTATACGCCACCAAATCTTTGTCTCGTTGCACCATGGGGTCATCCGCACGGCGGCCAATCAGGCGCTTAATGGCGAAAAGCGTGTTTTCAGGGTTGGTTACAGCTTGGCGCTTGGCGGCTTGGCCAACGAGGCGCTCATCATCAGTAAAACCAACGATCGAAGGCGTGGTGCGCGCGCCTTCCGAATTTTCGATAACTTTAGGCTGGGAGCCATCCATGATGGCGACACAAGAGTTTGTGGTCCCGAGGTCAATTCCGATAACTTTTGACATATGATGTCCTTTCCTTTGGCGATTGTGGAGGTGCGGTCCGGTATTTCGGCCCCGCACTCCATCCCATTACTTTGAACCGTATATAGGAGCGCGGGCGGGGGGCTACAACCGCCGTGCGCGCAGGTTTTTGATGTTTTTTGATGAAAACTGCAAGGATTAAATTGCCGCAAGCGATTCTTTTAAGTGGATTTTACGGCAGAGGCCGCTTTTTCCCGTCAGAATCCACCGCCACAAAGATAAACCGCGCTTCGGTGACCTTCTTGCGATCCCCCGAGGGCTGGCGGGTCACCCATACCTCAACCCCTATATGTAGCGATGTGCGGCCTTCTTTGAGGATGTCAGCGTGGATGGAAACGAGGTCTCCGACCAAAACGGGTTTATGAAAGGTCATACCCTCCACCGCCACCGTAGCTACGCGGCCCTTGGCACGAATGCGGGCGGGCACTGAGGCCCCCAAATCCATTTGGGCCATTAACCAGCCACCAAAAATGTCGCCATTTACATTGGTGTCGGCGGGCATGGCAATGGTTTGCAGGGCAACAGGGCTTAAAGGGGGCATATTATTGACCATGTTTTGATTTCGAGAGGTTTTTTCGGGCCCAAAACTCGCCCATCAGGCCGATAGTAATAGCAACAACGGTGAACCATATCGGGTAAGCCATGTTTGAAACGTCACTATTATAGTTCACAAAAGCAGCAACCCGCGCTTGGTCAATGGTATGAAATAGCGGATTCCAGTCAAACCAACCGACCATAGCTGCGGGCATATAAGCTGCAGGAATGAACTTTCCCGAGGTAAACATTTGTGCGCGCTGATAGATGGGCGATATCGCGTTTATGAGTCCCGGCACCACTGGCGAAAAAATCATAAAAACCATGCCAACTGCGATGCCACTTGCCCAGGCAAAAAACACAGGTAAAACCAGCCCACCCGGGTTATCTACCGTTAAGTCTGCGCCAAATATCCAAAGCAGGGTTATAATGATGGATACTGCAACAAACTGAAAATAAAGCCCCGCAAAAGCTTTCGCCAAAATAGATAGAATTACGGTCATCGGAGAATGCATCATGATTGCGGACGTGGCACTGGATGCGCTACGCACCGAGCCAACGGCTTTTGTATGGGTTAAAAACAGGATTATGCCTGTTAGCAAAAACACAAACAAACTTCCACGAATGGATGCTCCGCGGCCTAGAAAAACTGCTATCGTGTAAAAGAGTGCCAAAAATACGGCTATATTGCCGACTTCCTTCAAAACGCCAAAGGTCGCGTTTCCGCTCTGTGTCCGCACTTCGCGCACCACAGAATGGAAAATCAGATCCAAAAATTCCAGAGCACCAAAAAACAATGATTTTGATTGCGGGGCAGCGGCCATTATTTAATTATCCATTTAAATGCGCTTATTAGCAGAAATACTTTGCCGAAAAATAAGGCATAAGTCTATAACAGGCCCTAAACAACCATATTTTTTGAAGGCACACCCCATGAATAACACAGAAATCGTTAAAACCATCCGTGCTTTGGCGCTAGAAGCGGGTGATAAAATTATGGAAATTTATGCCCGTGATGATTTTGGTGTGCGCACCAAAGCCGACGATTCGCCGGTAACGGAAGCAGATGAAGCCGCTGATGCCATGATCTCGGCAGGGCTGCGCGCCGCCTTTCCTGAAATCGCCTTGGTGACCGAGGAGCAATCTGACAGCCACAATGTGAGTGCAGACCGGTTCTTTATCGTGGATCCGCTGGACGGCACCAAGGAATTTGTGCATCGGCGCGGAGATTTTACCGTGAATATTGCATTGGTTGAGAATGGTACGCCGGTGCTCGGCGTGGTTTTCGCCCCTGCCAAAAAACGGCTGTTTTATACGGATGCCAGTGGGCAGACGGTGGAAGAAAGCCTTGACGGCACGCTTAAGCCATTGCGCGTTTCAACGCCGGATAATGAGGCGCTCATTGTTGTTGCGTCCAAATCACACCGCGATGCCGCCACGGATGACTATATCAATAAATACAACGTTGCCGATAGCGCGGCTGCCGGCTCTTCGCTTAAATTTTGCCTTGTGGCAGCTGGCGAGGCTGATCTTTATCCGCGCCTTGGCCGCACAATGGAGTGGGATACCGCCGCGGGCCATGCCGTGCTGCTAGGTGCAGGCGGGCAGGTGGTGCGGTTTGATGACCACACCCCGTTAACCTACGGTAAACCCATTTATGAGAACCCGTTTTTCATTGCCCTCAGCCCTGGGGTGCAGTTGAAAGAGGCCTAAATGGCAGACACGCCAGACATCAGCGTTATTATCGTTAGCCGAGACCGGCCGGATGAGCTGCGCAAAATGCTGTCTTGCCTGCGGTTTCAGGATATTTCGGGCTTTGAGGTTATCGTTGTCACCAACACACCGGGCGCGCTTGAGGGTGCCAGCCACCCAACACCGCTGCGGCTGTTTGATTGTGACGAGGCCAATATTGCCGTGGCGCGTAACGTGGGGATATTTGCCGCCAAGGGCCGCTTTATCGCCTTTTGCGATGATGACGCCCTGCCAGACCCTTCATGGCTGGGCTATCTATTGGCGCCCTTCAAAAATCCCTCAATCGGCGGTACAGGCGGCTTTACCCGTGGGCGCAACGGCATTTCGTTGCAATGGGGCGCGGTAGAGACAGATCTTGTGGGTGAGGCCCATCCGCTTGATATTGCGCCAGATTCTAAACCCGAAATCTTTGCCCCCTCGCAAAAAACCGCGCCGGTGATGATCGGCACTAACTGCGCTTTTAGAGCGTCGGCCCTTAAGCAAATCGGCGGGTTTGATCCGGCTTTTGCCTATTATCTTGATGATAGCGATATCTCGCTCCGGCTTTCAAAAGCGGGCTGGAAGCTGGCAATTGTGCCGCGCGCACAGGTGCACCACGGCTTTGCGGCAGGCCCCTACCGCGCCCAAAACCGCGTGCCCAAAACCCTGAACCCACACGGGAAAAGCAAAGCTGTTTTTTGCCGCAGACACGCGCCGGAAGATGCGCTTGAGCCTGCGCTTTTGGCTTTTAAAGCCCTGCAATTCAAGCGCTTGGAAAAACAGCTTCTAGCTGGCTTGATGGAACCACCTGCCTTACCTGCCCTCATAAAATCGCTTGAAGACGGCTACCAGACCGGGCGGTATTTTCTGCTAAAATCAATGCCTGTTGGCAAAGAGCCAGCTGCGGGAACCTCTCCAATACTGGAGCCAATGCCACGAACACACGTGCTTCTTGTTGGCCGCAAAGCTGAGCAAAAATGGCTAAATGATAAGGGAAAAACCCTCGCTGATGGGGGGGTAATCACCACCACGCTTACCCTTTCTCGCACACCGGCCTTTATGAAAGCTAATTTCTCAGAGTGCGGATACTGGACCCTTTCAGGCGGGCAATTCGGAAAATCCTCCCGCAGCGAGCCTCTTTTGCAAAAGCGCTCAATCCATGATAAAGTAGAGGCAGAAATTCAGCGTTTGGCCAGTATTTCCCCCGTTGATTTTGTAGCTTATCCGCAAGTGTCAGCAACGGCTGACATATTTTCGCCGCAAAACGATGCCATTAAGTGTCTTAACGGGTTTGTGGTGGAATCAGTCTAGAGTGTTTAGTGAGTAACGCCGTTCTCTTCTGATTGGGGAATAAAATGAACAATAAAGTAACAAAAGCAATCTTTCCTGTGGCTGGCCTTGGCACGCGGTTTTTACCGGCGACCAAATCTATCCCGAAAGAGATAATGACACTGGTTGACCGGCCTTTAATTCAATACGCGATTGACGAAGCCCGCGAGGCTGGCATTACCGACTTTATTTTTGTGACCGCGCGCGGAAAATCGGCGCTGGAAGATTATTTCGACAGCAACCCCGAGCTGGAAAAATCGCTGTTTTCCAAAGGGAAAACCGACCTGCTCAAGCAGCTGCGCGATACCGATATGGAAAGTGGCGCGATTGCCTATATTCGCCAGCGTGAGGCCTTGGGCCTTGGGCACGCGGTGTGGTGTGCCCGCCGCCTGATCGCCCCAAATGAGCCATTTGCTGTGCTTTTGCCTGACGATGTAATCGCAGGGCAGGTTGGCTGCCTTAAGCAAATGATCGAGGCTTATCAATCCGTTGGTGGAAATATGGTTGCCACGATGGAGGTAGCGCCAGAGCAAATATCCAATTACGGCGTGATTGACCCGATTGAGAACAATGGCCGCATTGTAACCGCAAAAGGCATGGTGGAAAAGCCAAACGCAGATGTTGCGCCGTCTAATCTGGCCGTGATCGGCCGCTATATTTTGCGCCCCGAAATCTTTGATTCTCTCAAAGGCCAATCAGCTGGCGCGGGTGGCGAAGTGCAGCTTACCGATGCGATTTGTGCGCAAATTGGCACGGGTGCGCCTGTTACCGGCTATCGGTTTGATGGCAACCGGTTTGATTGTGGCTCCAAAGCGGGCTATCTTCAGGCAACCGTGGCCTTTGGCCTCGCCCGCGCGGAGCTGCATGATGAATTCCGAATCTTTTTGGACTCGATCACCCATATGCAACAGGTTGCCGAGTAGCGCTGCCTGATGTCCGCCATTCTGCTGGACATCAGCCGCACCCTTTCGCGCGCACCTTATCCGCACCCCACAGGTATTGACCGCGTAGAGCGTGCTTATATCCATCATTTTTTGCAGGCCGACGTGCCGATTTTTTTCCTGTCTCGCGTGCTCAAAGGCTATGTATTGCTGGACCGCCAAGCTATGCAAACCATTTGGCCGATGATTACAGGCGATACCCCGTGGCAAAAGCAAGATTTGATCGCGCGCTTGTTCAGCCACAAGCTGCCCGACCTAACCAACCGCGCCGAATCTACGCTGCGGCGGCTGTCATTGGCCACCTGTCTGCGCGCTGGCCTTGCCAAAGTTTTAAAGCAGCATCTGCTGGGTGGTTTTACCTATCTGAATGTTGGGCACTCCAACCGAAAACCAGCTCTTTGGCAGGCAATTAAGGCTGGCGGTGCTGGCAAAATACTGGCTATGGTGCATGATGTCATCCCGCTGGATTACCCCGAATTTACCCGCCCAGATACCGCCGCCCGCTTTGAAAGTGAGCTAAAAGCCACTGCTGCCGCCTGTGACGCGCTGATTTACAATTCCAAAGATACAGCCAACCGCACCGAGAAATATTTGCAAAAATGGAGGCTTTCCCCCGCGCCTTTACCGATTCTGCTTGGCACGGACCCACTTCCGGCCCCCAAACCGGCACCGCTGGCCCGCCCCGCAGAATTTGTAATACTCGGCACCATCGAGCCGCGCAAAAACCACCAGATTTTGCTGGATATATGGCCGGAAATAAAGGCGCATTTGCATATTATCGGCCAGCGTGGCTGGCAAAACGAACAGGTTTTTCGCACACTTGATTCCAGTCCGCTAATGGGGAAAACCGTATTTGAGCACGCGA
Organism: Paracoccaceae bacterium; assembly: GCA_013139635.1. Lineage (GTDB taxonomy): Bacteria > Pseudomonadota > Alphaproteobacteria > Rhodobacterales > Rhodobacteraceae > UBA3077. The sequence continues at coordinate 39,126 of WTAL01000034.1, forward strand.
AACTTAGCGATAAAGCCCTCGCGCACCGTCTGGCCTCCGCCCGCGCACTGCTTTTCCCCAGCTTTGCCGAAGGTTTTGGCTATCCGCTGATTGAGGCGCTGCAAATGGGCATTCCGGTGATCTGCGCTGATCTTCCCTGCTTTCGGGAAATCGCTGGCGATCTGCCTAACTATCTTCCGTCGGACGACCTAGAGGCATGGTCGGTCGCTATTTTGGCTGCCACAGCCACACCGCGCGAAAAACTCCCTAAAAATGTCAGCTTTCCGACATGGGATCAACATTTTGCCAAGCTAAATATGTTCCTGTATGATGCGGATAATCAGAGCGAGCAGAAAGCCGGCAGATGAAAAACCTTTTGCAACATTACCGGCTGCGACTTTTGCGAAAAAAGTGGCAGATACGCACGATTCGCCGCAAAAAAGATCTTCACAACGTAAAAATGGGGGAAAACCACGCCAAAAAGGGCGGGATATTTCTGTTTTCAACTATGCGCAACGAGGCCCTGCGCCTGCCATACTTTCTAGAGTATTATCGCAATCTCGGCGTTGACCAGTTTTTCATTGTCGATAATGGCTCCACTGATGGCACCACCGAGCTGCTCAAAGCCCAGCCCGATGTTTCGCTTTGGCATACAAAGGCCAGCTATCGCCGCGCCAAATTTGGCGTGCTTTGGCTTAATAGTCTGCTTAATGAATTTGGCCACAAGCATTGGTGCCTCGTTGTGGATGTAGACGAACTTTTTGTTTACCCCCACCATGATACCCGCCCCTTAAGCGCCCTTACGGAATGGCTGGCTGCTTCGCAAATTAGCAGCTTTGCGGCGATGCTGATTGACCTCTACCCAAAAGAGATAGCCCCTTATAAGCAAGGGCAAAACCCGCTTGAAACTCTTACTCATTTTGATGCGGGCAATTACACCCAGCGCCGGAATAACCGCTTTACCGAGATGTGGATTCAGGGTGGCCCGCGCCAGCGGCTGTTTTTCCGCGCCCAGCCCGCAAAGGCGCCCGCCCTCAACAAAACACCACTAATTTTCTGGCGTAAGCATTATGTTTATATCTCGTCTACACATCTATTGCTGCCCCGCAGCCTAAACCAAACCTATGAGCGGGAGGGCGGGGAAAAGATATGCGGCGCGCTCCTGCACACCAAATTCCTGCCCGATCTTTATGATCGTGCCAGTGAGGAGCTGCAACGCGGCGAGCATTATGCCAATAGCGCCGAATACCTTGCCTATAGCGAGCAAGAAAATGCGATAGATGAAATGTGGAGCCCGCAATCCACAGAATATGTCAATTGGCAGCAGCTAGACCGACTCGGGCTGATCTCTTATGGGGGGTGGGCATGAGCATTGGCATGGCGCTTTTGGTGCATGAGCATTTGCCCCGCGCGGCCTCGCTTGTGCAGGCCTTGCACGCTGCGGGATGCAAAATTGCCATTCATGTGGATGCAAAAGTTGGAGACTCCGCCTATTCTGACTTTCACCAAACCGTTAGCTCGCTTGAAAATGTGGTGTTTGCCCCGCGCGTTCTGTGCGAATGGGGCCGGTTTTCGCTGGTGCAAGCCCAGCTTGCCACCTCTGAAGTGCTGCTAAAAACCTTTGATGACGTCTCTCATATTATGCTCATTTCCGGCTCTTGTTTGCCCAACCGTCCTATCCCTGAATTGATCTCCTTTTTAGAGCGCCACGTTGAAATAGATTTTATTGAATCGGTGGCGGTAGGGGGTATGAACTGGATAAAAGGCGGGCTTGAAGCTGAGCGTTTTAGCTTGTTTTTCCCGCTGTCTTTTACCAAGCGCCGGCGGCGGTTTGATGCGCTGGTATGGCTACAGCGAAAATTACGCCTGCGCCGGAAATTGCCTGAGGGGTTAACCCCGCATATAGGTTCGCAATGGTGGACCCTCTCCCGCGCCACGCTTCAGGCGATCATAAATGACCCCATGCGCGAGGGTTATGACCAGTTTTTCAAGCTAAGCTGGATACCGGACGAATCCTATTTCCAGAGCCTCGCGCGCAAGCATAGTGTAAAAATCAGGTCGCGCTCGCTCACCTATGCCCGCTTTGATTTTCGCGGAAAACCGATGACATTTTATGATGATCACGCCAAATATTTTGAGCATCTTGATAGCTTTTTTGTTCGCAAAGTGTGGCATGGCGCTGAGGGGCTTTATAAAAAACTGCTTGATGAGAACCGGGAGGTAGAAAAGCGCAACCCTGATATGGCCGTGGCCTTTCAGGCCAATATTGCCCGTGCTGAGTCTCGCTGGCTGGAGGGTCGGAAGGGGCTGTTTATGCAAGGGCGCGCGCCTCGATTGCTTGATCTAAACACTGCAACCAGTTACACAGTTCTGAGTGGCTTTGACCGTGTTTTCAACGATTTGGCCCCATGGCTGCACCAGCATACCGGCATTGTGTTGCATGAGCATATTTGGTCAAAGGACAAACAAAAGTTTGCCCAAGCGGGGAAGGCTTTAAAGCGCAATATGGCCAGTAGCCGGAGAATACGGGACAATAATGCCGAAGGGTTTTTGCTGAATTTCATATGGAATCACGCAGATGATGACCCGATTTTCAATTTTGACCCCAATACCAGCCCAAGCCTCGCCAAATTTATCTCCAAAGACCAAAACGCGCGGGTCTATCATATCCGCTCGGCTTGGCTGCTAGACCTATTACGGGAAAACCTGCGCAATAAAGATGCGCTGCATGACCGCGCGCAAAAATTGGCACTCAAGGAGCAGGCGCAGCTGGCCGCACTTGAGGGGGGCAATGCCAATATCCGCATTATCTCACTTGCTGAAATCTATTCACAGCCCGGCGCGGTATTGGAAGATTTACTGCTCACATTGCGCCCCCGCCTTACCAACACCAACCGCGATATTCCGGCATTTTTGCCATATGAACAACTGGAAGCTTATGTTGAATTCCTGAAAGATACGGGGTTAAACTTGGATACCGCCTTTTCCATAAGCCTTGACCCGCAGAGTGAAAACCCGTGAGCCGCCAGCCCTTTACCAGCTTTATTATGCTTGGTGCGATGCGCAGCGGCTCCAACCTGCTTGAGAAGTTTCTCAACCAATATGAAGGGCTGGTTTGCCACGGGGAGCTGTTTCATAAATCCTTTATTGGTGTGCAGGGCTGCCAAAAATTTCTTGGGATTGAAACCGAAGCCCGAAATGAAGACCCGCAGCGCCTACTGGACGCAGTGCGCGCGAACACCCCCCACAAAATAACGGGATATCGGTTCTTTCAGGATCATGATGAAAAGGTCATGGAAGCCGCACTCAAAGATCGGTATTGCGCTAAAATCATCCTGACCCGTGACCCTGTTGAGAGCTTTGTTTCGCTGCAAATCGCGCTGGAAACGCAGCAATGGCTGGTTTCGGATATTGCGCACCGCAAAGACGTGCAAATTCATTTTGATCTTGAAGAATACGCAACCTACTTAAAAGACCGCACAGCTTTTTATGGCCGCATATCGCAATCTTTGACCACAAGCGAGCAGCCCTATTTCGAAATAGATTACGAAATGCTGACGGATGTGAATAACATCAACCGCCTTGCGGCTTTCATTGGGGATAGGGCTGGTAAGGCTGTGCTAGAAGAGCCGATAAAGCGGCAAAACCCGGGGGCGCTGGCCCATAAGATTTCCAATATTCAAGAGGTGCGCG
>WTAL01000268.1 GCA_013139635.1 Paracoccaceae bacterium
TGGCTGGACGGCATGGTGCACTGGATCATGGCGATTGTTACGATTTTCGTAACGCTGCTGCTGATCTGGGTGGTTATTCGCTATAACCAACGCGCTAACAAAAACGCGGCACGCTTTACCCACCACACTATGGTGGAAATCGTTTGGACGCTGCTGCCGATTGTTATCCTGATCGTGATTGGCTCGTTTTCACTGCCGATCCTGTTTAAGCAAGTTGAAATTCCTGAGAGTGACATCACCATCAAGGTGACCGGAAATCAGTGGTATTGGACCTATGAATACCCTGAAAGCGGCGTTGAGTTTGATAGCTTTATGATTGGTGAAGGCTCACCGGGCCTTACGGATGAAGTGATCGCCGAGCTGGAAAGCTATGGCTATGAAGCCAGTGATTATTTGTTGGCCGCTGACACCGCGATTGTCGTGCCTGTGGGCGCAACTGTGCGGGTGCAAATTGCAGCGTCTGACGTAAACCACTCGTTTGCAGTGCCAGCCTTTGGCATTAAGATGGACGCGATTGTGGGTCGTTTGAATGAAACATGGTTCAAAGTGGGCGCTGACCCGCGTGATGTAGAAGCCGGCACAGATGCTGACGAAAACTACATTGGGGTTTATTTCGGCCAGTGCTCTGAGCTTTGCGGCAAGAACCACTCCTATATGCCTATTGTTGTGAAGGTTGTGAGCCAAGAGAATTATGAACTGTGGCTTGAGGGTGCGATTGAAGAATATGCGGGCATTCCGATATCCACACAGGTTGCGTCTAACTAAATGGCTGACGTTTCCCACATAGATACGCAGGAATACGAGGCGCAGTTCGGCGATTATGTCGAGCTGCTTAAACCTCGGGTTATGCGCTTGGTGGTATTTACCGCCCTTGTGGGCATGCTGGTGGCTCCGGTGCCTGTGCATCCGGTGATCGCGATTGCGTCTATCTTGTGCATTGCCATTGGGGCTGGGGCCTCGGGCGCGCTGAATATGTGGTGGGACCGTGATATTGACGCTATAATGAAGCGCACGCAGGGGCGGCCAATTCCGAGTGGCCGTGTGCAGCCTGGGGAAGCGCTGGCCATTGGCCTCGCGCTCTCGGGGCTTTCTGTGATGATGCTAGCGGTGTTTGCGAACATCGCGGCGGCTGGCTGGCTGGCGTTTACTATCTTCTTTTACGTGGTCGTTTATTCGATCGGGCTTAAACGGTTGACGCCTCAAAATATCGTTATTGGCGGCGCGGCAGGGGCCTTTCCGCCGCTGTTGGGCTGGGTTGTGGCGACGGGGAGCATCAGCGTTGAGCCAATTCTTTTGGTAGCGCTGATCCTGATCTGGACCCCACCGCATTTCTGGGCTTTGGCCTTATGGCGCAATGAAGATTATAAAGCGGCTGGCATTCCTATGCTGCCTGTGATGCGCGGTGAGCGCGTAACGCGGCGCTATATTTTTGGCTATACGTTGTTGCTTATTCCGGTGGCCTTGGCCCCTAGCTTTACGCAAATCGGCGGCCTTGCTTATTTGGCGGTTTCACTGGTGCTTAACGCCGTGCTGCTGGCAGGCGCTTGGCGGCTGCTTAAGCGACAAGAATCTGACCGTGACGCTGACAATTTTCGCGCCGAAAAACAGTTTTTCGGCTTCACCATCGTCTACCTGTTTGTGCATTTCCTAATGCTACTGGTGGAAGCAACCCTCCGCGCCCTTGATCTTTCGATCACCGCGCTTCCGATTTGGTTTTAAGCATGGCTATTCACCCCGAGCACGAACTTCACGCCCGCCGCAGAGGCCGCAATGTGGCCATGGGCCTTATCCTTGGCGGCTTGGTGGCGATGATATTTGCGGTGTCTATCGTGAAGCTTTCACAGCCACAAAACGAAGATATTTACGCGCCGAACTATTTGCCCGCTACAGGAGCCAGTGAATGAGCCAGCCAGACGCCAAAAAAGTGGTTTTACCGCTGATCGGGCTGGTCATGTTTATGACGGCGGGGTCTTTTGCGGCTGTGCCGTTTTATAACTGGTTTTGCGCGGTTACGGGCTATGGCGGCACCACGGCCACGGCTTCGCAAATGCCATCTGAAAGTGATATCCTTGACCAAACCATGCTGGTGCGGTTTGACGGCTCGCTTGGCGCTGGCATGGAATGGGAATTCAAGCCGCTTCAGTTTGAGATGGAGCTGAAAATCGGTAAGGTTGGCTTGGCTTTTTATGAAGCTTACAACCCGACAGACCGCGTGATTGCCGGCACTGCCAGCTATAACGTAGCCCCGTTTTCGGCGGGTAATTTCTTTAGCAAAATTGACTGCTTTTGCTTTACCGAGCAAGTGCTGCAACCCGGTGAGCGGGTGATGATGCCGGTTACATTTTACGTGGACCCGGCGATTGTGACAGATCTTGAGGGAAAGTTTGTGCATTCGATCACGCTTTCCTATACTTTTTACGAAACAGACCTTCCGGTGACGCAGGCGTCATTGGAAAACAACGAACAGACGCAGGTTAACTAGCGTTACATAAGAGGGACCAGCCACATGGCACATGAAAAGAACCACGATTACCACATTCTAAAGCCCAGCCCGTGGCCGCTGCTAGGGGCTGTTTCGGCCTTTATTATGTTCTTTGGCGCGGTGATGTATTTTAAGGGTGATAGCCCTTGGATGTTCTACATCGGTCTCGCGCTGGTGGTTTACACCATGTATGTTTGGTGGTCTGACGTGATTAAGGAATCCGAAGTGGGTGACCACACGCCGGTTGTGCTTATTGGCCTACGCTACGGCGTGATCATGTTCATCACCTCGGAAGTTATGTTCTTCGTGGCGTGGTTCTGGAACTTTTTTAAGCACGCGCTTTACCCAATGACAGAAGGCTCGCCGCTGATTGATGGCATCTGGCCACCAGCGGGCATTGAGACCTTTAACCCTTGGCACCTGCCGATCATCAACACGCTGATCCTGATCTGCTCGGGCGCATTGGCCACATGGGCCCACCACGCGATTGCGCATGATGGTGACAACAAGGTGATGGCAAAAGCACTGGCGGGCGCGATTGCGCTCGGCGCATTGTTCACTGTGTTTCAGGGCTTTGAGTACGCTGAAGCGACCTTTGGCTTCTCCGGCAACATTTACGGCGCGTCCTTCTTTATGGCCACAGGCTTCCACGGTTTCCACGTGATTGTAGGCACGATCTTCCTTGCGATCTGCATGATCCGTGCGATGCGTGGCAAATACACCAAAGAGCACCATGTGGGCTTTGAAGCCGCCGCTTGGTATTGGCACTTTGTGGACGTGGTTTGGCTGTTCCTGTTTATCGCGGTTTACATCTGGGGCGGCTGAGTGCGCTTGAATATTCTGGAAAACGCGGGCCTACTTGGCCCGCGTTTTTGTTTGGAGATACGATGAATAAGCGGATGATAGCGCCGATTGTTTTCGGGATTGTGGGTATCGCGATACTGGTGAGTCTTGGCAACTGGCAGGTGCGGCGGTTGGTGTGGAAAGAAGCGATTCTGGCAGCGATTGAGGTTAAAATTGGCGGGCCAGCGGTGCCGGTGCCAGAAGCGCCCAACCGTGAGGCGCACATGTATCTGCATGTGCTGGCCACGGGGGAGATGGGCGCGGGCGAGGTGCATGTGCTGTCTTCCAGCTTTGAGACCGGACCGGGCTATCGGATTATTGTGCCATTTACGCTGGAAAATGGCCGCCGGATATTGGTGGACCGTGGGGTGGTGCCTGAGGCGGTGAAAAACGCTGAGCGGGCGCTGGAAAACGGCAGGCTGGAAGGCAACCTTTTATGGATGCAAGACCCGCCGACTTTCCCGCCCGACCTTGGCAAAAACATCTGGTTCAACCGTGATACCGAGGCACTAGCCGAGGCGCTAGGCACCGAAGCCGTGCTACTGGTTATGAGCCATACCACTCTCTCTACGGGGCCGCATCCAGTGGCCGTTGGGGTGAACATCCCCAACAGCCATTTGGGCTATGCCGTCACATGGTACGGGTTCGCGCTTGTATGGCTCGGGATGACGCTGTATCTGCTTTACAGGATTAAACGCAAAACCGTTTAGGTGACCCATGAAATATATCTCTACCCGCGGCCAAGCCCCCGCGCTTTCATTCGAAGATGCCATGCTAAGTGGCCTCGCCACCGATGGCGGGCTTTACGTGCCAGAGGCGTGGCCGCAGATGAGCGCAGAAGATATCGCAGCGCTGGCGGGGCTTTCCTATGAGGACGCCGCCTTTCGGGTGATAAAGCCGTTTGTGGCGGATACTTTCAGCGACGACGAGCTGCGCGGAATTTTGGCGCGGGCTTACGGCACCTTCCGCCACCCTGCGCGGGTGCCTTTGGTGCAAACTGGGGCCAATGAATATGTGGCTGAATTGCACCACGGGCCAACGCTGGCCTTTAAAGATGTGGCAATGCAGCTGATCGGCCAGATGTTTGAGGCGGTGCTAAAGCGGCGCAAAGAGCGGGTAACGATTGTGGGGGCGACCTCGGGCGACACCGGCTCAGCGGCGATTGAGGCCTTTAAGGGCTTGGACGCGGTTGATGTTGTGATTCTTTACCCGCATGGGCGGGTGTCAGAAGTTCAGCGGCGGCAGATGACCACGCCGAGTGAGGCCAACGTGCACGCCGTGGCGATGGACGGCGATTTTGATGATTGCCAAGCGCGCTTAAAAGACATGTTTAACGATGCGGATTTTCGTGGTGAGGTTAAGCTGGCGGGCGTGAACTCGATTAATTGGGCGCGGGTTATGGCGCAGGTGGTTTACTACTTTACGACGGCGGTGAGCCTCGGCGCGCCACACCGGAAGGTGTCGTTTACTGTGCCCACGGGCAATTTTGGTGATATTTTCGCGGGTTATGTGGCTAAGCGCATGGGGCTGCCGATAGAGCGGCTGGTGATTGCGACCAACCAAAACGACATTCTGCACCGGACATTACAGAGCGGCGCGCACCAAAAAGAGGGGGTAACGCCGAGTATTAGCCCTTCAATGGATATTCAGGTCAGCTCGAACTTTGAGCGGCTGTTGTTTGACCTTTATGACCGTGAGGGCGAGGCCGTGAGCCAGCTCATGGGCGAGCTCGGCGCGGGCGGCTTTAGCCTTTCACAAGGCGCACTGGCGCGGATGCGGGCGGAGTTTGATAGCGGGGCGTGCTCGGAAGACGAGACCTCGGAGACTATTAAGATGATGGCGGAAACGACTGGTGAAGTACTATGCCCGCACTCGGCTGTGGCCGTGAAAGTGGCGCGGGATCAGGGCGTGAGTGCCACGCCGATGGTGGTTTTGGCCACCGCGCACGCGGCGAAATTCCCCGATGCTGTGGAGGCGGCTTGCGGGCTGCGGCCAGCGCTGCCGCCTCATATGGCAGACCTGTT
>WTAL01000145.1 GCA_013139635.1 Paracoccaceae bacterium
GCATAAGCAGCTGCATCAGCGTCGATCAACGGTTGGATAACATCCATATCCGGTGCGATGAAGTCAGTGATCAGGCTCCAGCTTTGGCTGGCTGCATCCCACTGCTGAACAGCACCGAGGCCGGGGCCACCGTGGTTTTCACAGGAAACCTCAAAGTTCGCAGCAAAGCCCTGAAGGCCAATGGCCGCCATGGTTTCATCCGAAACAACAAGGTTCTCTAGACCGTCACGCATCATGCCAGCGGTAATGTCGGCAGTGCCGTGCATAGCTTGCGCTACTTTCACAGCTTCAGCTGCCAGCATCGCGCCATACATGCCACGGTTATAAAGCACCGTGCCAACGTGCTCGCCAGTGCCTGAGGCAAGGCCCGCGTCAACTACATACTCTTGCATGTCGTCAAACATTGGGAAGTCACGGCCCACAGCGTGGAAGGTCAACGCCTTATAGCCGTCAGCCGCATCACCTGCTGGTGCCACGTCATTCTCGGAACCAGACCACCAGATGCCAATGAAGTTGTTCATATCAAAACGGATATTCGCCGCTTCTTGTATAGCAACCTGGTTCATTACGCCCCAGCCCCACATTAGCACATAATCAGGACGCTCGCGCCGGATTTGTAGCCACTGGGATTTTTGCTCCTGGCCCGGGTGGTCCACTGGCAGAAGCGTCAAATCAAAGCCGTGCTTTTCAGCCAAGGCTTCCAGCGTGCGGATAGGCTCTTTGCCATAAGCGGAGTTATGGTAAACCAGCGCGATTGACTTGCCTTCAAGCGAGTCACCGTTCTCAGACAGCAGGTAATTGATGCCCACAGAAGCGCCTGTCCAATAGTTGGCAGGGAAGTTGAAGGTGTGGCTAAACACGTTGCCGTCAGCGGCTGATGTGCGGCCATAGCCGGTTGTCAACATCGGGATATCATCCGCCGTGGTTTTGGGGATCAGCTGATAGGTGATACCAGTTGAAAGTGGTTCATAAATCAGCGCGCCTTCGCCTTTGGTGGCCTCATAGCACTCAACGCCTTTTTCTGTTGAGTAGCCAGTTTCGCACTCGATCACGTTGGTCATAACGCCGCCGATGCCGCCATCTCGGGCGTTCAAAAGCGTCATATAGTCAGCAAAGCCATCGGCAACGGGTGTGCCGTTGGCCGCATATGGACCGGTGCGGTAGCTAAGGCTTGGGAATACCAGCTCAGCCAAAACCGGGCTTGCAGCCATTGTGGCTGCGACAGCATAGGCTGCCAGTTTCTTAAGTTTCATGTCGTTCCTCCCTATAGGTTTGACATTGGTTAATGCTCCGGTTTTTTCCGGTAGCGTTCATAAAGCCTGCCCCTAATGCGGGAACGGCCATAAGCGTAATTTCTGTTTGGTCACGCGCCATAGCTGCGCCACCCCGTGGGGCTCTAGCACCAGCGTTAACATAATCAGGAAGCCGATGGTTACCAGCTCAATATGCGCCGCGAGGTCAATCGGCCAGCCCAGCATGCCCACCATTATGTTTTTGAGCAATACCGGCATCAGCACCAAAAACGCCGCGCCGATGAAGCTGCCTAGTATCGAGCCAAGCCCGCCGATGATGATCATAAACAGCACCAGGAATGATTTTTGGATGCCAAAGGCCTCGCCCACTTCCACTGCGCCAAGATAAACTGCGAAGAACAACGCGCCCGCCACCCCGATAAAAAACGAACTGACAGCAAAGGCCGTGAGCTTGGTTTTGAGCGGGTTCACCCCGATGATTTCAGCCGCGATATCCATATCACGGATCGCCATCCACGAGCGGCCAATGCGGCCACGGGTGAGGTTGCGCGCCACCCAAGCCAGCAGCACCACCAGCACAAGGCAAAACAGGTATTTGGCAGGGGCGGAAGCCGTGGCACCCGTCACTTCAAAGCCCAGCATGCTGCGGGTCGGGGCCGAAATTTGGCCGGACGCCGAATAGTTGTAGAACCACTCGAATTTGTTGAACAGCCATACAAGGAAAAACTGCGCCGCCAGCGTGGCCACCGCGAGGTAAAACCCCTTGATGCGCAGGCTCGGCAGGCCAAATAGCACACCAACCGAGGCGGTAATGGCCCCCGAAAGTAGCACAATAATCATGATGTTCAGGTCGGGAAACGAGGTCATCAGTTTATAAGAGGCATAAGCCCCCACCGCCATAAAGCCGCCGGTGCCTAGGCTCAGCTGCCCGCAATACCCCGTGAGGATATTCAACCCCAGAGAGGCGATGGACCAGATGAGAAACGGGATCAGCACAGCGCTCGCCCAGTAATCATTGATCACAAACGGCACCACCAAAAAGGCAATGGCCAGTATGGCATAATAGCCATAACGGTCCAACTTCAGCGGAAAGGTCTGGCTATCCTCGGCGTAAGATTTTTTAAAGTCACCGGCTTCGCGATATAACATGCTCAGGCCTCCCTTTTAGAAAATTGAAAGGCAGGCCGTTGTGTTAGCCCCGCCCAAAAGGCGTGTTGCACAGGCCTTTGTTGATTTTGCGCCATGCAAAAATGCCCAGCGTTAGGCAGGCCAGCGCCAGCGCTATATCCACCATCTGCATGGCCCCTATATCCCGCCCGGCGAAGAACGCCAAAAAGCTGAATACGAAAAACCCAGTAAAGCCGATAACGGCCCCGATTGCACAAAATTTCATGAATATCACTCCCAATTTTCTTAAAGCGGCGGGCCGTGTTTTCCGGCTCCTTACGCATTGAAGGGAGTATGGCAGCTTTTTTAAACATTGCAATCATTGCATTAAACCCGCTCAATAATTTTGTCGCCAAATAGGCCTTGGGGCCGGAAGACGAGGAACAGCAGGGCCAGCACATAGGCAAACCAGTTTTCAGTGGCGTTCATGGTAAAGCCCATCGCATCGCCAAACCAGCTGGAGCTGACGACAAACTCAAACACTTTTTCGCCCACACCAATGATCATCCCGCCGATAATCGCACCGGGGATAGAGGTGAAGCCGCCGAGCATCAGCACCGGAAGCGCCTTGAGCGTGATCAGGGAAAGCGAGAACTGCACACCTGATTTGGCACCCCACATTACGCCCGCCACCAAGGCGATAAAGCCGGCGATGCTCCACACAATCACCCAGATTGAGCGTAGGGAAATGCCAACGCTAAGCGCGGCTTGGTGGTCATCCGCCACCGCGCGCAGGGCGCGGCCTGTGGTGGAATACTGGCTAAAGATCGTCAGCGCGACAACGAGGAAGACCGCAATGATCGCCGCCGTAATATCAAGGTTATCAATATAAAACCCGTAGCCAAACCAGTCATAAGTCAGGCTGTCTATGGTCTCATTTATGCCCTGCGGGATAGGAAGGTCGATCTTTTTGATGTCGGACCCCCACATCAAATCGCCCACGCCTTCCATGAAATATGCCAGCCCGATGGTGGCCATAAACAAGATAATCGGCTCTTGGTTCACAAGGTGTTTCAGCAAAAACCGCTCAACCATCCACGCAAATAATATCATCACTCCGATGGTGAGAAGGATCGCCGCAACCGCGGGCACCTCCCAGCTGAAATGGTGGATTTTGGTGCCAAACACCGCGTTTATCAGGTGCGAAAACGGCACCTGCCCGCTTTGAATGCCCACCAGCGTGAGCGCGCCAAACAGCGCCATAACGCCCTGAGCATAGTTGAAAATACCCGAGGCCTTAAAGATCAGCACAAAGCCGAGCGCCACGAGGGAATACATGACACCGGTCATCAGCCCGTTTATGGCCGCCTCAATCCCGTATAAAAGTTGGTCAGACATCTAGTTCTCCATCAACATGTTGGATTGGCTGCTGCAAACATTTTTGGGGGCTCCGAATGTCGCAAAATTAGATACGGTATAGGTTAGCCCACCGTCTGGGGTCAGTGTCATGGTCATAAACAGGATACCGCCATCGCCAGCACATTGAAAAACGCCCAAATTATAGTAATGCGAATGAAACTCGCCGACAAAGCGCGTAAAACCCTTTTCAGCAACATAGTGCTGCATTTGGCCTTCATGCCACAGCTTTATGGCGGCAAATGCCTCAGCTGAAAACTTGCCCTTTGGCACTACGGAGCAGACCGCCAGCGTGCTTGGCGCCTTGTCAAATAGCACCCAAAACTCTTGCGTCTCCACCAAAGACGGGTATTTTTCAACTTCCAAATCGGTACCCTCAATTGGCTGAACGCTATTCAGCACCACCCCGTCAAAGGCCCAGAGGGAGTTATAGGAAACGGTAACTTCACAGGTTTCAAAGTTTTCAACAAAGCCTGCGATTGCGGTTTCCGCGCGGGCCAGTGCATTGGCCGTCTCCAGAGCCGAAGCCCCTTGCCCCCCCGCAATTATGGCCAAAACCATAAGCGCCCAGCGTGCGCGCCAAAGCAATACGGCGGTTTTCATCTCGGGCTTACCCATGGTCCACCCCCAAATACGCATCAATCACGGCTTGATTGTTGCGCACCTCGTCCGGCGTGCCATCACCGATTTTTTTGCCGTAATCCATCACCACCACGCGGTCTGAAATATCCATCACCACGCCCATATCATGCTCGATAAGGGTAATGGTGGTGCCAAATTCATCGTTCACATCAAGGATAAAGCGGCTCATGTCCTCTTTTTCCTCCACATTCATGCCCGCCATCGGCTCATCCAGCAGCAAAAGCTTGGGCTGTGCGGCCAAGGCCCGCCCCAGCTCCACCCGCTTTTGCAAGCCATAAGGCAGCGCCCCCACGGGGGTTTTGCGAATGGCCTGAATTTCGAGAAAGTCGATCACTTTTTCCACAATCTCGCGGTTTTCCTGCTCCTCGCGGGCAGCAGGGCCTTTCCAGATCATCTGGGAAAGCATGTTGGTTTTCATGTGGTTGAAACGGCCGGTCATAATGTTGTCCAGCGTGCTCATACCCTTAAAAAGCGCGATGTTTTGGAAGGTACGGGCAATGCCTTGCTTGGCAATTTGGTAGGGCTTCATGGGCTTACGAACTTCGCCATGAAACAGAATTTCGCCTTCTTGCGGGTGGTAAAACCCGTTGATCACGTTGAGCATCGAGGATTTCCCCGCGCCGTTTGGCCCGATAATGGCCCTAATTTCGCCCTCGCGAATATCAAAGGAAATGTCCTTAATCGCCACCACACCGCCAAAACGCAGGGTAATGTTGCGCATTTCCAGCACCTTTTCCCCGATGGTCCGGCCATCTGGGGTTACATAACCGTCGCTCATGCGGCCACCTCTTTCGTTACCGGCACCACGGCCACATCGCGTAGCTCTAGCGTGGCTTTAATCGAGCCTTTACGGCCATCTTCGTAGGTGACTTCGGTTTCTGTGCTGATGGTTTTAGAGCCATCATACAGTGCCGAAATCAGGTCATGGAATTTCTCACCCACGATTTTGCGGCGCACTTTTCTTGTGCGGGTCATCTCGCCGTCATCCGGGTCCAGCTCTTTGTGCAGCACCAAGAAACGGTCAATTTGGCAACCAGACAACATTTCATCAAGCGCCACTGATTTGTTAACCTCTTCAATGTGGCCCTGAATGGTATCAAGCACCTGCGGATGCCCTGCCAGCTCCTGATAGGAGGCATAGGCCACATTATTGCGCTCGGCCCAGTTGGCCACGGCGTTTAGGTCAATATTAATGAAGGCGGTGCAGGTTTTGCGGGTATCGCCAAACACCACGGCCTCCAGAATATTGGGGAAGAACTTTAGTTTATTCTCCACAAACTTCGGGGCAAACATGCTGCCATCGGCCATTTTGCCCACGTCTTTGGCGCGGTCAATAATGCGCAGATGGCCCGAGCTTTCCTCGATAAAGCCAGCGTCACCCGTGGCAACCCAGCCCTCGGCATCTTTGGTATCTGCGGTGCTTTCTGGGTTTTTGTAATATCGCACAAAGGTGCCGGGCGAGCGGTAAAACACTTCGCCATTATCAGCGATTCTCAGCTCTACACCGGGGCTAGGCACGCCCACGGTATCAGCCCGCACTTCGCCGTCAGGCTGCTGAGTGATAAACACGCTAGCCTCGGTTTGGCCGTAAAGCTGCTTAAGATTAATGCCGAGCGAGCGGTAAAATTCGAAAATCTCGGGGCCAATGGCTTCGCCCGCCGTATAGCCAACCCGCACGCGGGAAAGGCCAAGGGTGTTTTTAAGCGGGCCATAAATTAGCAGATCGCCGAGCCAGTATTTAAACTTATCGCCCGTGCTCACCGACTTGCCATCCAGCAAGTCTGGCCCCACCATTTTGGCGTGGGCCATGAAAATATCAAACAGTTTTTTCTTCATTGGGCTGGCGTCTTCAATGCGGATCATCACATTGGTCAGCAGGCCCTCAAAGAAACGGGGCGGGGCGAAGAAGTAGCTCGGTCCGATCTCGCGCAGGTCCGCCTGCATGGTTTCGGGGCTTTCAGGGCACGCCACGCAAAAACCTGTCCAGCAGCTTTGACCGATGGAGAATATGAAATCACCCACCCACGCCATGGGCAGATAAGCCAACACCGAATCGCCCGCGTTGAGGTTATCAAACTCCGAGCTAGCCTTGGCAGACGCGATAATATTTGTGTTAGAAAGCACCACGCCCTTGGGCTTTCCGGTGGTGCCAGAGGTATATAGCATCACGCAGGTCGAGTTTTCATCCAGCTTGGCTTGGCGCTCTTTTAGCACGGGCTCAAGGCGCTCATGCCCAGCGCGGCCTTCGGCCTGCACATCTTCATAGGCGTTCAGATGCTTGTGCTCATATTTGCGCATACCGCGTTTGTCAAAATAGATGATCTGCTCAACATTTGGCAATTGGTCCTGAATTTCAAGAACCTTATCCACCTGCTCCTGATCTTCGGCAATGATAAACCGTGCGCCACAATGCTCTAGCACATAGGCCATTTCTTCGGCGTTGGCGTCTTGGTAAAGCGGCACGGGAATGGCGCCCGCGGCCTGCGCGGCCAGCATGGCCCAGTAAAGATAAGGGCGGTTGCGGCCGATAATGGCAACGTAATCGCCCTCATTCAGCCCCAAAGCCACATAGCCCATCGCTAGCGCATTCACCTCTTCCGAGACCTGCGACCAGCTCCAGCTTTGCCAAATGCCATATTCTTTTTCACGATACGCGGGCACATTGGCCCACTGCACGGCGTTTCTCGCCAGCAGCTTTGGAAATGTATCCAAGCCTTCGGGCAGAACGTTATCGCTCATGCAATCTCCTCCCTAGCGGGCTGTTGGGCCCCGTAAAAATGCGCAGGCCTGTGCCTGTCGGTTTTCGCTAGACTATCAAGAAAATTTCGTGAGTAAAGCTTTTAATTGAACCACCGTTCAGTTTATTACGTCAGGCCACGCTCACCAACTTGTAATCTGCCTGCTAAATTAGCAAAAACCTCGCTATTTTCCTTCAGGCGATACCCTCATTATTATCTTTTATTACAGCCTCTTATAGGAATTTTGGCAACTCTACTAACCTAGGTTAGTAATTATGCGAATATGTTGAGTTCACGCTCAAGATTATCACGATATTCCGCTTTTTCCGCTGAGCCCTTCCCCTTTTCTGGTTTTTCTGCCAAGGATTGCATGAGCCCATCCGTCATAGCATTAAGGACATATGGAAAAGAGTAGCGAAAATCTGGCAGCAGAGGCGGGGGCGGGCAGCGCGGAAGCGTTTGGCGTGCTGCTTGAGCGGCACTATGACCTGATGTATCGAGTTGCCTATCGCACGCTCGGGCAACAAGCAGATGCGGAGGACTTGGTGCAGGAAATTTGCGCGGCCCTCCCCAAGAAACTGCAAAGCTTTCGCAGTGATGCGAAGTTTGAAAGCTGGCTCTACCGTGTTGTGGTAAACGCGGGCCGCGACCTGATGCGCAAGCGCGGTGCGCAGGCGCGGGCAGCTGATGGCTGGGGAGATGTTGAGGTGATGCAGCGCGAAGCGGCGGTGGAAAAGAAAGAGAGCCTAAGCTGGCTCGCCCGCGCCATGCAGCGGCTTTCCCCCGAGCTACGCGAAACCGTGGCGCTGGTGCTGGGTGAGGAGATGACCCATGCACAGGCGGGCAAGGTGCTGGGCCTTAAAGAAGGCTCGGTGAGCTGGCGGATGAACGAAGTGAAAAAAGAGCTCCGCCTGATGGCGCAAGCAGAGGAGATGCTGGAATGAGTGATGATCTGGAAAAACTAGCCGCCCTGCTGCAAGAGGACGTGCCACCCCCCCGCGCCGAGGCCAAACTGGCCGCGCTTCAGGCTGGCATGGCTGCTTTTGAAAAAAATTCAGAAACTTTCCAAGGATCGGCTAATGCTGAGCGTCCTACCAATAACCGCCCCCAAAACGGGCGCGGATTTCTGGAAGGACTAAGGATTATGTTTGAGAAATTATCCCCCCGAGGCATGATGCTAGGCGGCGCCAGCTTTGCCACCATCGCGCTCGCCATTGTTGTGACCCAAAACGTAAACTTCACTGGCCCCGCGCCGCTTGGCATAGATGCCAATGTACCAAGCCAAGGCAGCCTTGGCTCCGCCGATAGCGAAACGGGCTTCGTGCCCCTCCCGCAGCCAGACGCCGTGGAGGTTAGCCCACAAGATACAACCACAACACTTATAGCACCTGCAGTTGAAAGCGGTGATATAGGCCAAATCGGAAAAATTGCTGCGAGCGGTGAAGCCCAACCGGCCAATAGCCCCGTTACCCTCAGCGATGAAGAAATCTCAGTAGCTGATGATATGCGCAGTGAGCAGGACCAAGTTGCTGAAACAGAAGTACTGCGAGAGCGTGTTGTCGCAGCGCCTGAGCCCAATATGTCCGTTGTCGCACCCGCCGCGGCCCCCGTTGTTATCGGCGGCATCGTCGATGCCCAAACCCGAGGCACGCTTGACTTGCTGCAAGCACAATCCGACGGCATTATCGCCCCACAACCCGAAGACCGTGACCAATTTTCTGGTGAAGCCGTTAGCCCTATCAAAGTCGCCGCCGACGAGCCAGTTTCGACCTTCTCGATAGACGTCGACACCGCCAGCTATAGCGTGATGCGCCGAAGTTTGTTGAATGGCTACTTGCCCAACCCTGATGCGGTGCGCACCGAGGAGCTGATCAATTATTTTGATTACAACTACGCTTCGCCCCAAACCGCCGAGCAGCCGTTTGCCCCGCAAGCCACCCTTATGCCGACCCCATGGAATAATGATACGCTGCTGCTGCATATCGGCATTCAGGGCTATGAAATCCCCATGGATGACCGCCCCGCCGTGAACCTTGTGTTTCTGATAGACACCTCCGGCTCGATGAACGCGCCAGACAAACTGCCGCTGCTTATCCAATCTTTCCGCCTGCTGCTTAGCTCGCTGAATGATAACGATACCGTTGCGATTGTAACCTATGCTGGCTCGGCGGGCATGGCGCTGGAGCCGACCTCAGCTTCTGAAGGCTACAAAATCCTCACCGCCCTCACGCGGCTTTCAGCTGGTGGCTCGACCGCTGGCCAAGCGGGGCTGGAACAGGCCTATGGGCTGGCCGAAAGCATGATGGAAGAGGGCGAAACCTCGCGGGTTATCCTTGCCACCGATGGCGACTTTAATGTCGGAATGTCTAGCTCTGAGGCCATGCAAACCTATATTGAGGACAAGCGCGAAACAGGCGTTTACCTCTCCATCCTCGGTTTTGGCCAAGGCAACTATAATGACGCCCTGATGCAAACCCTCGCCCAAAACGGCAACGGCACGGCGGCTTATATTGATACCCTCGCCGAAGCGCAAAAGGTGCTGGTGGACCAGATCGGCGGCGCGCTGTTTACCATCGCGCAGGACGTGAAAATTCAGGTGGAGTTTAACCCCTCCGAGGTCGCTGAATACCGCCTGATCGGCTACGAAACCCGCGTGCTAAACCGTGAGGATTTCAATAATGATGCGGTAGATGCGGGCGATATCGGCGCAGGCACGCAAGTGACAGCGCTCTACGAGATCACCCCCGTTGGCTCTGCCGCGATCAGTGTTGACCCGCTGCGCTATGGCGAGGCCCAGCCGCTGCCCGAGGGCAACGGCGAGCTGGCCTTCCTGAAACTGCGCTACAAGCTGCCGGGGCAAGCCACCTCAAACCTGATCACCACACCCGTGCTGAATGCGCCCGTGGATCAGATAACACAGGATGTCATTTTCTCCACCGCTGTGGCCAGCTTTGGCCAGCTCCTACGCGGAGATACCCGCATGGGCGGCTGGGGTTTTGACGATGTTTTGCGCCTCGCGCAACAGGGAAAAGGCGAGGACACGTTCGGCTACCGCAGCGAGTTCATCCGTCTGGTTCGGCTGGCTGAAACGGCGCAATAACGCCGGTTCAAGCCGGACATATTCTGCCGGCCATCAGTGCTGACAAAAACGCCCCCGTGTTTCTCGGGGGCGTTGAATGCGTGAAAACATGTAGTGCCATCACATCGAAAGGTCGTCATCAGCCAAAGATGGCCGAAATGCCGCCTTTGGCAGCAGGTTGAAATGCGTTCCCGCCTTGGTCGCTGATAGTATCCGGTCGCAACGAAACGTCCTTGGACCCTGTCGGAGATCGTCAAAGGCTACGACATACCAAACGGGGTATTTTAGCAACAAGTAATGCGGCGCGATTTTCCGTTCAGACGTTTCGCCATCCTCCCGTTGGTATCTAATCTCCAGCTCTTCTTGGTTGATAAAGGCCTGATGCAGCGCCTGCACAACCCGTTGAGGGGGGGTGTTTGCACTCGCCTGAACATAAGTTGATGCCGTGATACCAATCAATATGCGGGATTTTATACGGTTCACTTTGGCGCGTTTTTCAGGCGAAAAGGAGGCCACCAACTGCCGCCGGACAGACCCGAGGCCCGCTAGAAACAGCGGCGAGTTCATCTGCTCCGCAACCGCAATACTAATGAGAAGGTCAACCGCCTCAGAATAAGCCAAATTCATCCGGCCAACACCCCAATTTCGGTCAAGCCGCACGCCGCCGCCGCGCCCGCGATCAGCGTCGATTTGCATACCTTGTTCGCGCATAAGCGACAAATCTCGCGCTATTGTTCGCGCGCTGACACCGTGCTGTAGAGCCAGATCTTTAACCGTGCAATGCGCATCCTGCTTTAATTGGACAGCAAGTAGTTCCAACCGTCTCAGCCTGCCATGTGCATTTGTACGTACCATTAAACAAATATGCCACAAAACGTCATATTTAACAATATCAAGATGATGAAACGAAGCAGGGATCGCCGTTTCGCTCTAATCCACCAACCCAATGCCGAGCCGCAAGACTCGGCACAAAGGAGACTAAATTATGAAAATGAACTATTTTGTTGTCGGAACAAACGACATGGCCGCCTCAAAGGCCTTTTACGAAGCCTTATTTGCCCAGTCAGGCCTTCAGTGTATGTCGCCATCCGACAGGATGACCTACTGGCTCGGTGAGGATTTTGCCTTCGCAGCGGCCACACCCTTTGACACAAAGCCTGCCACCATTGGCAATGGTTCGATGGTTGGCTTTTGTGTCGGCGCTTTTGATGACGTCACAAGAATACACGCGTTGGCCATTGAACTGGGTGGCACATGCGAGGGTGTGCCAAATCAGCGAGGACCACGTTTTTCCGCATATGTGAGAGACCTCGACGGAAATAAGCTGTGCTTTTCTGACTAGGGAGCGCTGGTGGCGGTCTTCACATTTATAGTGACGAAATTGGCACTGGCAGGGGCTAAGAGACTCGAACTCTTGACCTACGGTTTTGGAGACCGTCGCTCTACCAACTGAGCTAAACCCCTTTAGTGCAGCGGTTGGATAGCGCGTGTGGTGCGGTGATGCAAGCGGGGAAATGGCTTAAAGCAGGGATTCTATGAAGGCTGTGGCGTTTTGCTGCCAGCGGTCGGGCTTGCCAGAGGCATTTTTGGCTATGCTCGCCAGCGTGCAGCGGTTCTTGTCTAGCGCTTTGAGCGCAGCAATGGCGGCAGGCACAACGCCAGTGGGGTCTAGTAGAATCCCGGTTTCCCCATCCACAATCGCCTCATTCACCGCGCCCACGTCAGTCGCCAAAACCACCACGCCTGCCCTTTGGGCTTCCAGAATCGTGAGCGGCAGGCCCTCATCCCGTGAGGGCATCAACAGCACATCAATCGAGGTGTAAAAAGCATCCAGCGCGGCGCGGGACTTGAGCGGCGGCTGGGGCGAAAGCCACTCAGGAATGCGCACGGGCTTGCCGAGAACCTCGCCGCCGCAAAGATGAAACTCGAAATCCTCTCGCAGGGTTTCAGCCACTTCTACAAACCGCTCCACCTGCTTTTGCGGGTCAAACCGCCCCAGAAACCCTATGCGGAGCGGGCCATTGCGCGCGGGCCGCACTGACGGCGCACTTTCAAAACCCGGCCCGTTGGGCAGGGGCAGGAGCTTGGATTCGGGCACGCCCAGCGCCGCCATACGGATGGCGAGCTGCTGGGAGCAGGTGAAAATCTGGTCAAACAGACCCTCATAGCCCAGCGTTATATAAGGCGTGCCGCGACTACGGCCATAAACCGTGCTATCGGTGATATGCTCCCACGCGCACACGCGAATGCCGCGCGCACGCAGCTCTACCAGCTCGTGGTTCAGCACGCCTGCGCCGCAGTTCACCACCACGTCCATCTGGGTGAGCGGGCCGAGCATATCACCCATCAGCATTTCGCCGGGGTGCTCGGCATCATTGGTGCCCATATAGCGCGAGCCGCCCCATTCACGCAGGGCCGCGTTCTTCAAAATCCAGATCTTCTCGAAAGGGTCAAACATCCATTCGGCGGCGTCGATATCGTCAATGCCGTAAACGAAAAGATGGCAGGTAATGCCCTGCGCTTGCAAGGACGCCGCCAGCGCCACAAGGCATTTTTCAACCCCGCCGAACTGGAAAACCTGGATGGCAAAGCCCACATGCGGCCCCTGCTCCAGCGGCCCAAGGGCGGGCCGCCCGCCTGCATTGCAGGTCGCCACATCTTTAGCGATGGGGGCAAAAACCGGGCTGCGCCAGTTGGCGTATTGCCGGAAGGGCACCGCGGCCATGGGGGAAACCAGCAGCGCGCCGACGGCTTCCATCAGCGCGTCCATCGGTTTATCGCCGAGCGTTGGCGCGTTGAAGCTTACCTCAAGCGGCAGCACCGTAACGCCCTCCATCAGGTA
>WTAL01000053.1 GCA_013139635.1 Paracoccaceae bacterium
CTCAGCTCATTTATGCAGCCTTTCGTTCGAATGCCAAGGGGCTTTTGCCCCCCAGCGATGAATGGCGGCGGCGTGGATTATAAAACCCGTTGATATACTGGAATATAGCTCCTTCAGCTTGGCGTCTGGTTTCCCAACGGTTGCGCCAGATCAGCTCTGCTTTGATCGATTTGAAGAATGTTTCGACCATCGAATTATCGTAACAATTTCCTTTGCCGCTCATCGACACTTTGAAGTAATGCTTTGACAGACGCTTCTGGTAATCGTTTGAACAATACTGCGACCCACGATCCGTATGATGGATGCAGTCCTTCGGCGGCTGTCGCAGAGCTACTGCCATATCCAACGCTCGGATCGCTAGATCGCGTTTCATACGATTACTTACTGCCCAGCCGATAACACGACGAGAATACAGATCAAGAATGACGGCAAGATAAAGCCATCCTTCGCTGGTCCAGATATAGGATATATCGCCGGCCCATTTCTGGTTTGGCCCAGTGGCAGAAAAATCTTGATCCAACAGATTTGGCGCGATGTTGAACGCATGGTTGCTGTCCGTTGTAGCCTTGTATTTCTGGGTCCTGATGATCTTGATGCCGTTCTCGCGCATCAAACGACCCACGCGCCGCTGCCCAACGTTCACTCCCAATTCCTGCAACTCTTCGGTCATGCGTGGCCGCCCATAACTCTGCAGGCTAAGGCGATGCTGCTCTCGAATATGCGCCAAAATCACCATATCATCGCGTTGGCGCTGGCTCATAGGGCGAACCCTCCAAGCGCGGAACCCACGCGATGTGACCCGCATAACTTTGCAAAGAAACTCAACAGGCCATTCTTCTTTCCAGGCGTCGATAAAGGCGAACCTCATCGGCTTTGGCCTGCAAAGAAGATGGTGGCCTTTTTTAGCACTTCCCTTTCCTCGCGCAGCAGACGCACTTCTTTGCGAAGCCTAGTGTTTTCTTTTTCCACATCCTCATGCGGGCCAGACATCAGATCATCGTGTTGATGCTTCTGAACCCACTTGTTTAGCGTTGAAAGCCCAACACCTAAATCTGATGCAAGCTTCGGTCTTGTCAGGCCGCTGCTGGTTGCGATGCGCACCGCATCACGGCGAAACGCGTCTGTGTATCTGATTGCCATTCCTAATCTCCTTCAGTGCAATTATTGCTCTAAAGAGACCGGAACTAAACCGTGACAAGACCATGAGGCGATTCCCAACTATGGTTCCAGCTGGAAAACAGGCGAAGAGGATGTGCTCTTAAAAGCGCTCCGCCGCCATATGGAACCCGTTTACGGGATCAGTGCCGGTCGCGTTTTGGCTTTCCGGTTTAGCCAAGGGTTGCCCGTCAAGCATGTGGCCATCGCGACCAGCGGCAGCACCATGATCCACGCCTATCATGAGCGTGCGGTCATGGAGGTTGATATTTCGCCCAGCTGGATGCGTCAGATGGTCGGCGCGTTTGAGTTCCCTCGGCATGAGGGTCTGATCTAATGGCACAATTATTCCTGATACCTCTTGGACAGGCCCTCGGTGGCGCTATCGGTGGCTCGGTGTTAACTGCAATTGGCGGGGCCATCGGCGGTATTGCCGGAGAATATATCAACGGCCTCCTGAAGCCACCCACCCGCACCGAAGGTCCGCGCCTTAAAACGCAAGAAATCACCAGCTCAAGTGAGGGTGCGCCAAAAAATATGCTTTGGGGCCGGTACCGGGTGTCGGGCAATGTTATTATTTGGGCCACACGGTTTGAGGAAGACGTGATCGAGCGCAAGACGGGCGGCAAGGGCGGCGGCAAGGGCGGCGGCGGAAATATCAACACCGAGTATTCATATTATATGAATTTCGCGATTGCATTGTGCGAGGGCGAGGTCTCTCGCATTGGCAGCATTCGGGCTGGCGGCAAAGAAGTTGACCAAGAGAAATACGTGATCCGCAAATATCTCGGCACGGAAACCCAGATGCCAGATGAGCTGATCGTGGCCAAGGAGGGCGCGGCCAACACGCCAGCCTATCGTGGTACCTGCTACATTGTATTTGAACGCCTGCCGGTGGCCGAGTTTGGCAGCCAGCCGCAAATCACAGCCGAAGTGTTTCGCGCGGTCGGGGCGCTGGAGCCGCAGATCAAGGCGGTGGCTTTTAACCCGGATGCGGGGGAGTTTGGTTTTGACACGATCGAGCAATCACAAAACACTGATGGCGAAGCCTTGCCGGAAAACCGTCATGTGCTGACCGCCGCCACGGATTTCAACGCCAGCTTGGAAGAGCTGAAGGCGCTGGCTCCGAATGTGGGCAATGCCACGCTACACCCGCAGTGGTTCGGCGATGACCTGCGCTGTGGCAAAACCCAAATCAAGCCCGGCGTTCGCGACAAGAGCAACACATTGACGTGGTCTAGCCACACCAAAAGCCGGGCAACGGCGACCTGTGTCACCCACCTCTATGGCTTGCCGCTTTTTGGCGGCACACCCGATGATGCGGCCTTAGCCCGTGTAGCGCTTGAGCTAAAAGCGCAAGGCGTGGGCATTACCTTCAGCCCAAAATTAACGCTGGACCTTTCGCCGGCATCGGCATGGGCGCGGATTACCACCCCGGCCTATATCACCGCCTATTCGCCTGCCTTGCATAAAATCACTGGGTTAGACAGTGCCGGGAATGGTGGTCTCAGCCGAACTGGCGAAAGCTGGGCCGCACATTCGATTCCCGTGCGTAACTGGACCTCGGTCAGCTGGTCGCCCGCGCTCGACCTGTTTGTGGCCGTGGCGGATGACGCCAGCGGCACCACGATAGCCAGCTCGCCTGATGGCGTGGTCTGGACAGAGCGCTCTACGGTTGTGGGTGAATGGCAAAAGGTAGTCTGGTCAGAATCCCTCGGGATATTTGTGGCCACGGGCAACGCGGCACCCCATGCTATCTGGTCGACCGATGGCATAAGCTGGACTGTGGGCAGCGGCATCACCGCGCGCAGTTGGGGGCTGCTGGAATACGCGCCTAAACTCTCGAAATTCGTGGCACTCGATACGGATTCCAGCACAATGATGGAAAGCGGTGATGGTAAATCGTGGAGTGAGCACACAACATCCGGCGGGGCCACATGGATTGGTGGGATTGTCTGGTCAGACGCGCTTGAACTCTTTGCGGCGACAGGGGTTGCCGCCTATGGCTCCCTCTATACCAGCCCGGACGGTGTGAACTGGACCTCTCGCGTGGGCTTGGGTTTTTCTTTGGTCGCAGGCGTGGCGGCGGGCGCGGATGGTTTTTTGGTCTACGGTAATTATACCAGCCAGCTGCTTTATTCCGATGACGCCATTAACTGGGCGGATGTTTCAATTGGACAAGCTTACAATACTCGCTCGATGATCTGGGTTGATGACCTTGCCCGCTTTGTTCTGGGCATTTACGCTGGCGATATTCATATTTCCAATCCAGCCTATAAGCCCTCGCTCAGCCGGTTGACTTGTGATCCCGCATGGGACCAGCCCAGCACACCCGATGCAGGCGGCGATGCAGTTGAACTGGCCAGCCAGATTGATACTTTTTTTGGCGCGGCAGCGGCGGCTGACATTGCGCTCACCTTGGCTGCTGATGCTGCCTCGGCCAGCACGGCTTACACAGGTCCGGATGAGTGGAGTTATCGCCGCTTCATCCTGCATTACGCGCACCTTGCCGCCCAGATCAACGCCGAGCAGGCAGGCACAATCACCAGCTTTATCATTGGTGACGGCATGTCAGGGATGACCCGCCTGCGCGCGTCTGGTAGCCCCGAGCTACAGCTGGATTATCTGACGACTGTGGCGCTGGTTTCGCTCCTGACCGAGGTGCGCTCGATCTTGGGCATGGGGGTGGAAATAAGCTATGCCGCCAACCATGATGAATACGGGGCGCTCCAGCTCGATGCTGGCCGGATCGGCTGGCCGCTGGATACACTCTGGGGCCATACCGATTGCGATTTTGTTGGTCTCAACGCGCTCTTTCCGCTCTCTGACTGGCGCGAGGGGCTGAGCCACCTTGATGCACTGGCAGGCGCCGCCACCATCTATGACCCTGCCTACCTTCAGGCGGGCGTTATGGGTGGCGAGTTCTATGATTGGACTTATGCGGACCATGCGGCACGAGACGCCCAGACCCGCACGACAATCACGGATTCGGTGCTCAGCAAGCCATGGGTTTTCCGCGCAAAAGACCTGACCGGCTGGTGGAATAATAGCCACTATGCCCGCACCGCCGCCAACACCGAGCATGTGAGCGCGACGCCATTTAACCCGCTGGCAAAACCGATCCGGTTTACCTCCCTGATGTGCAACGCGGTCGACAAAGCCAGCAATGAGCCGAGAGCCCGCTATGATCCAGCGAGTGCTGACCATAAGCGCGTTTGGTATTCCTCCGGCGCCCGCGATGACGCAATCCAACGCGCCACACTGGAAGCGATGCTGACCTATTGGGCAGACGGTGCCAACAACCCAACCTCGGGGGCTTACGCCGGCACAATGGTAGACCTGAGCGCTGCCGCGATTGGCTGGTATGATGCTCGGCCACACAGCACCTTCCCGCTCGACGGCCGCTATTGGGCGGATGCTGACAACCATGAATATGGCCCGTGGATATCGGGCCGCTTGGGGGTGGCTGACGCCGCAGGCACAATCAAGCAAATCTGTGAGGATTTCGGGTTTGCCAATTACGAGACCGAAAACCTCGGCGCGGTGATTGATGGCATTACGGCTCAAGGCGGGAACTCTGCCCGTTCGATATTTGAAAGCCTGTCGCATGCCTTGCTGTTTGATACCATCGAGACCCCAGATAGCATCCGGTTTCAGCGCCGAGGTGGCGCGCTGATCGCCGTGGCCGAGGCGCAGCTTGTGCAGGGTGAAGGCGACCCGTGGCAGATCACGCGCGCGCAGGAAACCGACCTGCCCGTGACGGTGGAGCTGAGCTATGGCGAGGTGGCCACCGATGACCAAAGCTCGATGGTGGAGGCCACACGCGGTGTGGCCGCAAGCGATCGCATTCAAGCCATTGGCTTACCGGTTGTTATGCCTGCCGCCCGCGCCAAAGCCCTCGCTGACATTGCCCTTGCTGAAATCTGGACCGGGCGGGAAACCATGGAGCTGGCCCTGCCGCCCTCGTTTCTAAGGGTGGAAACAGGTGACGTGCTGATTGTTGGCGCTCAGCGCGGCTATTGGCGCGTGACTTCAATCACCGATGGACTGATCCGCACGGCCCAGCTGACCCGCTTTGAGCCCCGAATTTACACGCCCGTGCGCTATCCGCGCCGCGCCAAATACCCCGTGGGCACCAGCCCGGCAGGCGCTGTTGGCTCAGCCCGAGCCACACCCATTCCATTCTTTATGGACCTGCCACTCCTGAAGGATGACCACGATGCAGACGCAGGCTATCTCGCAGCTTATATGAAGCCGATCGGCAATGGCATTGCTGCCTATCGCAGCCCGTCCGCCACCAATTTTGCGCTTGATCAGGTGCTACCGTTGGCAGCGATCACCGGCGTGACCACGGTCAGCCTGCCCGCAGGTCCGCTCTGGATGTGGGACATGGCCAGCACGCTGGAGGTGAAGCTTAATGACGGCCAACTCGAAGCTATGGATGACCTGAGTGTTCTGGCCGGGGCCAACGCTGTAGCGCTCCAGCAGCCCAGCGGCGAGTGGGAAATCCTGCAATTCGCCAATGTCGAAATCACAGGCACCCGCAAGTATAAGCTCACTCGCCTGCTGCGCGGCCAGCGCGGCTCTGAGCATGCTATGGGCGTGCCTCTGGCCGCTGGCGCACGCTTTGTGCTGCTCGATGCAGGCGTGGTGCAGACAACGCTCACCGCCGCAAGCGTAGGACTGGAAAGAACCTGGCGCATTGGACCAGCCTCGGCACTGGTAGGCGATGCCGTGTTTAGCGAAACCGCTTTCACCTACACCGCCAAAGCCCGCCGCCCTTATGCGCCTGTACACCTCACGGCTACGGCCAGCGGCGCTGATATTGGCCTCACATGGGTGCGCCGCTCCCGCTTGGGCTATGGCACATGGAACCAGCCAACCACGCCGCTGGGCGAGAACTCAGAGGCCTATGAGATCGACATTATGGATGGGGCCGTTGTGGTGCGCACGTTGACCTCAAGCACGCCAAGCGCCACCTATTTAGAAGCCGACCAGATCACTGATTTTGGCAGCGCACAAACTGCCATCACCTTCAACGTCTACCAGATGTCCGCTCAAATTGGCCGTGGCATCGCAGGCGATTATTCAGGAGCCATCACATGACCACGCCAAACCTAAATCTAGCCGAATGGGCCGCAGCACAAGACCAGCCATGGGCCACAGTAAACGGCGCGCTCCACGTGGTTGACGCCCTTCTGCCCGGCACCGTGGTTTCCAACGTGCGCACCACGCCAGCAGCCTCCCCAGCTGCTGGCGCGTGCTACATTGTCGCCACCCCTGCCACCGGTGCGTGGCTCGGCTGGGAAGACAGTATTGCCGCCTATATCGGGGGAGCTTGGGTGC
>WTAL01000146.1 GCA_013139635.1 Paracoccaceae bacterium
GCCAATCCTAAAACCTTCAAAGTTAAGTCCTCAAGTAGCGTAAGCGATAGGACAAATATAATAGCTCTCTAACGATGCAAAACATTCCAAGCCACCCTCGGGTGGCTTTTTTTGTGCGGAATTGAAATGTTGGGCTCGAGCCCGTTGTCATAAAACTGTAATACGAATCCCTTATCTCCCCCATTAAACAAACCATAATTGGAATGGAAAAATGGGACGTACAGATATCTTCAAGATCGGCCTCGCTGGCCTGTTTATTGCAGCGATTATGGTGGTGCTATCGCAGCGCATAGAAATGGGCGGCTCCGGTAGCCTTTTGGTGATTGCCGCCATGATTGGCGGCTATATGGCGCTTAATATTGGCGCAAACGATGTTGCTAATAATGTAGGCCCGGCTGTGGGGTCTGGGGCGCTTACCATGTTTGGTGCCATTGCTATTGCAGCCATTTTTGAGGCTGGCGGCGCGATAATTGCTGGTGGCGACGTGGTCGGAACGATAAAAAAGGGAATCATTGACCCTGCGCTTATTGTCGACCCGAATGTCTTTATTTGGTTGATGATGGCGGCCTTGCTTGCGGCCGCTATTTGGCTGAATTTTGCTACCTATATTGGCGCGCCGGTTTCCACCACGCACTCCATTGTGGGCGGCGTGCTGGGCGCTGGTATTGCCGCCGCTGGTTGGGAGATCGCCAACTGGGAAACCATGGGAAAAATTGCGACGAGTTGGTTGATATCTCCACTGCTGGGCGGCGTAATTGCGGCTGGATTTCTTTACTTACTTAAGCGAACCATTATTTTTAAGGCTGACAAAATCGCCGCGGCACAACGAATTGTGCCTGTAATGGTCGCGGTTATGATGTGGGCCTTTTCAGTTTACCTAATCCTCAAAGGCCTCAAAAAGATTTGGAAGGCAGATTTATATACAGCGACGGGCATTGGCCTTGCTATTGCTGTGCTTACGTTCATCGTTGTTAAGCCGATGGTTAAAAAGGCCTCTGCCAAATTGAAGAACGATCGTGAAAGCATAGCGGAGTTATTTGTCATTCCGCTTATTCTTTCGGCAGCCATGCTCAGTTTTGCGCATGGAGCAAATGACGTAGCAAATGCTATCGGCCCCCTCGCTGCTATTAATGATGCCGTTATGAATAACGAAGTGGCTACTAAAGCCGAAATCCCGCTTTGGGTGATGCTGATCGGAGCAGCAGGTATTGCGATCGGGCTGTTGCTGTTTGGGCCAAAACTCATACGGACAGTTGGGAGCGAAATTACCGAGCTTGATAAAATGCGGGCTTTTTGCGTGGCGCTGGCAGCGTCTATAACGGTGATTATTGCCTCGCAGTTAGGGCTTCCTGTTAGCTCTACCCATATTGCTGTTGGTGGTATCTTTGGCGTTGGATTCTTACGCGAGTATCTGGAATCAAACCAAGATCGCCTTATCGCAGAAATTCGTGACCATTACGAAGGTGAGGCTCCCGAGATTGTCGAAGAGTTTTTACTTGAGTTTGAAGCCGCCGACATTTCGGAGCAAGGTGCGCTGTTAGAAGAGATGAAAAAAACTCGTGGGTTAACAAAGGTGGACCATAAGCGCCTACGTAAGGCCTATAAAAAGGAGCTGGTAAAGCGCTCAATGGCGCTAAAAATTGCAGCGGCCTGGGTTATTACCGTGCCTGCCGCCGGTGGCCTGGCGGCGCTGCTTTACTTTACCATTCGCGGCATAATGCTACCTTAAACCACGCAGGTCGAGACCTCATACATGACCGGCGCAAAACTTTTACATAGTTCGTTAATCCGCCGGTTGCGGGTCCGCATTTCCTCTACGCGTAGCATAGCATGAAAGTCGTCTCTGCTGCGCCATTGCGAATAGTTAGCAATGCGTGTGCGCGCGTCGTTGATATGCAAAGCCGAAGCGATATAGCCGGGTTGCTGTGAAATCACTTCTTGGCAGGCCGCGCTTAGCTCTTCCAAAATGTCTTGGCAGGTGGCGGGTGTCACCTCAAAGGTTGTGATAACGGTTTGGATAGATGTGTCGTTTGAGATCGTCAGCATTGTGTGCTCCTTTTCTCCATCATAGCCCAGAAAGCCGTGTTTGGCACCCCGCTATCGCGAGGTGCCAAAAGGCTTAGGCCGCTGAGTCACTTCGCAGCTTCATTTGTAGCCGGCCCTTGCGCGCGGCAGGCCATGAAATATCCACAACATCGCCCGAACCACCCTGTGCAAGGGTAAAGTTGGGTGCTTCAAACTGCGAAATATTGGAGCCGTCTTGAATCGGACCAATGGCTGACCACCCCTCAACACCTCGGACCTGCCCGCCAAATGGCACTTTGAGGGCATGAGAATAGCTCCATGTTGTGGCCGCAGTAGCTTGCGTCATGTCCACGTATGCGGGGTTTTCGGTGCGTTGGTTCACATCTTCATAGCTATTCCCCTGAAACACAATATTTTGCGTGAGGGAATGGTCAAAATCACCATTTGAGGTCACCACGCTTTCCACGCGGTCAATTGGGCTGCCCGTAATTTCTTTAAAGGTGTTCCCCACCACAGAAATACCGTCAATGTGGTGCCCTGTGCCATAAGGCGAGAGCCGGATGAAGGTAAACCAAGCGGCCACATCGGAGGCGATAAAAATATTTCCAGTAAGGGAAAGTGCGCCAAAGGGAACCGTGCCAGGGCCAACATTTGTATAGTCAGCGTGCTCGTTTGAAATATCGATAAAGCAATTATCAACATAGTTTCCTGTTACCACGCTACTCGGATTCCGTGAGGTAAACACAATGCCCGCAGTTCGGTCGCCAGACGGCGCGCCGTCCCCCTGCCAAAAGTGGTTGCCGGTAATTATGTGTCCGCCGCCAGCGATGACGCCAAAGTGCTTAAACCGCACAGCCTGATTATCTCTCAGTTTGATGTCATTGAAGTTGGAATTGAAAGCGATTGTTGTGCGGTCTTGCGCCAGCGCGTCGTATTCGTTGGTATAGAACTCATTGTTATAAATTGCAATTCCGTAGCAGCCTCTGTTATAGGATGTAATGCCCCGGTCCATGGGTTTCAGGAACCAGCAGGTATGAATATGCCATTCAAACCCTGTATATGGCAGCAGCACGCCAGAGCATTTACCGAGGCACGCAAATTCCATATTTGAAAGCTGCAAGCGTGAAAGCCCGTTAAAACCAGAGAAATCGAGCAGATACTGGAAGCGATCAAAGGTATAGGATTGGCTCCCCGCTGGGTTAACCAGCGGTTGCGACAGCGTAATGGTCAAAGCACCATTATCTTTGCTGGCCACATACACCTCTCGCCCAACACCGGTGCCGGTAACCAATGAGCCAACAGCGATGTTAACGACGTTGGTGACGCTGGTTAAAATGGTTGGGCTGCCGCTGGACCACCCCGCATTTGAGCTTACAGATACAGTATCCCAAGCGGCTGAGCTGGTGGCCTCAAGTTGACCATTGCGAATAACCCTGCGCTGGCCAAAATTATCCTTGTTACCCACAGCGGCGTGGACGTCGATCGGGCTGTCGAGCTGAATGCGACGGCCGCCAAGATCAAGCGAATCGTGGTCTGTAAAGTTAAAGAGGGCGGAAAGGGCGCGGGTGAGCGCCTCTCGTTCATCCCCAAATGCGGCCTCATAGGTTTTGTAATCATAATTGGATGTGATCAAAAGCCGCTCGCTGGTTGGCATCAGCAGTTGCCCTTCAAACCGCACTGGGGAATTTATTGTCAGCGAGGTTGCAATATAATAAGTACCCTCAGAAACAACAACTTCACGGCCCTGCGCATCGGCATCAGCCGCC
Organism: Paracoccaceae bacterium; assembly: GCA_013139635.1. Classification (GTDB taxonomy): domain Bacteria; phylum Pseudomonadota; class Alphaproteobacteria; order Rhodobacterales; family Rhodobacteraceae; genus UBA3077. Next base: position 3,792 of record WTAL01000146.1, read on the forward strand.
AAAAATGCGAGGCGATCATCGGTGATCCCGTCACCAATAGCGCCGTAATCTCGCACATCAACCCAGCCCATAAGCTTACGATGGAATATGTCGGTTTTGTCTTCAATGATCACAGATTCAATGCGGACAATCGCGCCATTATCGCCCGTCATATCCAGCCCGACATGGCCAAACACCGGCTCTGTACCCCACACTAGATCAACGCCTGTGCGGTCACCTGTGCCAATGATGGCAGAAACTTCGTAGATCCGGCCATAGGTATCCGGCAATAGCTCCGGGCCGGTTTCGTCCAGACCCGTTACATGCGCCCCGCCCGGCCCACCGGCCCATGCGGCAACCCGAAATGACGGGAATAATCCGCTCAAAACTTTAAATTTAATCGTCACCTGAAAATAGCAGCCGGGCAGCAAAGGCGTATCACCCATATAGCGTAGCTTTTGCAGGGTTTGTGTTTTTTGCAGCTCAAGGCATGGCCCAAAATCAGGGTCACTTGCTACAAGCGAAGCGTTCGCCGCTCCGTCATAGGTGGCTGAGCCCGGCGTGCCATCCTCGCTAGACCAATCTGTAAGCCCGTCAATAAACGCTGGTGGCATAAAATTCAGACCATCGGTAATTGCCTTATTCATCCAAAACCCCTTTTCGGTTCCCATCGGCCTGCGCCCCTCGCGCATAGCAGCCATCAATTCAATAAAATCGCGTAGTGGTGCGACTGTGTAAAAATTATCGTAAAATTGTATGGAAACCGTAAACGATGCGCGCGCAGGTAGGGGGCGAGGCGCAACACCCCGCTCCGAAAGCGCTTAGATAGTTTGGATAATTAGGTGGTTAACAAATCGCCAGCGAGCGCTTTTTCGATTAAGGAAACCGTTTCTGGCACACCGTAAAGCGCAATAAATCCGCCAAAACGTGGCCCCTGTGAGGCCCCAAGCAGGACCTCGTAAATGGCCTTAAACCAATCACGCAACGGGTCAAAGCCATGGGCTTTCCCCACGGAAAACACGAGGCTTTGCAGAGCATCTGCATCAATAGGCTCGCTCCATTCTCGCAACTTATTCGCGAGCTCTACTAATGCCGAGCGTTCTTGATCTGTGGCCGCCCGATATATCTTCTCGGGCTTCACAAAGTCATGAAAATAGTGCACGGCTTGCCCTGCGGCTGCGTCCATTCCTGGGTGGGTCTCTGGTGTGGCGTCTGGGGCGTATTTATTAATGAATCCCCACATTTGCGCCTTGTTTTCCGCACTAGATGCCGAGGCCAAGTTGAGCAACATGCTGAAGGGCACCACCATATCACTCGCAGGCGGTTGCCCACGGTGAATGTGCCAAACAGGGTTGTTCAGCCGGGCCTTCAGATCCTGCCCATCAAAGGCCCGCAATTGCTGGTGATACTCGTCAACCGCCTTTGGAATGACATCAAAAAACAAGCGCTTAGCTGTTTTAGGTTTTTGATACATGAAATACGAAAGGCTCTCTGCGCTGGCATATTTCAGCCAGTCATCAATGGATATCCCGTTGCCGGAAGATTTTGATATCTTCTGCCCTTCGCCATCCAGAAACATCTCATAAACAAAGTGCGCGGGCGCGGGCGCCCCTAAAATCCGACAGATTTTATCGTAAATATGCGTGTTGGTTGAGTGGTCCTTACCATACATTTCAAAGTCCACATCAAGGGCTGCCCAACGCGCGCCAAAATCCGGCTTCCATTGCAGTTTTACCTGCCCGCCGGTCACGCTCATGGTTACTTCTTCGCCGTCTTCGTCGTCAAAAGTGATGGTCCCTTCGGTTGCATTAACCGATTTCATCGGCACATACAGCACCCGCCCAGTTTTGGCGCTGATTGGCAGAAATATCGAATACGTTCCCTGCCGTTCTTCGCGTAGCGAAGCCAGCATGACCGCCATGATCTCGTCATACTTTTCAACACAGCGCAGCAGTATTTCGTCAAATTGCCCCGAGCGGTAGAACTCAGCAGACGAAATAAAGTCATACTGAAAGCCAAAGGTATCCAGAAACCGCCGCAGCATGGCATTGTTGTGCCCCGCAAAGCTGTCATATTCACCAAACGGGTCTGGCACGTCCGAGAGCGGACGTTGCAAATGCTCTTCCAGCGCGGCGGGGTTTGGCACGTTGCCCGGCACTTTGCGCATCCCATCCAGATCATCCGAAAAGCAAATCAGCTTAGTCGGAATATCCGAAATTGCCTCAAACGCCCGCCGGATCATCGTTGTGCGTGCCACTTCGCCAAAGGTGCCAATATGGGGAAGGCCACTTGGCCCATAGCCTGTCTCAAACAGCACATAGCCCTTTTCGGGCGGCTTTTTCGAAAACCGTTTCGCCAGCTTACGAGCCTCCTCAAAAGGCCAAGCTTTAGAAGTCATTGCGAGTTCTCGAAGGTCTGACATATCTGTCCCCTAAATAGCACCCCGCCCATCGGGGTGCAAATTATTCTCCGCTTCCTATTGTGCTGCGGGTCAATGGTCAATATTCTATGCGTAAGCAATGCTGATATAAAGGTAAACCTGATGCCCGATACCCGCCCCCCCTCATGGTCGCCCCAAGATGCGCTCGTCGCTGTGATGATCGCCGAATCCGCCTCTGACGAGAGCATTACCAATTCGGAGTTGATGAGCATCACCCGTATTGTTGATCACATGCCGATTTTTGCGGATTATGACAGCTCTCGCATTAAGCAAGTGTCGCAAGTCGTGTTTGATCTTTTCGAAATCGAAGACGGGCTGGACGCCCTCTTTGGCATGGTGCGCGAAGCCCTCCCCGAGCTGCTTTACGAAACCGCCTATGCGATGGCCTGTGATGTAGCTGCGGCTGATGGCCGTTTGCGCCAAGGCGAGCTAGAATTCATGGCCGAAATTCGTTATGAGCTCAACATTGATCGCCTACACGGGGCCGCCATCGAGCGTGGAGCGCGGGCGCGGCATATGCCGCTATCATAAGTGGAGCAGGGCAGGTAATTGGGCCATTTTGGTAAACCTCGTGGCCCCTTCCACCTCGCCGCCTTCAGGGGCATAGGCAAAGCAGCGCATCCCGGCTGCTGCCGCCCCGCGAATGCCGTTGAGGCTGTCCTCGATCACCACACAATGCGCATGGTTTGCACCTTGTGCCGCATGCCAAAATAGCTCTGGTGCGGGCTTGGCTGTCCCCAACGCTTGTGCTGAGTAGATCCGGCCTCCAAACCGCTCCAAAATCCCGTTTTGCCCGAGCGTGATCTCCATCTTTTCAAAACGACCATTGCTGGCCACACAGTATGGTACCCCTGTGGCATCCAACGCATCCAACACCTCAGTCACGCCCGCAATCAACGGGCAGTTCAGCCGCAGCTCCGCGTATATTTCCGCATAGATTTGCTCCACCCAATCCTCCGGCAGCGTAGCCCCAAGCCCCTCGGCCTGCACCTTCACGCCCGCCATTGTGCCCCCTACAAACAGCGCCATGCATTCTTCAAGCGACACCACCAGCCCATGCGCGCTCAGGCTTTTCGCCATGATCGTATTGCCGATAACTTCGCTATCTACCAGCACACCGTCACAATCAAAAATTACCAATTCAGGCTTTTGCATATTTTTCTCACACTCTTTGTCTCGTTGCCTTACAATAGGCAAAACTCCACAAATCACGAGGCCAAAATGAAATCCCTGCTTTTTATCATAGCCCTACTGCTTTCCCCGTTTGCCGCTCAAGCGCAGCGCCTTATTTTGCCCGACGTTTTTGCGGTCACGGGTGTGGCTTCCAATGATACGCTCAATGTTCGGCAAGCGCCATCTGGCAGCAGCACAGATATTGGAGACCTGTATCCCAATGAACTAATTGAGGTCATTTCGCTTAGTGATGACAGCAAATGGGGCCAAATTATTTGGCAAGAGGGTAACGGTTGGATCGCCATGCGCTTCCTGACCCCGTCGCCGCTGCCTCATTTTCCCAATAGTGAAATGCCAATGCGCATAAGCTGCTCGGGCACAGAGCCGTTTTGGACGGCCGTTATATGGCCCAACCAAATGTTCGAATTTACTGATTACAGCGGGGCCAACCAAGAATCACAGTCCCGCCTTATTGCGCAGTCCACCACAGCCATGGGCATGCAGCCCTATAGTTTTGCGTTTACAGCCGGAGAATACACGGGCTTACTTGACCGTGCTGAGTGCTCTGACGGCATGAGTGACCGCACTTACGGTTGGCAACTCCGTATTATCAACCCGTCATTAAACGGGTTGCAGCTCCGTAGTGGCTGCTGCCAAGCTGCTAACTAAGCGCGCT
>WTAL01000228.1 GCA_013139635.1 Paracoccaceae bacterium
GCAGCGCCTCCAACGCCACAGTCGCTTTGAACTTGTCTGAAAATCTGCGTCGCTTGGTCATTTTGGTATCCATTCTTTGTTGCTGGATACACCTTAACACGCTGTCCGGTTTTGCCGGACCACTTCAATCCTATGCCCCGTGTCGATGCCAAATTGCGCGGCGACAGTTGCATAATCCTTTGCCGCAAGCGCTTCTTGCAAATCAATTTCGCTAGTTGGAAATGAGGTTACGCCGTCTTTGGGGGGCTGCAACGCTGTTTCATAATCTCATGTGGAATAGCGCTGTCATAGGCTTCGATTTTTAGATATGGCCATCCAGATACCAGCTCTGAACGCAGTATGAGACCGCTCACAATCGTATCGCTGGGATAACGGTGGGTAGCGCTTCAGGCGCTGTATTGCCAATCGCCAATGAAACGGGCGCGGAAGATTTTGCAGGGTCATGATCAAGCCGCGCATCAGCAGCGGCACGCACACGACCATGATAGATTGTGCGTTTAGGGTGCTGGCTAACGTCATCGTCAACCGCCCAGCCAAAGTGGTACCCAAGGGCTTTGGCCCAGTATTGGGACCCTGTGACATCTGGCGCGGGATGGCCACTAGCAAGGTGTTCTTTAATTTCGCGCGCTTTTTGGGCGTTGATCGCCTCGGCCAATGCGGTTGGCTCGGCGTCATCGCTCGCGCGAAGGCTGTCGCGTTCCTGCGGTAAATCATGCCACCCGACCACATCGTAAACGACCTTTGCAAACGCCTCATCTGTTGTGGTTTCCGGGTCCCATATGCCGTAAATATTGCGGCAATTGGGGTGGAATGCTGAAAACACCGGGTCGCCATACCCCATCGCCGTCAAGCCCGCAGCGATAAGCTGTTGGTCCTCAGAGCCTTTCTCATACAGCCGCGCCGCTGAATTAAGATACACGCCCTTGCTCATTTTCTTGGACCAAGCAGGGTCGTTCGCGACGGGCCAAACCTGACCTAAATTCCAAAGGCTCGGCCCCTGAGGCTTTGCGACGATTCACGCCTTGGGTCAGCGCATCAGGCATGGCCCAATGCAAGTGCACACCACGCTTTAAGCGCAACGTTTCCCCGCGAAATGGCGGCGTTACAATTTCTTCGCTAAGATAGGGCGTATTGCCATTCACATTCAGCCCGGTTGCGCGGTCTCTGTATGGCAATTTTGAGAAATCAACACTGGGGCCCAATACTGTCAGGGGCTTTGACAACAAAAGCGCGTCAACTTCAAGTGGGACTAGTAAATGAACGGCTTTGCTAATAACGAACTCTTTTCAGGGAAGTATTCAAAGTAAATAATAACTCTTTAACCATCTTAACCAAAGTTTTTAATACTTGTCAAAGCTTCACTAAAATAGAATTTTTGGGTGGTATCAGAATAATTTTAAGACTATTTGAATAGCTTTTCTACGATCTAAACCTTGATCTGATCCATACCCCTTCAAACGCCCTTTGACTTCCTCCAAACGGGCGGCCAAAGTGGTTACCCTTTCTACTTGACCGACCCCGGAGCACAGCCATGACCATCACCCACCTTGTCACCCATTCTGGTGGCTTCCACGCGGACGAACTGCTGTCTTCAGTCGTGCTCACGCGCCTGTATCCTCAGGCGAAAATTTTACGCAGTCGGGATCTGCAATGGGTCACGCCGGCGGCGGATAAGATTATTTATGACGTAGGCGGGGCCTATGACAGCGCCGCGCAGATCTTTGACCACCACCAGCGCCCTAGCCCGCTGCGTGAGGATGGCCAACCCTTCAGCTCTTTTGGCCTGATATGGGCACATTACGGGCGGGCGTATTTGGCGGCGATGGACGTACCTGCGGCTGACATCGAGGCAATCCATGCCAAGTTTGACACCAAATTTGTGCTGCCAATTGATCTGCTGGACAACGGCGCAATCGAGCCGTCTGTTGCGGGGCCACTGTCGATTCTGACCTTGCCCGCGCTTTTGGGAAGCTTGAAGCCGGTATTTGATGACACATCGCCAACGGCGGATGACGATGCATTCTTTACCGCCTTGCCCATTGCGCGAAGCTTTGTCGAAGCCCAAATTCGCAATCTTGCGGCGAAAGCCCGGGCGCAGAGCATCGTGATTGAGGCGATAACAAAGGCAGGCACATCGCCCATACTTGAGCTTCCTACGGGTATGCCCTATCGCGCTCCGCTTGATCAGGCAGAGGCGGGCCACATACTTTTCGTGATCTATCCACGCGGCAATGACTGGACGCTCAATGGCATCAAGCTGTCACATGATACGTTTGAGCAACGCGCCGATCTGCCCGCCGCTTGGGCTGGCCTTACGGATGCCGCGCTCGAAGATGCGTGCGGTGTTAAAGGCGCCAAATTCTGCCACAACGCCCGCTTTATTGCTGTTGCCAGCACACGCGAGGTGATCTTGAAAATGGCTGAAATTGCTGTGCAAGAGGTTCAATGAGAGGCTAGGCGCGGGTGTAAAGCAATACCACCCGGCCATTATTCGGCCAAGAAGCGCTATGTCTGACAGTTGACAGTGCTGCCAGACAAGCAACGCCGAAAGCTTAATCGTGTGGTAAATCGTAAACGCAGACCTTGCGATCAAGTCCCGCGCTCACAACGCCACCACCCCCCGGGAGGAAGTCGATCTCCGCAATTATGCCATGGTGGCCCACATAGCGCGCCAGTTCATCGCCTGTCTCTAGCGACCACAAACGCACCGTAGAATCTCCGGCCGCTGTCAATAACTGCGCGCCTTCAGGGCCATATTTTGCTGTATCAACAGTAATGTCATGGGCGAATCTTTGGATTTCATTGCCTGTTTCAGTCTCGCGTTGAATCGTAAAGCGCTCGTCATCGTGGACGAAGGTTTGCCCGTCAGGAGACACCTCCACAAAATCGAGCCAGTGTTTAATTTCAACATGGAATGTCACCAGATTATCCCCCGTCTGCCAATCAAACACGGCGAAATCACCGTCTTTACTGGCCACCAAAATACGGTCATTGGGAAGAAACCGAACATACGCAATGGTGCCGTCAATGTGCCCCGCTAGTGCGTATTCCGCCAAAAACGCGCCATCGACGGCGCTAAAAAACACCAGATTATTGCTACTGGCGAATACGGCTGCTGCCATATTCTGGCTCAAGGCGATTGCCGAAACGCGGAATTCTGCTACGTTAATGACCAACAAATCTTGTCCGGTCGTCGCATCCCAAAGGGCTGCTATGCCTTCCTTATCCATTGTCATTGCCCGGGTGCCGTTTCCGGCCAAAACGACATCGCGCAATTTATAGGAATGAGGGCCAAGCACCGACACCCGCGCGCCGTTTTCGATGGATCTGATATCAACACGATTGTCTTTCAACATCGCAAATAGGAAGCGCTGGTCGCTGCTCACACCGAATGCGGTCACGGCAAACTCGATATCTTCCGAGAAGGGCTCAATGGTGCCGGTTTCAGGTGCCATCAGCTGGAGTGATCCTGACCTATCCAAGAAGATCTGCCCTTCCGGTAAGGCCGCAAGGGCGGTTCCGGCCGACATGCCGATGAACTGTGCATCCACGCAGTATTGAGCGGCGATTGGAGGGGCAGTGGCCAAGGCCGTTGCCGCTGGCCAGATACGCATTTCGCGCGTCGAGCTCGATACAATAAAAGCGCCGTCGGGACTAAACGCAAGCCCCGCTACCGGCGTTTGGATATGGGGCACATGCAGGCCGCGAAAGGCTCCCGTGCGGGCATCTATTAAGATTACAGCACCGTAAGCGCGGCCAATGGCAATCATGCTACCATCGGGGCTAAAGCTTATGCCCTTGATTTCTGAGCCAACGCGGGGCTCAAGATTGTAGAGCAGCACCTCCGCCTCAAGGTCGACAACGGCGCCTGCTCGGCCGAACCGTAGCACCGCCAAGGTTCCCTCCGGGTTGACCGTCATAGACCTGTAGCCCGCTCGGCCAAGTTCAATGCGCCGGATCGGTTCACCGGGGGCAAGCGGGACGACGTCTAGGTAATCTTGCTCCTCAGCCGAAGTGATCAAGTGGCCGCGACCGTCCAGTTTCCCCGATGTCCAACCGCCCCCGGTTGAGAAGGACCGCACAGGCCCGTTACCGTCCCGTGCCCAGATCAAGAAATTACCGCGGTGGCCCGTTACGACCCATTGCCCGTCTGCCGACAAGCCAACAGGGCCGTAGAGATTTGTTGCCTCTGCGAGCTGAAACTGAGCGACGACTTCGCCGGTTTCCACATCGATCAAGATTGTTCTTGAATCGAGCCAGCTCGCCAACAGGAGCGTATCGTTAGCCACAAACATCGGGCGCGCAGACTCATAAGCACCCGTGAAAGCCAATTCGTGCAAGACCGCACCCGTCGCGACATCCCTGATTTCCAATTGTCCACTAGGTCCATAAGTCGCCATTAGCTTTTGGTCGCCCGACACCGCAGCGTGTCGTTGCCCAATCTGTTCAATCTCGGCTCCGGATGCCACATCAAGAACATGAACGGCATTCGCACTGCCATTTCTGGCGTTGATCACAAGGCGAGAGCCATCACTGCTAAAGAACATACGGTTGGGCTCGGGCGAAATGCCCGACCCAATCTCGCGCCCTCTCAGATCATCTTGAGCCGCGAGGGGCCCCGACGTCAGAAGTGCGGTGATACCGATTGCGACTAAGACCTTAATAAATTTCATTTACCGCAGCTCCCATAAAAGTTTGCCTATCTTTTATTTTATACCTTTGCATTGCAATCATTTTCTTCAGCACCGCCGGCGGCCGCTGTGAGCAATAATATATGCAATTATGAGCTAAACTCAGCTTCACTACTTGACCATCTAACAGAGGTGAAATAAGTATCGCGGACCTGAGCGGGCGTTGTGTAATGGTAAGACCTCAGCCTTCCAAGCTGATGACACGGGTTCGATTCCCGTCGCCCGCTCCAGAGATTCAAAATTGATCATTCGTCCCTTGTGCTTCCCCTTGGCGGGGCTTATTTGCTATGGCAATAATAAGGGGTTTAAAATGGCGAAGCAACAACTTGAAGACCGCGCAAAGGCTAAAAATGTAGGGCCGTTGCGGCAGTTAATGCCGTTTTTGAAGCCCTATGCCAAGCTTATGTGGGGCGCACTTGGGGCGCTTATTCTTACGGCGGGGCTGTCCCTTAGCTTTCCGCTGGTTGTGCGCGGTGTGATTGACGGATTTTCTAAAGATAACCTTGCGGAAATTGATCAGGTTTTCATATATGCCATTCTCATCGCGGGCGCGCTGGCCATTGGCACCGCGCTGCGGTTTTATCTTGTTACCCGCCTTGGCGAGCGGGTGATAGCTGACATTCGGCAGGCGGTTTATACCAAGGTTATCGGCATGTCGCCGGTTTTTTACGAAAAAATCATGACAGGCGAGGTGCTTTCTCGGCTGACGACAGACACCACACTTATCCTTTCAGTTATCAGCTCGTCTATCTCGGTAGCGCTGCGCAATGTGCTGATGTTTATCGGCGGGTTGGGCTTTATGCTGTTTACCTCGGCATATCTTACGGGGCTTGTGCTGCTCACGGTGCCGCTGATTATCGTGCCGATCGTGGTGTTTGGCCGCCGCTTGCGCAACCTGTCGCGTGAGAGCCAAGACCGGATAGCCGATAGCTCGGGCATGGCGTCTGAAACGCTGTTGGCCGCGCAAACGGTGCAGGCCTATACCCATGAAACGCAGAGCCGCGATAAATATGATGCGCTGGTAGAGGCCGGTTTTGAAACCGCCAAAAAGCGGATTATTACGCGGTCTATCATGACAGCCTCAATCATTTTCTTGGTGTTCACCGGCATTGTAACCGTGCTTTGGATGGGCACAGGCGTGGTGCAACGCGGTGAAATGGGGGCAGGGCAGTTGGTGCAGTTTGTCATCTATTCCGTGATGGTTGCGGGGGCGGTTGGGGCGCTTTCCGAGATCTGGGGTGAGCTTCAGCGCGCCGCAGGGGCCACCGAGCGGCTGGTAGAGCTGATCAACGCGGAAGACCCGATTGTAGACCCGACGGCTCCAGCAGATTTGCAAGCGCCCATCAGTGGTGAAATAAACTTCAAGAATGTGACCTTTCACTACCCCGCCCGCCCGAAAGTTGCAGCCCTCAGCGGGTTTAACTTGCATATTAAAGCGGGAGAAACCGTGGCGCTGGTTGGCCCATCAGGTGCTGGTAAATCAACAATATTTCAATTGCTTATGCGGTTTTATGAACCTACCGAGGGCGAAATAATGCTGGAAGGCCACGCATTGGCGGACCTCAGCCTTGAGGACATGCGCAGCCAAATGGCGCTGGTGCCGCAAGATCCGGTGATCTTTGCTACGTCTGCGATGGAAAATATTCGTTTTGGACGCCCCGAGGCCACAGATACCGAAGTGATTGAGGCCGCCAAAGCCGCCGCTGCACATGAGTTTCTCAGCAAGCTGCCCGAGGGCTATGATAGCTATGTTGGCGAGCGTGGGGTTATGCTTTCAGGCGGGCAAAAGCAGCGCATCGCCATTGCGCGGGCCATTTTGCGAGATGCGCCGGTGTTGTTGCTTGATGAAGCCACCTCTGCGCTCGATGCTGAATCAGAGCGCGCGGTGCAGAAAGCGGTGGAAGCAATGGCGGTGGAGCGTACAACCCTGATTATTGCGCACCGGCTGGCAACGGTTAAAAAGGCTGACCGGATTGTGGTATTTGACGAGGGCAAAGTTGTGGCCGAAGGCACCCATGACGAGCTGGTGGCGGCTAATGGCCTTTACGCCCGCCTTGCCAAGCTTCAGTTTACCGAAGGTCAACTAGGTTAATCTTTTCCTTGCTCTGATCCGCTTTTACGTTATCCTCTTGAAAAACTTGGAGGAGTTAAACGTGGAAGTTGCAACAATAAAAGAAAAAATAGCCGTTGAGCAAGAAATGGACGTGTCTGGCCGCTGGAGTGCCAACACTTTATTTGAGCTGCTTTCCCAAACTGCTGATAAATTTCCGAGCCAAAAAGCACTAACATTTATGCTAAAATCGGGCCCAACTGACCCGGAAGAGACATTCACTTGGACAGGCTTGCGCGAGCGCGTTGCCCAGAGTGCCAACCTTTTTCGCTCACTGGGTGTGGGCGAAAAAGACGTTGTTGCTTACATTCTGCCAAATTGTAACGAAGCGGTGCTTACCTTTATTGCTGGCTCAACCGCTGGCATTGTGAACCCAATAAACCCGCTACTTTCGGCTGAGCAAATTGGCTCGATCCTGCGGGAAACCGGGGCAAAAGTGGTGGTGACCCTCGCGCCGTTCCCAAAAACAGAAGTGGCGCAACTGGTGGCGGATTCCGTGGCGCTGGCCCCGAATGTAGAAACCATTCTGGAGGTAGACCTAAAGCGCTATCTTAAGCCCCCGCTGGCGTGGCTTATCCCGCTATTGCGGCCAAAGGTTGAGGCAAAGCACTCGGCTAAGGTGCTGAATTTTAATACAGAAGTTGATAAGCAAAGCAAAACGCTGGGCTGGGTTGAAGCGGCCGATGACCGCGTGGCGGCTTATTTTCACACGGGTGGCACCACGGGCATGCCCAAGGTGGCGCAGCACAAGTTCTCGGGGATGATTTATAACGGCTGGTGCTCTGAATTTCAGATTATCACCTCTGAAGATGTGCTGCTTTGCCCGCTGCCGATGTTCCACGTTTTTGCGGCGTATCCGATTTTGATGGCCTGCATCGCCTCGGGCGCGCAAATGGTGATGCCCACGCCGCAAGGCTATCGTGGTGACGGCGTGTTTGACAATTTCTGGAAGCTGATCGAGCGGCATAAAGCCAGCTTTATGGTCACGGTGCCTACGGCGGTGGCGGCGCTTATGCAGCGCGAGGTAAACGCCGATGTTTCCACCCTGAAATACGCGCTTTGCGGCTCGGCCCCCCTGCCGGTGGAGCTGTTTAAAAAGTTTGAAACCGCCACAGGCGTCCGGATTCTGGAGGGCTACGGCATGACGGAAGCCACCTGCCTGATTTCGATCAACCCCGTAGCGGGTGAGCGGAAAATCGGCTCGGTTGGGCTGCCTTTCCCGTATTCTGACGTGAAAATCTATGATTGTGACCCAGAGGGCGGCGTGAATACCGAGCGTGCGCTGGATGAAATTGGCGAGATTTGCGTGGCTAACCCGGGGGTTATGGTTGGCGCAACTTATGTTGAGGCCGAGAAAAACGAGGGCCTGTTTGCCAACAAAACCCACCTGCGTACTGGCGATCTCGGGCGGATAGATGCCGACGGCTTCCTCTGGATCACGGGCCGCGCCAAAGACCTGATTATCCGTGGGGGCCATAATATTGACCCCGCCGAAATTGAGGAGGCGCTTGCCAGCCACCCCGCGATTGCGCTTTCTGGGGCCATTGGCCAGCCCGATGCGCATGCGGGCGAAATCCCCTGCGTGTATGTAGAGCTGATTGACGGCGCGACTGTGAGCGAAGAAGATCTGCTGGCCCACATGAAAGAACATGTGGAAGAGCGGGCTGCGCGCCCAAAATATGTGGAAATTCTTGATGAGTTGCCCAAAACCGCCGTTGGGAAAATCCTGAAAAACGATCTGCGAAAGCTGGCGATTGCGCGGGTTTATACCGCCGCGCTGAAAGAGGCGGGGCTGGACGCCACCGTGCCAATGGCGACCGAAGATAAAAAGCGCGGGTTGGTGGCACAGGTTAAAACGCAAGATGTTTCGATCACCGATGAAGCCGTAACCGCCGTGCTGGGCGATTTTGCCCGCCCATGGGAATGGGCTAAAGACTAAATTCGCGCCTACCTAACTGTGGCCGATCGTAAAAGTGGCGGGCAGATATGCTCGCCATTTTTTATGCTGAAATATCGAGCGGGTCCGCTGGCTCCAGGAGTTTTGGCTCGTCACTCCGCGCGTCCTCACTACCTATTTTTGTGATTTTCGCAGCGCGCATTTCCTGATACTCCCCCAGCCGCGCCCGCATGAGGCTTTGGCTTATCGGCCCTTTGCGGCTCTCAATTGAGAGGTTTTCCAGCGCGCGGGCCGGTATCTCCAACACATCGCCGGTTTTGAGCTTCAAGATCTGCCCGATTGGCATTTTTTTGCGGTGGAGCACCACGTCAAAACTGACGGGTGCGGCATCTATGGATTTCCCGAATGCCTCCCGCCACGCGCCGGCGCTTTCCCCCGGGCGCGGGAGGGCGCTGGTGAATTCGGTATTGGCAGACGGGATCATCAGCGAAAGCTGCCCTTTGCCTTTTCCGCCCAGAAAGTTAAACTCGATACCTATTTGCAGGTAGGGAATATCGGGGAAAAGGTGAGGTGACGGCTCTTTCTCAATCTGAGCCAAGTGGTAGGTGTTGGTGAGCTTGCCACCGCGCAGCTCTTGCAAGATTTCAGCAAATTCAGCAAACATATCATCCATAAAAGGGCGGCACATGGCGGCGTCTATGGCTGTGGGTGCGCGCGCGGGCATGTCCTCGCTGTCCAGCTCGCCGGTGAGCACGTTATTAATGGCGTCAATGAGGTCTGGGGCAATTGTTAGTAGCCCGATCTCCTCTTCGGTTTCGCATTCAATCCTGAAATTCAGGCCATGCTCTGGCAGGGTTTCCATAAAGCCAACGGCCTCGCACTGCCGCGCGGCACGGCTGCTGGTTTCAAGCTGCACCTCAAGTGCTGATAGCCCAACCACAGAAGCCGCCTTGCCAAGCACCCCAGCCAAACCATCCACCGCCGGATCCGCATCGGGTGCTTGCACGGCGGGCCGCAGCATTTTGGAGAGAATACTTTCCGACATTTAGGCCTCCTCCTCTTCTTCCAACTCGACCAGGGTAATTTCGCCCGATTTCTCCAGCTCTTTGATCGCAATCACCACTTGGGTCATCGCGCCGTCGGCGTCTTTTTCTTTCACGGCACCACGCTCACCAATGCTTTCCTCAATCTGCTCGGCAAGGCGCGAGGAGATATTGGACATGATAAACTCTTTAACTTCGGGCGCATTATCAGCCGCGCCAGATAGCGCCATCACGAGGGTTTCATCATCCACACCACGCAGGATTTTGGATATATCGCGGCCCGTGATCCGGCTCGGGATATCCTCGAAAGTAAACATCAGGCGGCGAATTTGGCCGGCGGCTTCGGGGTCTTTCTTCTCGAAACTCCCCAAAATTTCGTCACGAAACTGGCTGGGAGACATATTAAGAATCGCCCCGATACGCTCTGCTGCGCTTTCCTCAAACGCGCCAACATCGCCTTTGTCTTGCAAAGACTCGGCCAACGCGATGCCGATACGGTTGACGATTTCAGGCTTAACGGTTGTGGTTTTGGAAATGGCCCCCAAAATAGCCTCCGCCGCTTCTGGTGATATTTCGCCCACAATCTCGGCAGATTTGGTGGGGGAAAGTTTGGAGAGGATAACCGCGCCAACCCGAGGGTTTTCAGCCGCGATCCGCAGCGCCAGCACCTCGGTATCGGTTTTGGAAATATAGCCCCAAGCACTGGCCTCGGCCGAGCCACTTTGGCGGGCCTTCACCTTGCTCAGGGTCTCGGCGCCAATCTGGTCTTCCATCGCTTTGAGCGAGCCGTCAATATCCCGCTCAAAAACCAGCCCCATCCGCTCCATTTCGAGGATGAATTCAGCGGTCACGCCGTCCACAATATCTTTGCCAACCACGCCTAAGCCTGTCATCGCGTTGGTGATTTTCCAAATCGCATCAGCGTCGAGATCAAGGTCATCAAGCGACACACCGCCGCCCACGAGCAGCTTCACGATGATCGCAGCCTTTTGGCGCTGGGTTAGCCTAGCCACGGCGGCTTGCTGGGAAAGGGGAGATTGCTGGTTCATAACTTCGCTATTTTTCGTAAACTTATCTCTACATCGCAGATAAATCTGAACGCGAGGTAAAGATTACCTTGTAGCGCGGCTTTTTCGCCGCTATCCCTCACCCTCATGAAAATACTGTTTCTTGGTGATGTAATGGGGCGGGCAGGGCGCAAGGCAATTGCTGCGCGGCTGCCCGAGCTTAAGCGCGCGTGGGCGCTTGATTTTGTAGTGGTCAACGGCGAAAATGCTACTGGCGGTATGGGGCTTACGGGCAGCCATGCGCAGGGGTTTTTTGAGGCTGGGGCTGATGTGGTCACGCTGGGCGACCATGCGTTTGATCAGCGCGATATGCTGAAGGCGATTGAGACCGAGCCGCGTATAATTCGGCCACTGAACTTTGCTAAAACCGCCCCCGGGGTTGGCGCACGGTTGTTTACCGCAGCCAATGGTAAAAGGGTTTTTGTAGCGCAGGCGCTGGGGCAAGTTTTTATGAAGCGCCCGTTTGATGACCCGTTTTCGGCGTTGGATGCCGCGCTGAAGGCCGCGCCGCTTGGCAAAATGGCCGATGCGGTGATTGTTGATTTTCATGCCGAGGTGACGTCGGAAAAAATGGCGATGGGGCATTGGCTGGATGGTCGCGCCTCGCTGGTGGTCGGCACGCACACGCACGTGCCCACGGCGGATGCGCGCATTCTTAGCAAGGGCACGGCGTGCCTGACAGATGCGGGCATGTGCGGCGATTATAACTCGGTAATCGGCATGGAGCCGCTGGAGCCGATGCGGCGGTTTTTGACCGGCATGAGCAAAGGGCGGTTTACGCCGGCTACTGGAGAAGCCACGCTGAGCGGTGTTTACATTGAAACAGACCAAGGCAAGGCCACGCGTATTGAACCCGTGCGCATTGGTGGCCTGTTGCAACAACAAGGGCCTTCTCCACTGTGAAAAGTTTGCAGAATTACGGCACGCTGGTGTTTATGGGGCTGGTGTGGGGCGCGGTTTTTCCGATCACCAAAATTGCGGTTTCTACGGGGTATAAACCCTTCGGGATAATGGTGTGGCAGATGGTGATTGGGGTGGCGGTTTCGGCGGCGTTCCTGCTCCTGCGCGGCAAGCGGCTGAACTTTACCCGCAAAAACATGCCGGTTTATGTGGGGGTGGCGATGCTTGGCACCGTGCTGCCTAACTATTTTTCCTATACCGCCAGCGCCGAGCTACCGGCGGGCATTATCTCGATCCTCATTGCACTCGTGCCGCTGTTTTCTATGCCTATTGCGTTGATGATGGGCTTTGAGCGCTTTAGCTGGCTGCGTTTTCTCGGGGCGCTCAGCGGGGCCATGGCTTTGCTGCTGCTCATTGGCCCCGAGGCCAGCCTGCCGGACCCAACTAAATACGTGTTTGTGCTGCTCATGGCCGTGGCCCCGCTACTTTATGGCATGGAGGGGAATTTTTTGACCTATATGGGCGAGCGCGGTTTGGACGCGACGCAAACCCTGTTTGGGGCGA
>WTAL01000193.1 GCA_013139635.1 Paracoccaceae bacterium
CGTGCATCGCCTGCAAATATACCGACTGCGTAGAAGTATGCCCGGTGGACTGCTTCTATGAAGGCGAAAACATGCTGGTGATTCACCCTGACGAGTGCATTGACTGCGGCGTGTGCGAGCCTGAGTGCCCGGCCGACGCTATTCGCCCCGATACCGAGCCTGACGCCGAAAAATGGGTTGAGTTCAACCGTAAGTACTCAGAGCTTTGGCCTGTAATTATCGAGCAAAAAGACCCGCTACCCGACGCCGAAGCGCGGGATGGCGAAGACGGCAAGCTTGATAAATACTTCTCGGAAAAGCCCGGTGAAGGCAGCTAAAAAAACATTTACCACCACCCTTCATATTACCTGATTTTTGTGGTATATTAAGGCAGTAACAATTCGGCCAGTCACAAGGAGCATACTGCGCAAAGCGCAGATTGACAAAATCAACATACTTCTAGATGGCGCCATAGGTTGAGAATCGACCTTAAGTGCTTATGTGTGTGACACCGGCCCGAGCAGACAAGGAACACGCCTGAATGAGTAAGTCAAAAAACCAGCTCGATTTCGCACACGGCCAGTTTGTGGTCTACCCTTCGCACGGGGTTGGCAAAATCACTGAGGTGGAAACCCAAACCGTGGGTGAAGAAGTGCTTGAGATGTTTGTCATCTATTTCGAGAAGGAAAAGATGACTCTGCGCGTGCCAACCCAAAAAGCGATTTTGGTCGGTATGCGGGCGCTCTCAACCCCTGATTTGGTCGCTAAGTGCATGAAAACACTGGCAGGCCGAGCGCGGGTTAAGCGCGCCATGTGGTCTCGGCGCGCACAGGAATATGAGCAAAAAATCAACTCGGGTGACCTTGTGGCCATTGCCGAAGTGGTGCGTGATTTGCACCGCAATGATGACCAGCGCGAGCAGTCATACTCTGAGCGCCAGCTTTATGAAGCGGCGTTGGAGCGGCTTACTCGTGAAGTTACGGCGGTAGATGCCCAAGGCGAAGACGCAGCCCAGCGCAAAATTAGCGAAATTCTGGATGCCCGCGTGGCCCCAACACCGCCAGCAACCGAAACGCCAGTTGTTTAAGCAATAGTTTTACTTGATAAATTATCAGGTTCTTAGCAAACTACCCTTCGACATGCCGTCGGAGGGTAGTTTCTTTTGGGGAAAACAGTAAAAGCGTGGTGGTTTGGGGCTGTGGCTGCGCTGAGCGTGGCCGCTTTTGTTTTTCTCCGCTCCGATAATGTGCCCGCAGAGCCCGATGCCGTAGTTGAAATTGTTAGTTCGTCTGCGGAGGCATTCGCTGAAATAGCTGAAGCGGTTGAGGCAGAAGAGAGTGCTGACCCAATAGCGGAACCTTTGGACAGCGCGACCAACGATACGTTGCCAGCTGCGCCGACGGAAGTAACCTCTAGTGAAGCCATAGTTTCGGATGCAGCCACCCACCAAGTGGAGGCAAACGCTGAGAGCAAGGCAGCCCCAGTGGCGCCACCACCAAGCGAAGACATATCTGAGGCCGCAGCCGAAATTGCTACGATAGAAGCTGAGGACTTGGAGCCAGACCTTGAAGTCTTGAAGCAGCCGGCGATCCCAAGCCCTGAGGTTGAGGTTTCAGAAACACTGCCAGAGCCCCCGACGCCAGACCCTATCCAACCCGCACTTGCGCTGACTGATCCTACGCTTGGCATAGCGCCAGAAGCTGGCGCTGGTTCAGCCAACGCGCCCCTTGCTGAGGCGCAGCCCTTGCTGGGCGAATCTAGCCCGCCGCTGTCCCTTGCGCAAGTTTTACCCCCCGGCGAGGCCCCCGCACCTAACCAAATCTCGCCAAGCTTTGATTTGGTGCGCGTTGCACCCGACGGCAGTGCCTTGATTGCAGGCCGCGCTGCCCCCGGGGCCATTGTGCAGGTGTTTTCCGGCACGATTCCCGTAGCGGAAGCCACGGCCACAGCCCGTGGTGAATTTGTCGTTTTTCTGAATGCGCCGAGCGCCACAACGCTTGATCTGCAAATTCCTGCGGCACCCGAAGGGGCGGCTCTTGTTGTGTCTCAGGAAGATATTGTGATTCTCCCCGCAGCGCCCGATGCCGCAGATGCCTCGCCGATTGTTGTGCACCGCACACCCGATGCCGTGCATATCTTGCAACCCGCAGCGCCTGCCGTTCCGCTGAACGTAAGCCTAGATCTGGTGAGCTATGCCGATAGTGGCGCTGTGCAGCTGGCAGGCCGTGGCCAGCCGGGGAATGTAGCGCGCATTTATGCAGATGGTAAGTTGGCAGGGGAGGCACCTATAGCTGAAGGTGGCACATGGGCGCTGGAGATTTCTGATATAGCTGAGGGCCGCTATGTGTTGCGGGTTGATGAAATTGCGCCCTCTGGAGAAGTGCTCAGCCGCACCGAATCCCCTTTCCAGCGGCAATTCCCCGAAGCGCAAATGCCGGAGTCATTCTCTCAAGGCGCAAAGATTATTGTGCAACCGGGTAACACGCTGTGGCTGATGGCCACCGAGGCATATGGTGAAGGTGATGCGTTTTCGCAAATATATACCGCCAATAAGGACGCGATTCGCGACCCTAACCTCATTTACCCTGGCCAAATATTTTCGATTCCGCGCATCGAGGAATAATCAGCGCACCCTCTGGTGATTTGGCCTCGCAGGCCCTATCTGTTACCAATGCGAAATAAAATGTCCTACACCCCCGACGACGATGACGACAGCTATAGCGGCTGGGAAACCATTAAGCGCGTAACGCCCTATCTTTGGCCCAAAAATCGTTTTTGGCTAAGGGTGCGGGTGGTGCTGGCGATGATAGCTTTGGTGCTGGCCAAAGTGGCCACAGCCCTTACGCCCCTATTTTTTATCGCCGCTATTGACGCGCTCACGCCGGAAGAGGCTTCGGGCAGCGTGGCGTGGCTGATGGGGATGTCTGCGGTTGGGTTGGTGATTGGCTATGGCCTGATGCGGCTTGCGACGGTTGGCTTTAACCAGTTACGCGATGCGCTGTTTGCCCGCGTTGCCCAGCGGGCACTTCGGGTGCTGGCACGCGAAACCTTTGACCACATTCATGCGCTCAGCCTGCGCTACCACCTTCAGCGCAAAACCGGCGGGTTAAGTCGGATTATTGAGCGTGGTGTGAAGGGCGTAGAATTCCTGCTGCGCTTCATGCTGTTTTCCATCGGTCCGCTCATTTTGGAGCTTATTTTTGTAGGCATTGCCTTGGTGTGGTTGTTTGATATCCGCTATCTTGGCGTGGTCGCCGTCACCATTTTCTTTTACGTGATCTTTACGTTTAAGGTGACGGAATGGCGGGTGAATATTCGCCGCCAGCAAAACAAGGCAGATACGGAAGCCAACCAAAAGGCGATAGATAGCCTGCTGAATTTTGAAACCGTTAAGTATTTTAGCGCCGAGGAGCGCGAGTCTGCGCGTTACGATGTTTCGATGCGCGCCTACCAGCAAGCGGCGATCAAAACTAGCTATTCGCTGGGGTTCCTGAACTTTGGCCAGTCTATCATGATCACCACCGGCTTGGTGATTGTGATGATTATGGCGGCGATCGGTGTTGAGAACGGCGACCTGACCGTGGGCGAGTTTGTGGGGGTTAACACCTATATGATCCAGCTGGTGATGCCGCTTAATTTCCTTGGCTCGGTATATCGAGAGATTCGCCAAGCGTTGGTCGATATGGGGCAGATGTTTTCGCTGCTGGGGCAACCGCCAGAGATTACGGATAAACCGGACGCACCGGCGCTGGAAATCAGCGGCGGGGAAGTCAGCTTTGAGAATGTTGATTTTTCATACGAGGAAAACCGGCAGATTTTGCATAAGCTTAATTTGCGGGTAGGCCCGGGGGAAACTATTGCGGTGGTTGGGCCTTCTGGCTCAGGCAAATCCACCATCGGGCGGCTGTTGTTTCGGTTTTATGATGTGAGCCAAGGCGCGCTGAGAATCGACGGCCAAGATGTGCGCGATATGACCCAGAAAAGCCTGCGTGCCAAGATCGGCGTGGTGCCGCAAGACACCGTACTGTTTAACGATACCGTGGGCTATAATATTGCCTATGGCCGTGAGGGCGCCTCCCAGAAAGAGGTGGAATCAGCAGCCAAAGCGGCCCAGATTCATGATTTTATTGTGAGTTTGCCCGAGGGGTATAATACCCAAGTTGGCGAGCGCGGGCTTAAGCTTTCAGGTGGCGAAAAGCAGCGGGTTGGTATTGCGCGGACCTTGCTGAAAAACCCGCCGATACTGTTGCTTGATGAGGCGACTTCAGCGCTGGATACCGAAACGGAGCAAGGCATCTTGGAAAGCCTGCGTGCCATGGGGCATGGCCGTAGCGTAATCACCATTGCCCACCGGCTTTCAACAGTGGTGGACGCCGACAAAATTGTGGTGCTGGAAAAGGGCCATGTTGTGGAGGAAGGCACCCATGCTGACCTTTTGGAGAAGAACGGACGCTATGCCGCTATGTGGCAGCGCCAACGGGCGGATATGGCTGAGGCTTGATGGTCTCTTTTGCAAGCCGAAGGCGCCGCACGCGCTGACGAGGTGGCCCGAAGGGTCGCCGAGGAAGCGCGACGCCGGAGCTGACCAAAAGTTCCGGGCTTGCTTTGACTTCGGGGAGCTAAAGCCCCCCTCTGCCAAAGCACATTTTTTAGTAAACTAAAAAACGCTGCCGCTGGCCGTGGCCTCGCTGCGCTCGGTGCGCCTAGCCTTAAGGCCGCATTTCCAAGCGCGCTCTCATCACGCGCAGCAAATTTTCGCCCATAACTTTACGAATGGCGTCTTCGCTCATTTCGAGCTTTAAAAGCTCTTGGGTTATGGCGGCCAGTTCGGAGGTGTCAAATGCCGTTGCCACCGAGCCGTCAAAATCTGATCCGAGCGACACGGCATCGCCGCCGAGCGCCTCTGTAGCGGCCAAAATGCTGCGCGCAACGCCGGACGGGCTGTCATCACAGGTAACTTCTTGCCAATAGCCAATGCCAACCACGCCGCCTGTGGCCGCTATCCGCTGCATAAGTGCAACCGGAATATTGCGCTTTACGTCACACACAGAGCGCAGGCCCGTATGGCTCAGCACAATGGGCATATCAACCATGTCCAACACGTCTTCCACCACTTGTTCGCTTGCATGTGCCACGTCTAAAATCAGCCCGCGCCGCTCAACTTCGGCCACAACTTCGCGGCCAAAATCGGTAAGCCCGGCATTGCTGCGCCCATGCAGCGAGCCGCCCAGCTCGTTATCAAAAAAGTGCTGCAGAGCGACCAACCGATAACCCGCTGACTCCAGCCTCAACAGGTTGGCCATATCGCCCTCAAGCGGGTGCGCGCCCTCAATCCCGAGCAGCCCACCAACGATTTTTTCACCTGCCGCTCGGCGCGTGATCACCTCTTCAAGGTCGTCAATCGTGCGAATAATTTTCAGGCTTTCCGGCGCAGACATCTGCAAGTCGACCAACTTTTCAGCCTGATATAAAGCGCGTTCGGTTAGGCTCCACCATGTGCGCATTGGCCAGAGCTGGGCCATTACCAGCGGCGTGATATTATCAAAGGCTTCGGCGTCATTGCCGTCATAGTTTAACCCCGCAGGCGACTTGGTGACCGCGGTAAAAACCTGCACTGCCACATTGCCTTCAATGAGCCGTGGGAGGTCCACCTGCCCATAAACCCCGCGCTCGGAAAGATCACGATTCCAAAGCAAGCTATCGGCATGCCAGTCGCCGATCACGAGGCTATCATGCAGGGCTTGGGCGCGGTCTGAGATAAGATAAGGCGCGTGCTCGGCCACCTGATTGCGGCTGCGTTCTACATAGCCGGGGGCAAAAACCAAAAACCCAACCAGCCCGGCGATCGCAAGTGTGGAAACCACTTTAAGCGCTTTTTTCAAAAATTTCATCGTCAAATCACCTTTTTACAGAGGCCAAAATACTAAAATTGCCGGAATGCTGACCGAGACCACAATGATTTCCAGCGGCAGCCCCATGCGCCAATAATCGCCAAAACTATAACCGCCGGGGCCTAAAATCAATGTATTGTTCTTATGCCCAATTGGCGTGAGGAAAGCACAGCTTGCCGCCACGGCCACGGCCATAAGAAACGGGTCTGGGTTTACGCCCAGCGTTGCGGCCATCTGGATAGCAATCGGTGCGGCCACAATGGTGGTGGCGGTGTTGTTGAGCACGTCCGAGAGCGTCATGGTTACGACCATAAGGATTGTTAGAATAGCCCACGGGGCCATGCCGGCCGTTAGCTCAATTAGCCAACCGGCTATCAGCTCGGTGCCGCCGGAGGTTTCAAGCGCCGCGCCAAGCGGGATCATCGAACCTAACAGCACCACAACAGGCCAGCTAATGTGGTTGTAAATTTCGGAAAGCGGCAGGATTTTGAAGAGCACAAAGCCGACCACCACAAGCCCTAGCGCCACAGGTAAATAAACCAGCCCAAAGCTCGCGAGGGCAACGGCGGTGGCAAACATGCCAATCGCCAGCCATACCTTTTTCTCTTCGGTTACGTTTAAGCCGCGCTCAGCCAGCGGCAAGCAGCCCAGCCATTCAATCACATCGTTGGATTGGTCACTCGGCACAAGCAGCAGTAAAATATCACCGGCTACCACCTCGGTTTTGCGAATATGGCTTTTAATTTTGCGCCCCTGCCGCGCGATGCCCATCAATACAGTGCGCCGGCGCCAGCCCAGCCCAATGGCCATGGCGGATTTGCCATGAATACGGGATTCCTCGGTCACCACCACCTCGATCACGCTGAGCCCGTCCCCATCGGCGCGCAGGGCTTCTTGCCGTTTGGCTTCGGCAAAATCAAGCGACAAGGCCGCACGAAACTCATCCAGCGCGTCGGGGTTTGCTTCAAGAACTAGCGCG
This sequence comes from Paracoccaceae bacterium, assembly GCA_013139635.1. Taxonomy (GTDB): domain Bacteria; phylum Pseudomonadota; class Alphaproteobacteria; order Rhodobacterales; family Rhodobacteraceae; genus UBA3077. The sequence goes on from WTAL01000193.1 coordinate 6,850, forward strand.
TCGCCCGCGGCCAGTTTGGTTGAGCCAGCGGTGCCATAGCGGCGCTTGCCCGCGCGCACCAAGCCCAGGATGGCCACGTCGTTTTTATCGGCGATCTCGTAAAGCTCTGATAGTCGCTGGCCAATGATTTTGGAGCCTTCAGGCACTGTAAGCTCAGCGATATATTGGGCAATCTCTGCCATTGGGTCAGAGCTGGTTTCGCCTTTTGGCTGAGGAATCAGGCGCCAACCGATCAGGGCCACAAACAACAGGCCCGCTGTGGCGGCGACCAAACCCACAGGCGCAAAATCAAACATCGTGAAGGATTCGCCGAGGCTGTCTTCGCGGATGGTGGCGATAATGATATTGGGCGGTGTACCAATAAGCGTGATCATCCCACCCAGAATTGTGGCGAATGATAGCGGCATCAGCGAAAGCCCCGGTGCCCGCTTGGCTTTGCGCGCAGTTTGGATGTCTACCGGCATCAGCAGCGCCAGCGCGGCCACGTTGTTCATAAAACCCGAAAGCACGCCACCAATGGCCCCCATCAGCGCAATGTGCGCTCCGAGCGAACGGGAGGCATCTACCAGAGTGCGGGTGATTAGGAACACAGCGCCAGAGCGCACAAGGCCCGCCGATACCACCAGCACAAGGGCCACCACGAGGGTGGCAGGGTGGCCAAAGCCGTCAAATGCATGCTTGGTCGGGATAACCCCGCTCACAACGCCGAGCAGGAGGGCCGTAAAGGCAACCAGATCATAGCGAAACTTGCCCCACAGCAAAAAGACGAACACGCCCCCGAAGAGGGAAAACAAGATGATTTGATCAGTGGTCATAGGCGCTCCGTTGGTTTTGGCCATCCAAACGGAATTGGCCTTCAAATGCAATGGCTGGTTGCGCGCTCTGCCGAGCGAAGCGAGGCCACGGCCAGCGGCAGGCATTTTCAGCTTGCTGATAAATGTGCTTTTGTCGAGTGGGGGCGATTGTAATGCGCAATTTTGCATACAAATTGCGGCGTAGCCCCCGCAGAGACAAAAGCAAGCTCGGAGCTGCGGGACAGCGCTGGCGTCGCCCCTCCGCGGCGACCCTTCGGGCCACCTTGTCGGCGCGGGCTGGGCGAGCCAGCCGACCAAGCCATTAGGTTCGCCTTGCAGGGCAGGGTGGTTTCGTTTTATACGGTTGCAAACGTATTCAATCAGCGGAGGCACTCATGGCGGGCCATTCAAAATGGGCAAATATTCAGCATCGTAAAGGGCGCCAAGATGCCGTGCGTTCTAAGATGTTTTCGAAGCTGGCGAAAGAGATAACCGTGGCTGCCAAAATGGGCGACCCAGACCCAGATAAGAATCCGCGCCTGCGGATGGCTGTAAAAGAAGCCAAGAAGGTTTCTGTGCCTAAAGACGTGATTGATCGCGCGATTAAGAAGTCTGTAGCGGATGATGGCGCAAACTATGACGAGATTCGTTATGAGGGCTATGGCCCTGCTGGCGTGGCTGTGATCGTGGAGGCGATGACGGATAATCGCAA
>WTAL01000156.1 GCA_013139635.1 Paracoccaceae bacterium
GGCTGGCTCATCCCATCCACCGGCGCACGGGCGCGTTGGCCTCTTCGAGCGGTTGGGTGATGATATCTATGAGGGTGGGGCCGTCATGCTTGAGGGCTTGTTTCATTACGTTTTCCAGCTCTTCAGGGTTTTCTACCCGCCATGATTTTACGCCATAAGCGGCGGCCACGGCGGCTTGGTCTACGCGGTTAAAATCGACGTTATAATAGCGAGCGTCTTTATCGGCAAACTGGCTGGCTTTGATCCAGCCGAATGTCGCGTTGGAAAACACGATGTAAGTGATCGGGGCCTTATAGCGCGTTATCGTTTCCAATTCGCCCACCGTAAAGCCAAAAGAGCCGTCGCCCATCATGGCCACAATCTTGCTTTCTGGCCGTCCAAACCACGCGCCGAGCGCGGCCGACATCGCATAGCCCAGCGCCCCATGGGCGCGGTTGGTGATGAAGTGCCGCCCCGCTTTGGGCAGCTCGTAATAGGCCGAAATATAGGGGCAGCTTGTACCGGGGTCACTCAGAATTATGGCATCCTCGGGCAGCAGTTTTTGCAGGGTGGCAATCACCCGCTCGGGGCGGATGGGCTGCTCGGTGCTGGTAGCAAGTTGGTTAAAGCGGGCAAATTTGCGGGCTTTGATATCGGCTATGGCCGCTGCACCGCCAAAAGACTTTTCGCTCTGCTTATCCAGCGCATTATTCACCGCCTCAAGGCTCAGACGCAGGTCACCGACCACGCCCACTTCAGTGCGGTAGTTCGCGCCGATCACCATCGGATCACTATCGAAATGCACAATGCGGGTGGCGGGGCTCGGAGCCTCCCAGCGAGAAGTTGTGGTGGAGCCAGCGCGCGCGCCCATGAAAATGACCAGATCAGCCGCTTGCATCATCTCCCATGTTTCATCGGTGCCGCCATTAGAGCCAACCACGCCAAGGCTTTGCGGGTTGGTATCTGCGAGGGAGCCTTGGCCGGAAATCGAGGTCGCCACGGGGATATCTAAGCGGGTGGAAAGCTGGTTGAGCGCGTCCATCGCGCCCGCAATTACCACGCCGCCACCACAAACGATCAGCGGGTTCTTGGCGGAAAGTATCGCCTCAATCGCCGCCTCAATCGCGCCCTGCTCGGGGCCAACGGGGTAGGCGGGGTAGGTTTGCAGGGCCTCATCAGCCCAAATATCGGAAGGGTCCACCGCGTCATACTGGATATCATATGGCAGGCCTAAATGCGCCGCGCCGGGGCGGCCCGTGGTCATGGCCCGAAAGGATTTTCGCACCATGCGGGGGATGTGCGCGGCCTGCTTTATAACGGTGTTAAACTTGGTGAGCGGGCGCATCAGTGCCTCTTGGTCCACCTCCGTCAGCGGATATTTCCCGTAGCTGCCCACCGAAATATCAGTGGTAATGCCCAGCACCGCATAGCTGCTTTCGCTCGCCTCAATCAGCCCCGGCAAAATGTAAGTCGCCCCACCGCCCGAAGGCCCCTCGCACACACCCACGCGGCCCGTTACCCGCGAATATCCGTCCGCCATATAGCCCGCCGAGCGCTCGTCCCTCGTGAGCACATGGGTGATATTATGAGGCAGTTCGCGCATGGCATCATAAAACGGCAAGGTCGTATCTCCGCACAGGCCAAAAATATGCTGCACCCCGTGGGCCTCCAGCATTTTGACCATCGCTTCCGCGCCGTTGAGTTGGTTATCCATACGAGTCCTTCCTTTACAAATTGTATACAGCAAAGTATTAACTTGTGAAGACATTTTTTGAGAGCCCCATGAACAAGCACCTAAGCAGCGTTGACAAAGCCTATGCCCGCCTGCGCGAAATGGCCGTGGCGTTTGAGTTTAAGCCCGAGGAGCGGCTGAATGAAAGCGTGCTTTCGGTGCAGCTCGGGGCCAGCCGCACGCCCTTGCGCGAGGCGCTGAATAGGCTAGTGGCCGAAGGGTTTTTGACCTTCAAAACCGGCCGTGGATTCTTTTGCCGCGCCCTTAGCCCTTCGCGCATTTGCGAGCTTTATGAGGCGCGCCAAGCGATTGAAACCGAGGCGGTGCGCCGCGCGGTAGCACGCGCAGAGGATGCCGAACTCACGGCGCTCGGGGCGTATCTTGATACGATTGAGCCCGACTATGAAACCTGTGAAGACCTTTCCAAACTGCTAGAAATGGACGAGGCATTTCACCGCCGGCTGGCCGAGCTCGCGGGCAATGCCGAGCTGATAAACATGCTCGATAACATCAATGGCCGCATTCGATATGTGCGCCTGATTAACCTCGAAATTCTACGCGCAGCCCCCAAAAACAACGCGGGCCAGCTAAGCGCCCATCGCCGAATTGTGGAGGCCGTGGCCTCCCGCGATGAGGCCGCCGCCATTTCGGCGATTCGCGGCCATATCGAGCGGCGGCGGGAGGAAACCACTGAAGCGGTGCGAATAGCGTTTTCCAAACTATATGTGCCCGAGGAGAAGTGACATGAGCGTTGAATATGGCGGCAAAACCGTGTTTGGAGCCAATATTGGCATTATGATGCTGGAGACCCAGTTTCCGCGCATTTACGGCGATATTGCCAATGCGAATACATGGGATTTTCCGGTGCAATACCGGATTGTGCGCGGGGCGACGCCAGATAAAGTGGTGCGGGGCAACCCCTTAGAATTGGTCGATGATTTTATTGCCGCCGCGCAAGACCTCGTGGCGCATGGGTGCGACGGGCTCACCACAAATTGCGGGTTTCTGGCGCTGATTCAGGATAAAATTTCCGAGGCTGTGCCCGTGCCCGTGGCCACCTCCAGCCTTATGCAAATTCCGATGGTGCAGGCCATGCTACCCCCCGGTAAGCGCGTTGGCGTTCTCACCATTTCCTCAGCCTCGCTGACCGAAGCCCACCTGAAAGCCGCGGGCGCGCCGTTAGACACACCTATAATTGGCACCGACCAAGGCCGCGCCTTTACCCATGGCATTCTGGATGACCAGCCCAGCATAGATTTTGCGGATTGCCGATTGGACCTGCTCGACGCGGCGCAAAGCTTGGTCGAGCTTCATAGCGACATCGGGGCCATTGTGCTGGAATGCACAAATATGACGCCTTATGCCGCCGATATCCGCAAGCTCACTGGCCTGCCGGTATTTTCAATATTTACGCTCGTGAACTGGTTTCATGCCGGGCTTATTCCGCAGCGCTTCCCGCTGGAGCTGAACGACCCTAAGGGGATGCCGAGTTAAGCATTTATGCGCGTGAAAACAGAATAAACCGCTCAATTTCAAGCGTAGCATCAGCATCAGACGAGGCCACAAGCACACGCTTTCTGGCCCCCCAATTGGTGCCCCAACGCGCGATATACCCTTGCTTTCCTGCAAATTTTCGCTGCTGTTTTCCGCTTTCATGCGCACTAATGGCAGCCTCCAATTTGCCGCGATGCAAAGAAACGCTTACGGGGGCATCTGTGGTATTAACAATTTTGATCCCGATAATCTCGCCATAAAAATGCTGGCCAAAGTTCAGTTCAATTGCGGTTGGCGCATCCGCAGAGATGCTCACAGAAGAGAGGTCAGCCTCAGAAGAGGCTTCTACATTTTGCTCGTGCAACAACGGCGTGTGCCGCGCTGATTTCACATCCACCGCAATTTTGCGAATGCCGTTTTGCCAGCGCCCCGCCCTTTCATAGCCAAGCAGCCTGCGGTCAGGCTTTTGGGACGCCAAAGGCGCTGACTCCACCACTAATGGCAGTGGAGAAAGCACCAGCTCAACGGGTGAATCTGCTAAGCGCGCCAGCAATCGAAGGCAAATATCTTGGTCGTCATTCGATGCAATCAGGTTTAAATTATCCTGATGTAGCATGATGCACGGCGGGCAGGGGCGATGATCTGAGGCCAACAGGCTCCGCATTTTACCGCTATAAATACTGAGCCGAGTCGGGGTTTTTGAGTTGGCAGAAAAAGCGCGCCCGGGGCGGGTGCACCTTACCCCCATCGCGATAAATCCGGCGGTGGGCAAGGCCATGGGGCTGGCGATCACTACCAGCTTATGCGGCTTTGCCAATGCGCGAAGGTGCGCGCCCTGATAGTCGCCTGCAGAAAACCATGTTACGCCATCTGCCCCATCCCGCTGATACTGCGCGGCAGCAAAACCAATGGCCGAAACGCCGCGCTGCGCGGCAAAGGCCTGAAACGCCTCAAAATCAGCGTCTGACTGCAAAGGGCCAACCAAAACGGTGGCATTTTCTACCGGTGCAGGCTGAGAAGCCGCGCGCGGTGGCTGGGCAAAATATGCTGGGTCCGGGGTGGTATTTACCCGCTGGCTTGGCCGCCAACCAATGGCTTTGCGCATGGTTTTAGCAAGCGCCGCCGGGGTGGGCGCAAACATCAGGCAGTTTTCTTGGTCGACCCAGCGATCAAATCCACCAAACGCCGCGCAATCTTGCGCCAATAGAATAGGGTTTTGATTGGCCGAAACTTCATAAGCCAGCGCGCACAGGCTTTCGAAATTTGACGGCTGCACAATGATCGCACCGGCCATGGCGGCCGCGCGATCATCACTTGGCACATTTACCTCAAATGTGATTTTATCCAAAAAACGCTCAGGCACCATAAGGCGCAAACTATCAATATATTCAGCGTTATAGCCGTAAGAGATCAGCCGGAACTTGCCGCCATAATCGGGGGTTCTGTCCAGAAATACACAGGCCGCTTTGACAAAGAGATCAGGGCGCTTAAAGGGCTGAAACCGTGAGGTGAAAACGAAATCAGGTGCGTCGGGCAAGGCGTGCGGCGCGTCTGGTTTCTCAGGCCAGATAGCTGGGGGAAAGGCGGTTTCGACCTTGTCTAGCCACGCGGGCGCAAAGCCAAAATGCGCTTGGTTATAGGCCGCGATCGCGGGAATATGCGCCACCACCCTATCGGCGTGCTGCAAGCTATAGCGCTCAAATTCAATCCGCGGGGCTATCCAGTCATTTCGCGCATGATAAAAGGGCTCAAACGCAATAATGGCCGAAAGGCTGGAGTGCAGGCGGCAGGTGATTTCGGCGGCCTGAAAGGCCAGCCCCGCCTCTCGTGCCATGAGCAGCACGGCGCCAATGCCCATATGGTCCGGAATCTCGATATGATCAAAAGGGCCAACATCATTTTGCACCTGCAAAGCGCTGCTGAGCACCCGCAGCCCGTTTTGGAACGGTTGGTTCAAGCTTGGGTTTGTAGCCATAGATTTGGCAATATCATCAACGCCCAGCCACGCGGACGTCTTGGCGGTGCTTTCCAGATAATGCACCTGCGCGGCCCCGTTTAAGGCTTGCACCAAGTCCGCATGGTCGGCGGTTTTTTGGCGGCCCAGTAAAATGTGCAGGTCCAGCGCGGGGTTTTCCTGCTTGGCGTGCTGAACGATGTTAAACATCAGTCGCCCGATACCGCCAAGATCAACGGGGAATAGCTCGTCTAAGATAAAAAGGGTGCGGGTCACGGGGGCCACTTAATTGCTAAGGTTACATAAGCTTAGCAGACCAATATGCCTTTGTATTGCGCTATTTCCCTAAATAGGCGCGCAATTCTTTTGAGGGCTTAGCAAAAAATGCGGTGGTCGGCACGGGGGCGTATGCTTGCCCTGCGCCCACAAAAACCACTGCCGCCGCAATGTGCTTTGCATCTTCCGGCGCATGGGTCACCAGCAACAGTGTGGCACCTTGCTCGGCGCGCATTTCCTCCACCAACTCAAGCATTTCAAGGCGCAGGCCCGGTCCGAGCGCCGCAAAGGGCTCATCCAGCAGCCAGATCGGCTTTTGCCGCAGCAAGGCCCGCGCCAAGGCTACCCGCTGGCGCTGCCCGCCCGAAAGCCTGCGCGGCAGTTCAGCCCCTTTGCCCGCCAACCCAACGCGGCTAAGGGCGGCTTCAACCTTGGCCTGATCTTCCCCTGAAAGCTTAAGATCAGGCCGCAGCCCCAGCCCGACATTCTGCGCAACGCTAAGATGTGGAAACAAGTTATGCTCTTGAAATAGCATTGAAATTGGCCGTTTCGCTGGCGCGAGGCCCCTCAGGCTCTCGCCCTGCCAGTGGATATCTCCGCTATGCTCAATAAACCCAGCTAGCGCCGTAAGAAGTGTTGATTTCCCGCCCCCCGACGGCCCAAGAATGGCCGTGGTTTGGTTGGGCTTAAGCTGCATATCCGCCGCCAGCCGGAAGCTGCCCTGCACAATTTCTAAGTTTTCAAGCGCCAGCACCGCGGCCTCCTTTGTCAAACAAATAAAACAGCCCAAAGCTGCTGGCCACCAAAATCAGCGCCACCCCCGCCGCCGCCTCCATCTGGTAGCTGCCCATCAAGCGATACATTAATAGTGGCAGGGTTTGCACATCTGGCGGGGCAAACAGGGTGATAACCCCGAGGTCTCCCATGGAAAGCGCCGCCGCCAGGCCGGTGGCAAAGCCGAGCTCAGGCCGGATTTGTGGAAACGTAAGCAGCCGAAAACGCGCCCAGCCCGAAAGGCCGAGGCCCTCGGCCAGCCGCCCGTAATCGTGCCGCACACGGCTAAGGGCAGGGCGGAGAATGCGCAGCATTATCGGCAGGGCAAGCGCGGCGTTTACGAGGGCAGTTATCGGCAGGGCCAGCGCAAAGGGGCTGGCGAAGGGGTTGATGAGTATGAATAATCCAGTGCCAATTACAAAGGGAGACGTGGCCAGCAGCAAGAGCAAAAACAACTCTATGGCCCCGCCGCGCTGGCTGATTTCGATAAGCCGCGCCAAGGCCAGCGAGAGGCCCAGCGCCAACACTGTGGAGACCAAAGCCACCACAAGACTCACCACAAATGCGGCCCAAAGTCCTGAGGGAAGCGCCGTTAAGCCCTCCAGCCCTTTGGCCAAAATAGCCAGCAATGGCAGGCCAACAAAAAATGCTGCCAGCACCAGCACCGCGCCATCCAGCAGCATCGGCCCCCTTCGCCTATCCCAGTTTTGAAACGGCGCGCCCAGCCCGCCGCCAAAACGCGAGGCCTTTCCAAAATGAAAGGCCAAGGCCGCCGCCGCAAGGCCAATAACCAGCTGCACGATCGCCAGCTGCGCCGCGCTTGCCAGATCGAACTCAAAGCGCAACGCTTGATAAATCGCCAGCTCAATGGTGCTGGCTTTTGGCCCGCCGCCCAGCGCCAACACCACTGCAAAGCTCGACATGCACAGCATAAATATCACCAAAAGCGCCGAGGGTGCTGCGCCGCGCAAAACAGGTGCATCAAAAAGCGCAAACCTCGCGCGCGGCGCTAGGTCAAGCTGGGCCGCAAGCCGATAATGCTCGGCTGGCACCGCCTGCCAGCCTTGCAGCAGCATCCGCGTGGCCAGCGGCAGGTTAAAAAACACATGCGCCAGCAGCACGCCGTTTAGCCCGTAAATATCAAGCGGCCCAAGGCCCACCAACGCCAGCAAATCGCTAAAAGCCCCGCTGCGCCCCCATATGGCCAGCAGCCCCAGCACAGCCACGATTGAGGGCAGCAAAAACGGCGCGCCCAGTAGCGAGATCATAAGCCCCCGCCCAAAAAACGCCCGTCGCGCCAACGCTTTAGCCAGCGGCACGGCCAAAGCCACACTGATGACCGCCGAAAGGCTGGCTTGTAGCAGGGTAAAGCGGATAGCAGGCCAAACGGCGGCGCTCACCCCACCGGATTCAGCCCGAGAAAGCAGGGCCAGCACGGGGGCCAGCACCAGCACCGCCACAACAAAAAGCGCAGCGATGCCTAGGGGTTTGGCCAGTCGGTTCACTGGCTTAGCGCACGCACCCATTCCTCAATACCGGCTTTTCGGTCCTCGTCCGTAAAGCCATTGGGGGAGAGGGCAGCGGCGGGGTCTATCATCTGGCTAAAGGCTTCTGGCACGTCAACTGCTGTTGCCGGATACATCCAGTTGGTTTCCGGAATCACGCTCTGAAAGGCGTCTGTGGTGACAAAAGCCAAAAACTCATCCGCCAGCGCCTGCTGGCCACTGCCCGCCAGCTTGGCCACAAGCTCAACCTGCAAATAGTGACCCTCAACAAATGAGGCGGCTGATTTGGTCGGGTCATCCTCGGCGATCAAGTGGTAAGCGGGCGAGGTGGTGTAGGAAAGCACCATATCGGCCTCGCCTTCCAGAAACATGCCATAAGCCTCAGACCAGCCCTTGGTTACGGTCACGATGTTATCAGAAAGTGCCTCCCAAACGAGGGGCGCGCTGTCGCCGTAAGCCGCCTTTACCCAAATCACCAGCCCGAGGCCGGGGGTTGAAGAACGAGGGTCTTGGATGACAATGCTGAGGTCTGAAAGGGCCAGCGCTTCAAAGCTGTCAGGCACCTCGGTTAGCTTGGTGTTGTCATAGACAAACGCCAGATAGCCCCAATCATAGGGCAAAAACGTGTCGTCCTGCCACTCGATCGGCAAAGCCAGCCCTTCGGGGGCCGCTGCCAACGGCGCAAAAATGCCCAATTCCCGCGCGGTTTCCATCAGCGAGTTATCAAGCCCCAGCACCACATCGGCCTCGGTGCGCTCACCTTCCAGCCGGAGCCGCGCCAGCATGGCCGCGCCATCTCCGGCGCTTACAAATTCAAGCGTGCAATCGCACTCGGCCTCAAAAGCGGCTTTTATCTGCGGGCCGGGGCCCCAATCAGATACAAAGCTATCATACGTATAAACGGTCAGTGTTTCTGCGGCTGCGCTGCCAAATGGCAAACATAAGGCCGCAGCGAAAAGGAATTTCTTCATGGTATTCTCCTAAGCTACGACGCAAGCAAAGTGTGGGAGATCCCATACCTTCCCTACGCCGGCATGATCCGGTTCAGGTTCTACGGGTCCGCGTTATGCGTCTCAGCCAAAAGGCCCCCCGAGGTGGGGCCTTGATAGGACGCCCGCACACTAAATGCAACAAGGCGCTTGCGCTTTGGTTTTCGTGTGCTAGCGTATACCAAGGCCCCCTGAAATTGAAAGAATACCGCGATGCTTCTGTCCCGCTCCTCCCGCGCTTACGGGTTTGCGCTGCTGTCCTTTGTGTTTTTCTCTACCCATGATGCGATTATTAAAGCGCTGGGAGAGGGTATGACGGTGGTACAGATCGTGTTTTTTGGCTCGATGTTTTCACTGATCCCGATGAGCATTATTGCTGCGCTTGATAAGGATAAATCCGGATTTATGCCGCGCCACCCGTGGCTTATGGGCATCCGCACCCTGTTGGTGCTCGTCTCGCTCACCTCGGCGTTTTATGCCTTCACCGTGCTGCCCCTATCTGAGGTATATGCGCTTTTGTTTATCACGCCCTTGCTTATTACCGCGTGGTCGGTGCCACTACTGGGCGAGCATGTGGGCCTGCCGCGCTGGGTGGCGGTGGTTGTGGGTTTAGCGGGGGTACTGGTGGTGCTGAGGCCCGGCATTGTGGCGCTAGAGCCGGGGCATTTTGCGGCGCTCACCTCAGCGCTCGGGGCTTCACTGGCGATGGTGATAATGCGCAAAATCGGCAATCAGGAGCGCAGCGTAGTGCTGATGCTATTTCCGGCGCTCGCGGCGATTGTCACTATGGGCGTGATGCTCCCATCAGTGTTTGTACCGATGAGTCTTGGGCAAACCGGTGCTTTGGCCGTGGTTGGTGTGTTGTTTATTGGTGCGCAGCTTTGTGTGATCACGGCCTATCGGCTGGCCCCGTCTGTGGCGCTAATTGCCCCTGTGCAATACACCCAGATCCTCTGGGCCACGCTTTACGGCGCCCTGTTTTTTGACGAATTCCCCGATATTTGGGTGGCCGTGGGGGCGGCGATCATCATCGGCAGCGGGCTGTTTGTAGTGTGGCGAGAGAGCCGGGCTAAATAGGGGTTTTGCCGCAGGCGGGCATGGGGTAGAACGAGGCAAAGGGAGATTGCCATGTCAATGAACAGCTTTGGCCATTTATTTCGGGTCACCACATGGGGCGAGAGCCACGGGCCAGCGCTGGGTGCCACCGTGGATGGCTGCCCGCCCAATGTGCCGGTTGATGAGGCCATGCTTCAGCACTGGCTAGACAAGCGCAAGCCGGGGCAAAACAAATACACAACCCAGCGGCAGGAAGCCGATGCGGTGGAGATACTATCGGGAGTATTTGAAGGAAAAACCACAGGCACACCGGTGCAGCTGATGATCCGCAACACGGACCAGCGCTCTAAGGATTATGGCGAGATCGCCCAAAGCTTTCGGCCCGGACATGCGGACTATACCTATTTCACCAAATACGGAAACCGCGATTACCGCGGCGGTGGTCGCTCTAGCGCGCGCGAAACCGCAGCGCGCGTGGCGGCGGGTGGGCTTGCGCGCGCGGCGATTTCAGCCCTGCTTGGCGGGGTTGAAATCAAGGGCTATATGGTGCAAATGGGCGACCGGAAGATCGACCGTTCGCGCTTTGACTGGGACGAAATTGAGCGCAATCCGTTTTGGGTGCCAGACGCCGAGGCCGCCGAGGATTGGGCAGGCTACTTGGACGGGCTGCGCAAGGATCATAATTCGGTGGGCGCGGTAATTGAAGTGGTTGCCAAGGGCGTGCCAGCGGGGCTGGGCGCGCCGGTTTATGCCAAGCTCGATACCGATATTGCCGCTGCAATGATGTCTATCAACGCCGTGAAAGCCGTCGAAATTGGCGCAGGCATGAGCGCCGCCATGCTCACAGGCGTTGAGAACGCTGACGAGATGCGCATGGGGCCGGATGGCGTGGAATTTGGCTCCAACCACGCGGGTGGCATTTTGGGCGGCATTAGCTCGGGGCAAGATATCGTTTGCCGTTTTGCGGTGAAGCCCACCAGCTCTATCCTGACGCCGCGCAAAACCGTCACCAAAGATGGCCGCGAGATTGAGCTGATCACCAAAGGCCGGCATGACCCTTGTGTGGGCATTCGCGCCGTGCCTGTGGGCGAGGCCATGATGGCCTGTGTGATACTCGATCACCTGCTCCTGCACCGTGGCCAAATAGGCACTAACCAAGGAAAAATTGATGTTTGATAGTATGGACTGGTATGTTCAGCTTGGGCTGAATGTAGCGACAGCCGCCGCAATTATAATCGGCGCGTTTTGGATCTCGGGCATTGCCAAGCGGCAAATAAACAAGCTCGGCCTAAAATACGAGGAACTGGACGACACCCTGTTCCTGTTCCTCGCCAGCCTCGCGAAATACGCCATTTTGGCAATCGCGATTGTGTTTGTGCTTTCAATGTTTGGCATCCAAACCACATCCCTCGTGGCGCTCCTCGGTGCAGCCGGCCTCGCCATTGGCCTCGCGCTACAGGGCACGCTTTCCAACCTCGCGGCGGGCGTTATGCTGCTCGGCTTCCGCCCCTTCAAAATCGGTGATTATGTCGATGTCGGCGGGCATTCCGGCAGCGTAAAGGCGATCACGCTGTTTACCACCGAAATCGCGACCGCTGACAATGTTCAGATCACAATTCCAAATGGGGATATCTGGGCCTCTTCGATCAAAAACTATTCGTATTATGACCGCCGCCGCTGCGATATTGTGATCGGCGTTTCTTATGACACTGACTTAAAAAAGGCCGAGGCAACCCTGCGCAAGGTTATTGAGGCCGACGACCGCGCCCTGAGTAACCCCGCGCCCTTTGTAAAAGTCACCAATTTGGGTGACAGTTCGGTTGATTTCACCATAAGGGTTTGGGCGATGTCTGAAGATTTTTGGAACATGAAGTTCGCGATGCTGCAAGAGATAAAGGAAGAATTTGATCGCCAAGAGATCGACATCCCCTACCCAACTTCGGTTCATATTATCCCGAGCAGCTAAGCGCCCCACAGGGGGGAGCGCGCGTGCGCGAGGGGGCGTGTCGCCCCCTTTTAGCTTAGGCCGCCGTAAAGGTCAGGGCCAAGCCATTAATACAATGGCGCTTGCCTGTAGGTTCTGGGCCGTCATTAAACACATGCCCAAGGTGGCCGCCACAGCGGCGGCAATGCTCTTCAATGCGCGTGCCAAAGAGCGAGCGATCTCGGCGATTCCGGACATTTCCATTGATGGCACGAAAAAAGCTGGGCCAGCCGGTGCCGCTATCAAACTTGGTTGAGGCGCGGTAAACTGGCAAATCACAGCCCGCGCAATTATAGGTGCCATCACGGCTTTCGGCCAGCAACGGGCTGGCTTCGCCGAGCAGTGAATTACTAAACGGGCGCTCGGTATCTTCTTTGCGCAAAACGGCAAATTGCGCTGGGGTCAAGCGCGTGCGCCATTCGGCGTCCGTCAGCATAATCTCGAAAGATTCAGCGGCATTACCGCGTAAGCTAAGCGAAGCCGCGCCGACAGCGGCGGCAGAGGAGGCAAGGAAAGTGCGGCGGGAAATCATAGGATACTCCAAGTGTGAATTAACATTACACAGTATATAGGGGTAAATTATGTTTCATGGGGTCACTTTGCCTTGAGGGTTTGTGATCAAGGCTCGATGATCACTTTGCCGTCGCTCACCTGCGTTGCCCCGGCCAGCCCTCCAATAACATCTCTCAAGCCAATCCGCGCGGCAACATCCGTGCGCCAGCGGCCATCGGCAAAGCGGGCTTGCACCTCGCCCACCACCCGCATCTGGTCTTTCGCGGGCGTTGTCCGCATCCAATTGGTCAGCCAAAACCCCTCAATTTGCTTACCCATAAAAATGAGCTGGCCAATTTGGGTGAGCATCGGCGGGTTGGCACCAAGGTTGCCATAAACCACCCAGCGCGCACCGTTGGGCATATTGGCAAACACTTGTTCAGAGGTCTGATCCGCCACCGCATCCAGAAAAATGCGTGGCTTGAGAGCGCGGCTGGCTTTAGCGAAATCATCGGCAAAAGCGGCCGACGTAACATCCAGCACTGTGGTCGCCCCCAACGCTTCTAGCGGCGCAATCGCCTCGGCGCGGCGCACCAGTGCAATGGTTTCCAGCCCCAAATCTTGCGCCAGCCCTATCATCAACTTGCCAAGCTGGCTGGCCGCCGCTGAAATAACCAGCGCGGCCTTGGCCTGCGCCGCGATATCCACCATCGCCATCGCCGTAAGCGGATTAACAATTTGCGCCGCGCCGTCATCGTCTGAAATATCAGCCCGCAGCGGAATACAGTTCATGGCTTCACACAGCACAAACTCTGCCCAAGCCCCCGCCGCTGCCGCTACAAAAGCCACGCGCTTTCCAGCCAGCCCTTCGGCCCCCGCGCCCGCCTCAACCACATCCCCACAGCCCTCAAACCCCGCAGCCGCGCCCTTCACGCGCGGCTGGCCATATTCGCCCTTTATAAAGTGCAAATCAGACGGATTAACCGACGCCGCCCGCAGCTTAACTACCACCTGCCCCGCGCCCGCTTTGGGCATGGGCAGCTCAGCCGCTGCCAGCCAATCAGCCGCGTTTTCAATGCGTGGCCCCGTGGCCTGCCCCGAATATCCATCCTCTTTCAAAACCACAGCAAACATCGGCATTCCTCTCGGTTACAAAAATTCCAGCAGGGCCGCCAGCGTTTCTTCCGGTGCTTCTTCTGGCAAAAAATGCCCGCCCGGCACCGCGTGCCCGCGCACATCCTGAGCCACCTCCCGCCAAGTGGCAAGCACATCATAAGCGCTGCCGACAAAGCCCGCTTCGCCCCAAAGCGCAAGGAGCGGCATGGCAAGCTTTTCGACATTTTCGCGGTCATGCTCAAGGTCTACCCCCGCCGAGGCACGGTAGTCCTCACAGGTCGCATGGATCGTTTCGGGTTTCTCAAAACAACGCAGATATTCAGCATGAGCTTCGGGCGTGATCGCATCTCCGGTGCGGCCCCAAGCCCCCAGTTTTGTGCGCAGGTAAAACGCCGGATCATCGCCGATCAGCTTTTCCGGAAAGCCTTTGGGCTGAATTAAGAAAAACCAGTGATAGTACGCACTTGCAAAGCGCATATCGGTGGTTTCATACATGTGAAGCGTGGGTGCAATATCCAGTACCGCCAGCTTTTCAACCAGCAAAGCATGGTCTCGCGCCAGCCGATGCGCCACCCGTGCGCCGCGATCATGGCCGACCAGTTTAAAACGATCAAAGCCAAGCGCCGCCATCACTTCGGCCATATCTTGCGCCATTTCGCGCTTGGAATAGGGCGTGTGCTCGACATCACTTTCAGGTTTTCCGCTATCGCCATAGCCGCGTAAATCTGGCAGAACCACGGTGAAATGCTCGGCCAAAGCAGGGGCAATTTTGTGCCAAATCACATGGGTTTGCGGGTAGCCATGTAGCAAAAGCAGCGGCGGCCCCGCACCGCCAACGCGCAAGAAAATCTCGCTGCCGGATGTTTTGATCCGCTGCTCCTGAAAATTGGCAAACATTAGGGTGCCCCCTCGGCCAGCACCTCCAAAATGGAGGATTTCAGCTTATCAACCATCTCATCCACCTGCGTTTCGTCCATGGTAAATGGCGGCGCCAGCAGCACGTGGTCGCCATGCTGCCCATCAATCGTGCCCTGCATCGGGTAGCACATAAGGCCATTCGCCATAGCGGCCTTCTTGATTTTGGGGGCAATTTTTAGAGCTGGGTCAAAAGTGGCCTTGCTGGCGCGATCGGCCACCAGTTCAACCCCCCCAAATAGCCCGCGCCCGCGGATATCCCCCACATTGGGGTGCTGCGCCAGCGCTGAACCCAGCGCCTTTTCCATATAGTCGCCAAGCGAACGCACCCGCGCCAGCAGCCCGTCATCCACAATCCGTTCCAGCACCGCCAACCCGCAGGCTGCAGCAACCGGATGGCCCATATAGGTGTGTCCATGCTGGAAAAACCCGCTGCCCTCGGTGATCGTTTGGTAAATCTCGCCCGAGCACAGCATCGCCCCGATCGGCTGATACCCCGCCCCCAGCCCTTTGGCGATGGTCAGGATATCGGGCCGCACGCCCTCTTGCTCACAGGCAAAAAGCGTGCCGGTGCGGCCCATGCCACACATGACTTCGTCCAGAATAAGCAACACGCCGTAGCGGTCACAAATCTCGCGAATTCGGGTGAAATAGCCCTTGGCAGCTGGCACAGCGCCCAAGGTGGCGCCCACTATCGGCTCGGCAACAAACGCCATGACCTGCTCAGCGCCAACCCGCAAAACCTCGGTTTCCAGCTCGTCAGCCGCCCGCAGGCCATAAGCCTCGGCGCTTTCGGCCTCACCGCGTAAGCGATACTCATAACAGGGACTAATGTGGGTCATATTCAGCAGTAGCGGCGCAAACTGCCCGCGCCGCCACTCATTGCCACCCGCGCTCAAAGCGCCCAGCGTGTTGCCGTGATAGCTCTGCTTACGCGCAATCACATGCCCGCGCTCGGGCTGGCCTTTTTCCACAAAATACTGCCGCGCCAGCTTGATCGCGGCTTCCACGGCCTCAGACCCGCCAGACACCAAGTAAACGCGCTCAATCCCCTCGGGGGCATACTCAATCAGTTTATCGGCCAAAGCCTCGGCGGGGGCGCTGGTAAAAAAACCGGAATGGGCAAAGGCCAGCTTGTCGACCTGCGCTTTAATCGCGTCAGCCACATGAGTATCACTATGCCCAAGGCAGGAAACCGCCGCGCCGCCGGCATCAAAATAGCGCTTTCCGGTGCTATCAACCAAATAGCAGCCGTCGCCCAAAGCCGCTTCAGGCATCAGGGTGGGGGTGCGGTGGAATACATGATTAGCCATCTAAATTCTCCAGAGAGTGCGCGCTTCATCCGCGCTCATAACATCACTTTTAAGCTGCGCTACCAACTCATGAGTGCCAGCTGCTAGGGTGCCATCGCGCCGCCAAAGGTTATTCTCAAACCCAACGCGCGCATGGCCACCCGCCGCAATCGCCGCGCTTACGACTGCATGCTCAGTCTTGCCAAAAGCACACACACACCAGTCATGCACCTCGCCGAGCGCCTTCAGATAGGCCGGAAGTTCGTCCGCCCGCGCCTCAACGCCCGCATACTTCCCCAGCACAAAAAGCACACTTTGGTCTTCAAGGCCAAAAGCCCCAAACCGCGCGATATCCTCGGGGGAATACAGGATATGCTGCACATGAATGCCCTCACCCGCTGCCCAATCGTAAAACCGACGCGCCTCGGGGTTTTCCTCGGGCGAAAATTCTCGCCACGCTACGCTTACGGCCTTGGGCCGCACGGCCTCAACGCAGGCGATTTGCGCGGGTAAATCAAAAACGCCTGCCGCCTCTGTGGTAATTTGCACCAGCATCCCCGGCGCGGCTTCGTCTATCGCCTCGGTCGCCGCGCGATACAACCCGGCATCTAGGCTATGCAAGCCGCCGGTATCGCGCACATGCAGGTGCAACACCGCAGCACCTGCCTGCTGGCAAAGCGCTGCTTCCACAGCTATTTCCGCAATGCTCACCGGCAGGTTGGCATGCGCGGCCTTGCCCCGCCGCGCCCCGTTTGGCGCAGCGATCACCATCGGCTTCATGGCTTATTACTCGCGGATCACAAACACTGATTGCTTGGCATGGCGGACAACCCGCGCTGCGTTTGGCCCGAGCAAATAATCCTTGGTTTCTGGGCGGTGTGAGGTCAGCACAATCAGGTCGGCCCCAAGCTCATCAGCGGATTTAATGATCCGCTTATAGATGGTCCCGTGCCGCACATAGCAGGTGCAATCAATGCCACTCGGCACGTGGTTTCGCGCCACTG
The DNA here is from genome assembly GCA_013139635.1 of Paracoccaceae bacterium. Classification (GTDB taxonomy): domain Bacteria; phylum Pseudomonadota; class Alphaproteobacteria; order Rhodobacterales; family Rhodobacteraceae; genus UBA3077. Next base: position 16,563 of record WTAL01000156.1, read on the forward strand.
CGTTTAGCTCATGCTCCGCGTGTTCCATTGCCTTTTGCGCATAATCTTTCGGGAAGAAAGACCCCACCATCGCCATGCCAAAATCTGGCACCACGGTAAAAAGATACAGCTTGGCTCCGTCTTTTTTGGCAAAATCTATCGCAGCTGGCAGTGCCAGTTTCCATGAACTTTCCTGATTGATATCAATCGGAACAAATATTTTCTTATACATGCTTAGCCCTCCTAGGCCGTAATTTCTTCAAGTTTGCGCGCACGGCCCTTTTGCAGGAACCAGATGAGTGCGAGCAGCAATAGTGCCGGAATGTAAAATAGTTCTTTCCATGGGCGCTCCGCATCGACTTCGACATTTATGACTTTCCAGTCAAAATCAACCGAACGCTCCTGCGCATAGCCGCCGAATACAACATTATCAACAATCCAGCCGTCGTCGGTTTCAGCAAAGGCAATACCGGAATTTTTCTCCAGCCTTACCGTGCCGTCCCCGTCAGCTTGCGCGCCAAGGGGCAGCTCAACCGTTGTTTCCACCATTTTAAAGGTGTTGGGGTTTTCGCCAGACATCCGCACCCTAAGCACCGCGTCATCGGGGGCCTCTGTGGCCAGTCGAGCAATTTCGCTCGGGGCTGTATCCACATAAGGGGCTTCATACATATCCAGCCAAAAACCGGGCCGGAACAGGGTGAAGGCAATCAGCAGAAGGGACAAGCTTTCCCAAATTCGGCTTTTGGTGATAAACCAATTTTGCGTCGCCGCCGCAAAGAGCAGCATCGCAATGGTCGCTATGATAAACACAAACACCGCCTTTCCGGGTGTCACATCTATCAACAACAGTTCGGTGTTGAAGATGAACAGGAACGGCAAAATCGCTGTCCGCACATCGTAGCTAAAGCCGATGATACCGGTTTTAATCGGGTCACCTTTGGAAATGGCCGCCGCCGCAAAGGCCGCAAGGCCCACAGGTGGTGTATCATCCGCCAGAATCCCGAAGTAAAACACAAACATGTGCACCGCGATCAATGGCACGATCAGGCCTGATTGTGCCCCCACTTCGATAATCACCGGCGCCATCAGCGAAGTAATAACGATATAGGTGGCCGTGGTTGGCAGGCCCATGCCCAGCACAAGGCTGAAAATCGCCACAAAGATCAGCATCAAGAGCAAGGAGCCGCCAGAGATAACCTCGATCAGCTCACCAATGACTTGGTGTGCGCCTGTGAGTGACACGGTGCCTACGATGATACCAGCTGTGCCCGTGGCCACAGCAATACCGATCATGTTGCGCGAACCAGCGATCATCCCGTCAAGGAACTGTGTCCAACCCGAGGCAATCGCTTTTCCTACAGCGCTATCACCGTTGCGGGCCGCCAAAACGGCATGGCGAATAAAGACCATGAGTGCCCCGAATATTACCCAGCCAAGCGCAGTTTGCACCGAAGGTCCAAACTGATACCAAGACAAAGCCGCCATTAGTATTATGATGAAAACCAATTCACCAATCAATTTCATCGAACCACTAGGCGCAATCTCGCCTCGCAACATTGCTTTAAGCGGATGCTGTGTAAGCATCACAAAGATCATCGCAAAGGTTGCCCAAAAAGCCGACAGGCCCGGCGACAAACGCTCGATCATCAGGTTCCAGATTAGAACCACAACAGGCAAAACGAAGTAAGCGCCGGTTTTGGCAATCGGGCCGGGCATAGGCAGCTCAATAAACGGCGCGTTGGGGTCATCAACCTCAAGATCCGGATAGTTGGACGCCCATTTCAGCAACACAAGATAAGCAATGAAGAACATTACCATCATGCCAATTAAGGAATACTCACCAAACATCGGCTTGAGCCAGCCAAGGCCATAATAAACCGCAAGACTAAGCCCGCAGAATACAGCCACCCCGAGCACAAGGCCCATTATCCGTTGCGATACGGTCTTCTTGGCACCGGGGCGCGGCAGGCCCTCAAGGCCCATTTTGCAGGCTTCGAGGTGAACAATGTAAACCAGCGCGATGTAAGAAATGATCGCAGGCAGGAAGGCGTTTTTCACAACTTCGAGGTAAGAAATGCCGACATACTCCACCATCAAAAAGGCCGCGGCCCCCATAACGGGTGGCGTAAGCTGGCCGTTGGTTGAGGAGGCAACCTCAACCGCACCAGCTTTTTCAGCCGAGAAGCCAACGCGCTTCATGAGTGGAATGGTGAAGGTACCCGTGGTAACGGTGTTAGCGATTGACGAACCAGATATAAGGCCCGTAGCAGCCGAAGCCACCACAGCGGCCTTAGCAGGCCCGCCTTTCATGTGGCCCATAAGCGCAAAGGCGAGCTTAATAAAGTAGTTCCCCGCGCCGGCTTTCTCCAGCAAAGAGCCAAAGAGCACAAACAGGAACACCATCGAAGCCGAAACGCCAAGCGCGAGGCCGAACACGCCTTCGGTTTGCATCCAGAAGTGGCCCATAGCTTTCTTGAAGCTCGCGCCCTTCCACTGCATAGCGTCAGGCCAGAACGAAGCATCACCAAAGAAAACGTAGAGCAAGAAGCCCGAAGCGACTATAACCATCGGCAAACCCAGCGCGCGGAACGTTGCAACAAGCACAACGACAATACCAACCGCGCCCATCCAAACGTCAGTCCGGACCCAGCTTCCCGCGCGGTCCGCGATGGCCGAAGCGTTCACGATGAGATACATCGTTGTAATAATACCCGCGGCGATCAACACCCAATCATACCAAGGGATATAATCACGGGGTGATCTTTTAAGCAGCGGGAAGGCGACCGTGGCCATAGTCAGGCCAAAGGTAAGGTGAATAACACGCGAAACATCAGACGGCACATAAAGGGCATTAATGCCCGTGGCTGTTGCCAAAATGCCGGGCAAAGGCGACGCATTGTAAACTTGCAAAAAAGCCCAGATCAGCGCGATTGCAGTAATAAACGTGCCTTGCCAATTGCTCGGGTTACGCGCGCCAACATCCAGATCGGCAAATGCGTCAATGTCGGCTTGGTTCGGCGCCTCGCTTTGTTCGTTCTCGGCCATTTTGTCCCTCCCAGGGTCCGGATTTTCCGGTTATTTTAATTTGTTTTTATATATGCCAAAGGGCGGGGGCCATGCCCCCGCCCGATATTTTTTAAAGCCAGATTACTCCATCAAGCCCAGTTCTTGGTAGGCACGAATAGCGCCCGGGTGCAACGGAGCTGAAAGGCTGTCCGAGATCATTTCTGCAGCTACCAAGTTGGCAAATGCCGGGTGTAGCTTGCGGAAATCTTCAAGGTTGCCCAAAACAGCCATCGCAACAGCATAAACAGCATCGTCAGAAACGGTTGCCGATGTCACAAAAGTTGCGCCCACACCAAAGGTCTGGATATCGTCTGGGTTGCCAGGGTACATGCCGCCCGGAATGGTTGCGGTACGGTAGTAATCGTTGGCTTCTACCAGCGCCGTGATTTCATCTGAAACAGCAGGCACGATGATCGCGTCACACGAAGCAACGGTTTCTTGTGTTACGCCAGATGGGTGGCCCACCAGCCAGAAGTAACCATCAATCGAGTTGTCACACAGAGCGCCAGGCGTTTCAGATGATTTCATCTGAGCGGCCAGTGCTAGATCACCACGTGTCCAGCCCATGGCTTCTTCGATAACTTCCCATGTGCCCAACGTGCCGGAACCAGGGTTACCAATATTGAAGCGCTTGCCCGGAAGGTCGGTGATGTTGGTGATGCCACTGTCACGGCGCGCCAGAATGGTCACAGGCTCGGCGTGAACCGAAAACACGGAGCGAAGATCTTCAAATGCACCAGCTTCTTCGAACTTCGAAGTGCCGTTATAGGCGTGATACTGCCAGTCAGATTGAGCTACACCAAATTCCAACTCGCCAGCGCGAATGGTGTTAATGTTGTAGATCGAGCCGCCAGTGGACTCAACCGAGCAACGAAAGCCGTGCTCTGAGCGGTTTTTGTTAACCAAACGGCAGATCGCGCCGCCGGTTGGGTAATAAACCCCCGTAACGCCGCCAGTGCCGATCGAAATGAATTGCTGCTGAGCCGAGGCTGCACCTGTTAGGCTGCCAGCTACGGTCATCGCAATCGCTAATGATTTGAGTTTCATGTTATCCTCCGGGATAGTTTCATGTGCCATCTAAATTGGGCCGGAATTCCGACATTGGAGCACACGCGATGGCTTAACGCGCGCCCCAAAACCTTTGAGCCTAAAACGCCCCCGCATATTCAGATTTTTCAATCCGACAGGCGAGCACGCTAAACCCTTCGTTACTAAATGCACGATTTGTCGCACCGATCAACTGTTTCTTGTCGTTTATCCACTCAGAATGGCCGCCATAGGCCTTAGAAACCGAAACAATGTCAGTTGCGCCAAAGTTAACCCCCAATTGTGGCAGGTTTGATCGTGATTGCTTGAGGTCAATTAAACTTAGCGCTTCATCGACCAACACCACCACGGTGAGGTTTAGGCCCATATCTCGCGCCGTGGCCAGCTCACCAATCACCATTTCAAAGCCCGCATCACCGACAAAAGCCACCACTTTGGGCCCGTCAGGCCCTACGGCCTTAGCATAACCCATGGCCAGCGGCAGCGCGATGCCCATGGTGCAAAAACAAGTGGATTGCAGCAGGGTTTGCGGGGTTTTGCAGCGCCACATCTGGCTCACTAGGATCCGGTGCGCGCCGGCATCAACCGTTGCGATACCGCCTTCCGGCAGAGTGTCCAAAACCGTATCAAACACCTGATGCGGCCCCCAGTTTTCTCGCGGGGCAAACATCTCGGCCAACGCGGCCCGCACTTCCGGCGCGCCGCCAGTTTTTGCACTCACCGCAGGCAGCAGCGCTTCCACGCCCAAGCTCACATCGCCCACAAACCGAACCGCCGCGCCGTGCATGCCGTGCTGAATGTCGGCGTGGAGGATATCAACGGCATTGCTCGCGTCCCACGGCTCAATCCAGCCACTCCGCATTTCGATAGGGTCGTAGCCCGCCAAAATGATGCAATCAGACTCGCGCAGGAACGGCAGCACAATTGTATCTGACATTGGCGAAAGCCCGTGGCCGCCAAGGCTTAGCGGGTGGTTTTCATCTATTATGCCCTTGGCCTTATAGGTCGTCACAACCGGAATTTCACCTGCCTCTGCCAGCGCCAATATGGAAGAGCCAGCCCCATGATGCACGGCCCCCAGCCCTGCGAGAATGACAGGGTTTTTTGCCTTTGAAAGCATATCCCGCGCCACCTCAAGCGAGGCCCCTTCAGGCCACGCCGCAGGCAGTGGCGCCATCAACGCGCGTTCAATTACCTCTACCTCGGTCCCCGCAATATCATGCGGCACATCCACATGCACCGGCCCCGGAGGGTCTGCCCGCGCAATCATCAGCGCCTTTTCAATCACCTGCTGGGCCGAGCCCTTGGCGACCTGAAATTGCGCCTTTGTGATCGGGGCCATAAGGGCGCTTTGGTCAATCACTTGGTGGGTAAAGCTCTCGGCCTCGCCGCGGCCAATGCAGCCCGAAAGCACAATCAGCGGCACCTGCTCCTGATAAGCGTTCGCCACCGAGTTCAGCCCATTTGCCAAGCCCGGCCCGATGGTCGTAAGCAATATCCCCGGCGCGCCGGTGGCGTGGTAGGTGCCCTCGGCCAAATAGCCTGCATTATTCTCGTGCTTGCACAGGCTGAACTCAATGCCAACCTCGTGCATCGCCTGCATCAACAGTAAAACCTCACCGCCGGGCATGCCAAACGCATGCCGGCACCCCGCCTCGTGCAGCTTTGCCGCGATTATCTGTGCTGCTGTGGTCATTTCAGGTATCCGTCCCGTGTTTGAGGTAATTTCATTTCCAGCACCTTGCCCGCCACAAGGTTTCTAAGCATCTGCGCCGTGCCGCCACCGATGGTAAACATCCGCGCATCGCGCACCATGCGCTCCAGCGGAAGGTTGCGGGAATACCCCGCTGCGCCGTGCATTTGCAGCGCGTCATTTGTAACTTTTACGGCGTTTTCCGAGGCAATCAGCTTGGCCTGTGCCGCCATTAAGGGATCAGGAAAACCACTGCCCGTATGCTCAGCACTATGCGCCGCCCGCCATATCATCGCCCGCGCGCTTTCCAGCGCTACATTCATATCGGCCAGCATCCATTGCAGCCCTTGAAATTCAGCGATTGGCCGCCCGAATTGCTCACGGGTTTTCACGAAGGCAAGCGCCTGCTCATAGGCCCCCTGCGCGATGCCGAGCGCCACCGTGCCCGCCCCCACGCGCTGGCCATTATACGCGTTCATCAAGCCCGCAAAGCCGCGTTTTATACCGCCGGGCGGAATAAGCGCCATGCTGGCATCCACCACCATATCCTCAAAAATCACTTCGGTTTCCGGAATGCCACGAAGGCCCATCGCGGGCTCACGGGTGCCAATTTTCAGGCCACCATCCTCGCCCCGCACCGCAATAAACCCACCAATGCCCAGCCGCTCACCGTTTTCCTCAACCTGCGCAAAAATCAGATGGGCCTTCGAAACACCTCCACCCGTAATCCAGTGCTTAACCCCGTTAATCACATACTTATCGCCGGTTTTTACAGCGGTCGTCGTCATCGACGTCGCCGCCGACCCACTCCCCGGCTCGGTGATACAAATCGCAGGCTTATCCCCCGCCAAAATCAACGGGGCCACGCGCGCAATCTGCGCCTCGGTGCCGTAAGCACAAATCGCGCCAATCGCGCCCATATTGCCCTCAACCACAATCCGCGCTGTCACGCCGCACACCCGTGCAATCGCTTCCACCACCAAGACCACATCAAAATAGCTCAGGCCCAGCCCGCCATGTGCCTTCGGAATCGTCATCCCCATGAAGCCCGCCTCCGTCAGCGCTTTTACGTTATCCCACGGATAGGCCTCGGTGCGGTCCACCTCTGCCGCCCGAGGCGCAATGACCTCATCAGCCAGCCGCATCGCCGCCGCCTGTATCGCCTTTTGGTCTTCATTCAAAAACATCTTTTAGCCTTTCCCGAGCCAGTCCCTCATCACTTCATCCGTATCCGCCCCACACAAAGGCGGCGCGTTTCTATAGGTTACCGGCGTTTTGGAGAACTTCACCGGATTAGCAATCAGCTTCACGGGGCTGTGCGGGTGGTCCATTTCCACCACCATTTTCCGCGCCGCCACTTGCGGGCTGTCAAACACCTCTTTGAGGTTATTGACCTCGCCACACGGCACATTATTCGCCTTCATCGCCTCCAGCATTTCATCCTTGCCCCGCGTTGCAAACAGCGCCTCCAGCTTGGGCAGCAGCACCTCACGATTATGAATACGGTTGATATTGGTTGCAAAGGCGGCATCCTCGGCCATTTCCGGCACGCGCAAAATCTCGCAAAACCGCCCGAACTGGCTGTCATTGCCCACCGCCACAATCACATGGCCATCACGCGCTTCGAACACCTGATAGGGCACAATATTAGGGTGGCCATTGCCCCGCCGCTTGGGCAGCTCGCCAGACTGCAAATAATTCGTGCCTTCATTGATCAGCCACGCGATCTGACTATCCACCAACGCCACATCAATCTGCTGGCCCTCGCCAGTTTGGTCTCTGTGCCGGAGAGCGGCTAAAACGGCAGTCGCCGCATACATGCCGCACATCACATCCGCGATGCCCACGCCCACCTTCATCGGCGTGCCGTCCGGCTCTCCCGTCAGGCTCATAATGCCGCCGTAACCCTGCGCCATCAGGTCATACCCCGGTAACGCTGCATTTGGGCCAGTCTGCCCAAAGCCGGTAATTGAACAATAGATAATGCTCGGGTTAATCTTGCGGATCTCGTCATAATCCAACCCATATTTCTTCAGCCCGCCGAGCTTATAGTTCTCCACCAGCACGTCCGCTTTAGCCACCAGTTCCTTAATAATCGCCACGCCTTCGGGCGTCGTTAAATCCACCGCCACCGAGCGCTTGTTGCGGTTCGCTGCGAGGTAATAAGCACTCTCGCCCGTCTCGTTCCCGTCAGCGTCTTTCACATAAGGAGGCCCCCATTTGCGGGTATCATCCCCTACACCGGGCCGCTCTATCTTCACCACATCGGCGCCATAATCGCCCAGCAATTGCGTGCTGCTCGGCCCCGCCAAAATGCGAGACATATCCAGCACTTTTACGCCCGTCAGTGGCCCTTGTTTTCCAGTATTTCGCATCTTGATTCCGTCCTCTCGCCCAGCATAGCGCCAGTATTTCATAATAAAAGTGACTTATTCTATCATTAGTGTTAGCAATTCTTACAAAGAAGGAGCCCCTATGAACCTGCAACAGCTCAGATCCCTCGTCGCGATTTACGAGAACAATAGCTTTTCCGCCGCTGCCGACAAGGTCTCACTGAGCCACTCCGCGATTTCCCTGCAAATTCGCACGCTGGAAGAGGAATTCGGCCAAAAGCTGTTTGACCGCTCCACCCGCCCCGCCACGCTCACTCTTACCGGAAAGGCCACAGCACTGGCGGCGCAAAAGGCGCTTAAAATGGTTAATACCGTAAAGCTGATCGGCAAAGGCCTGCAACATCGAGACCAAATTTCGTTTGGCGTGGTACCCACCGAAACCCAGCATATGCTGCCCGTGGTGCTGCGCGAGCTGCAAAAACGTCAACCCGGTATTCGCATCAAAGTAAAATCGGGGCTTTCGGGCACGCTTGCGCTGCAAGTCCTCAACCTCGATCTTGATTTTGCCATCCTCACAGCGCCCATTTCGGCCCTGCCAGAGCTGCAAGTGCAGGAGCTCGTCATCGAGCCGCTCTATGTGATTGCCCCCAAGCATCTACCCCCCGCCTCTGATAAAGCGCTGCTAACGACCCAGCCCTTTATCGCCTTTGAAGCGATGACATGGATGGGTCATCAGGTGTCAGCCCGCCTGCAATCTCGCGGGATTCGGGTAAATGAAATTATGGAAGTTGATAGCCTGGACGCTATTGAGAAAATGGTGCGGGAGGGCTTTGGTGTTTCCATCGTCCCGCAGCGCTTCCTCGCACCGCCCTTGGCGCGCCACCTCAACGTAGTGCCATTTTGTACCCCACAAGAAACCCGCCGCTTGGTGCTAGTTCACCGCGCAGGAGAGGAATCTGACCTCCCCATCGCTAATATTCGCCAAATCATCGAGTCCCAAGCCGCCACCCCTTGAAATTCCGCCCGCCAACTCAATATATGCAGCAACCCGAATACTTATGGAGCCTCAACATGCCTGCCAAAAACCTTACCTGCCTCAGCTGCGGCACCGTAAACCGCGTGCCCGAAGAGCGCCTCTCCGCCAAGCCCAAATGCGCCACCTGCGGCCAAGCCCTTAACGTGCCCAAAGTTACCGAGATAGACGCTGTCACCCTAGCCAAAGCTAGCAAGCGTGACCAACTCCCCCTCGTGGTGGATTTTTGGGCCCCATGGTGCGGCCCCTGCCGGATGATGGCGCCTGAATTCTCCAAAGCCGCCACCCAGCTCGGCACCTCGGTGCGCTTTGCCAAAATCAACACCGAAGAGCATAAGGCCGTTTCCCAGCGCCACAATATCCGCGGTATCCCCACCATGGCCCTATTCAAAAACGGCAAAGAAATCGCCCGCCAATCCGGCGCGTTACGGGCAGACCAAATTAAGGCGTGGGTGCAAAGCCATATCTGAGGCACTCAGTGGTCATTAAATGAAATGCTCTTGCCCGTTGCTATTATATAGCGGGTGAGGGCGGCCTCATATTCCTCATCCCCCGGCCCTCCGCAACCGGGGCGCGTACACTCGAAATGCCCAGTCAAAAGGCCCCGCATTATGCGCACCGCATTGCGGCCGCCACTTTTCAAATAGCGATGGAATGCCGTGCGCGAAAGCTCTGGCTGCTCAATCAACGCATAGCTGGCACCCTGAAAAAAGAACTCCCTATTGCCAGCAAGCTGAGTCACAGTGGCAACCACCATCATGGCGCGCCTAAAGAGGCTTCCTTCAGTTTCCATGCTCCGTGCAAGCTGCGCGGCGTGTTGCTCTATATAAGCTTTTTCAATGTCCAAATTCCCCAGCTTTAAATGGGTTTCGCCAAGCAAGACGCGATTAGCAACATGGTCAGGGTCTATCCTTTCCACCGCTTCAAAAGCAGCGAGAGCCGACAGGTAATCCTTAGAAATAACATAGTGAGTCACGCCCGTCTCGCAAGGAAACCATGCATCATCCGGCCACTGTTTTGCGGCCCTAGCAAGCCATTCCAAAGCGTTTTCACGCTGCTCCAAATTGTCTAAAGACCGGATTATGCCCTTCATGGCCCGCTTGCTATTCGGGGCAATCTCTAAAGCCCGCATATAGTCACGCAACGCGCCAGTATAATCACCCCGCCGCGTGACAATGCCCGCGCGGTCCATGATGGTGAAAGTGTTCTCTGGCGCCAAGGCCAGTGCCCGCTCAGAATCCTCATCTGCTGCTGCCCATTTGTCTTAGGCATCATTGATAAAGGCTCTGTTGACCCACAAAAGTGGGGCTTCTGGCTGCAATGCCAGCGCGCGGTCGATATCGCTCATCGCGGTATTAAAATCGCCCACCCTGCGGGCAGCCCATGCGCGTTTGCTCAGCAATATCGGCAGATTTTCGGCTCTAAGATCAGGGCTTTCAATCAACTCAGTGCAGGCCGAAACAGTTTCGGCAGCCCTGCCCCCGTTGACGCAGGCTGAGACCGCAGGGTCTGGCCCGATATAAAATGAATAGGCCATTAGCGCGGCGGCAACGGCGAAAAGGGAAATACTGAGGCGGCGAACCCTCATAGGGTTATTGGGATCACAGGCATACAATCAATGTAAGATTTTTCCGCGTTATTTCAAGAGAGCTTAGCTCACCCCTCCACAATCTCTTCCGCCTGCCGCAAGTCCACCGACACCAACTGCGAAACACCCATTTCCCCCATCGTCACCCCGAAAAGTCGCTCCATCCGGCTCATCGTTACCGCATGGTGGGTGATGATCAGGAAGCGCGTATTGGTTTGCGCGGTCATCTCGTCTAGCAGGTCACAGAAGCGGGTAACATTGGCGTCGTCTAGCGGCGCGTCCACCTCGTCCAGCACGCAAATCGGGCTGGGATTGGCAAGGAACACCGCAAATATTAGCGACATGGCGGTGAGGGTTTGCTCGCCGCCTGAAAGCAGCGAGAGCGTCGAAAGCTTTTTACCCGGTGGCTGGCACATTATCTCAAGGCCGGCTTCCAAAGGGTCGTCCGATTCCACCAACACCAGCTCAGCTGCACCGCCGCCAAACAGATGCTTGAACAGCATTTCAAAATTCTTGTTTACTGTTTCAAACGCCGCCAACAGCCGCTCGCGCCCTTCCGAATTAAGGTTGGCTATCCCGTGGCGCAGCTTGGCGACGGCGGCTTCAAGGTCAACCTTTTCAGCTCCGAGCGTCTCCAGCTCTTCGCGCACCTCTTTGGCATCCTCTTCAGCCCGCAGGTTCACCGCGCCCAGCGCATCGCGTTGCCGCTTTAGCCGCGTTACATCGGCCTCAATCACATCGGAATCGGGCATCTGGTCGGGGTCCGCTTCCAGCGTTTCCAGTAATACTTGCGGGGCCACGCCGGTTTCTTCCATAACCCGAGCCGCCGCACTACTCACGCGCTCCGCCGCCGCTTCGCTCAGTGCATCCGCCCGTGCCCGCATTTCGCGAGAATCAGACGCATCGCGCTCGGCTTGCCGCTCGCCTGCCTCGGAGTCCCGAAGCGCCGCTTCCCCCACAGCGAGGTGGTCTGCCGCCGTCTTGCGGCGCGCCTCGGCTTTATCGAGTGCCGTGGCCATGTCTGCGCGGCGCGTCACAATTTCCTCAGGCGCGGCCTTGGCTTGCTTTAGCTCTTGCTGGCCAGCGTCAATCCGCTCCGCCAGCTCCCCAAGCTGCCGCTCAGCATTTTCCAACCGTCGCGCCCAGTTACCTTTTTCTTTCTCAATCTCGCGCAGCCGCCGCACCCGCGCTTCGCCCTCGCGGCGTAAATCATCGGCGATTGAGCGCTTGGTCATCATTGTTAGCCGCGCCGCTTCCACGCTTAGCTTGTGGCGCTCTAAAGCCTCGCGCGCGGCCTCAAGGTCTCCCAGTTCCGCTACGCCCGTTTCGGCTTCCTTCAAGCTCAGCCCAGCTGCTGCTGCATCTTCTTCGCGCCGCTTGACGGCCAGCGCCAAGCTCTCCACCCGCGCCGCGAGTGATTCTGCCTCGGCTTGCGCTTTTGACACCCGCCGCACTGCGTTTGTGGCTTCTTCATCCGCCCGTCGCCGCGCGGCGCGTGCGGCTTGATCCTCTGCTTGCGCGGCCTCCAACAAGGCCTTGGCTGACGCATGTGCCGCCCGCGCCTTGGCTGCATTTTCTTGCGCTACTTTTGCCGCAGCTTCCAGCTCAGCCAGCCGGTTTTGCCGTTGCAACCTAAGCGCCGCTTCCGAAGGCGCATCCTCGGCACCGGCCCTGAACCCATCCCAGCGCCACAAATCCCCCTCAACCGAAACCAGCCGCTGCCCCGGCAAAAGCTGCCCTTGCAACAAAGCACCTTCAGCACGGGCCACAACCCCCACCATTTGCAGCCGCCGATTGAGCGCTGCCGGCGCCGCCACATGCAACGCCAGACTCGCAGCTCCGGCAGGTAAGGCCGCCACCTTAGCCAACGCCTCATATTCCACCCAGCCCGAAGCGGCCTCTGCGCCCACTTCCGGCGCCTTCAAATCATCTGCCAAGGCCGCGCCCAGCGCCGCCTCATAGCCCTTATCAGCCCGCACTTTATCCAGTATCTGCGCGCCTTCGCTTTGGTCGCGCGAAATGAGCCGCTGCAAGGCTGCCAGTTCACCCTCATGAGCTTTGGCCTCGCCTTCTGCCTCACTCAGGGCCACGCGCATATCGCCTTCGGCCCGTTGTGTCACCGCGCGGCGCTCTTCCGCCGCCAGCAATACAGCTTCTGCCGCCTCGGCCTCCGCCATGCTGGCCACCTGCAAGGCCTCAGCTTCAGCCACCTGCCCCTTGGCTAGGCCATAAGCCTCAACCACATCTACCTGCGCATCCCGCGCCGTTTCTATTTCACCTGCCAGCTTGGCCACCAGCCCTTTGGCATCTTCCAACCGCCGCGTAGCAGATTGATGCCGCGCCGATAGCCGTGCAGCATCCTCCGACAGCTGGTCCGCCTCGGCCTCAACATGCTGCAAGTTCTGCGCCGCTTCACTGGCCGCGTCTTTCGCCTCTGCAAGCTTATCCTCTTGCCCAGCGCCCGCCTTGGCCAGCGCCTCGGCCTCCCAGTCCAGCCGCTCTACGGTTTCTCCGGCATCCTTGTTCAGGCCCGCCTCACGCTCGGCATCTTTCTCCAACTGCGCAATGCGCGCCTCAAGGTCCGAAATTGCCTGCCGTGCGCGCGCTTCTTGCTCAGCCAGCGCGGCTTGCTCGACCTGAAGCCGCTGCAATACAGCCCCTGCAATCGCTTCTTCCTCGCGCAGTGGTGGCACTTTGCCTTCCGCCGCTTCTCGCGCTTTTACCGCGGCCAAAGCCTTGCCCTGCGCGCCCGCTGCCGCCTTGCTTGCCGCGCCTAAAGCACCCTCGGCTGCCAGCCGCTCCACGTCAGCCTCACGCCAGCGGCGATAAAGCAATAGCCCTTCGGAGCGCCGCAGCTCATCGGCAATTTGGCGATACCGCGCGGCTTGCTTGGCCTGCCGCTCCAGCGTGCGCAACTGGCTGTCCAACTGTTCCAGCACATCTTCAACCCGCACAAGGTTGCTCTCGGTGCCGTTCAGCTTTAGCTCCGCCTCATGGCGCCGCTTATAAAGGCCAGAAATCCCGGCGGCCTCTTCCAGCACTCTACGGCGCGCCTTGGGCTTGGCGTTAATCAACTCTGCAATCTGCCCCTGCCGCACAAGGGCAGGCGAATGCGCCCCCGTGGAGGCATCGGCAAACAGCATCTGCACATCGCGCGCACGGCAATCCTTGCCGTTCACCTTATAGGCCGACCCCGCATCCCGCGTGATCCGCCGCACAATCTCCAAGCTATCTTCAGTGTTAAACGCCGCAGGCGCTAGGCGCTCGCGGTTATCCAGTGTCAACGTCACTTCAGCAAAGTTGCGCGCAGGGCGACTATCAGCCCCTGCGAAAATCACATCGTCCATGCCGCCACCGCGCATAGCGCTGGCGCGGTTTTCGCCCATCACCCAACGGAGCGCTTCCAGCAAGTTGGACTTACCACAGCCGTTCGGCCCGACGACTCCCGTCAGCCCCGGCCTGATCACCAGCTCTGTTGGGTCCACAAAGCTTTTGAACCCAAGTAATCTTAGCTTGCTAAATTGCACGGTATTGCGATTCTCCAATAGTGGCCCAAGATTCCGCGCGAGCGGCGCAGAGTCAAGCAAATCCACTCAGTATTGCGGCATTCAGCCACTTATCCACAAGATATCGTTGCGCTCAGGCGGTTATCGGCCCATCATCATCCAAAAGGGGAACATTATGAAACTACTTGGCATATCCGGCTCACTGCGCGCCAACTCTTATAACACCATGCTGCTGGCGGAAGCGGCGCGCCTTTTCGCGCCCAAAAGCTATGCATTGGCCGACCTAAACCTACCGCTTTTTAACGAAGACATAGCCGAGAAGCCGAACTCAGTGCTCAAGCTGCATGCCGATATTATGGCTGCCGATGCTGTAATCATCGCCACGCCGGAATATAACAAAAACCTCTCGGGTGTGCTGAAAAACGCGCTGGACTGGGTGAGCATGGTGCGGCCCGCCGCATGGGCCAGCAAACCCGTGGCTATCCTGTCGGCCTCTAGCGGTATTACGGGCGGTGTGCGCGCGCAGTATTCATTGCGGCATTGCATGACCACGTTTAATCCGCGCATTTTGCAGGCCCCCGAGGTGATGATAGGCAATGCTGCCGAAGTCTTTGATGCGCAAGGCGAAATTGGCAATGAACGCACCCTGAAGTTGCTCACCAAGCAAATGATCGCCCTTAGGCGTGAGGTCAGTAACCATATGTCGCCTGAATGACTTGAGTTTTATTAAATAAAGCGTAAACTTTGTTTTTTACAAGTATCAGGAGACGCCTCATGCGTATCGTTTTATCTATCGGAGCCGCCGTATTCGTTGCGGCTTGCGCCACAAGTTCAACCCCGGTTGGTGGCACTTGCGAAACCCGTGCCAACGCTGAATTGACAGCGCTGAAAGCTGCAATTCAGACATCAGAACAAAACCTTGCGCGTGGTTATGCGCTGGTTCGGCAGTTAGATCCTGCAACTGGGCAGGTCACAGAAGTGCAGGCGTCAGTAAATTCCGCCAAAGAACGCCAAAATCTAAGCAATATGCAAGGCCGCCTTGGCTCGGTTCAAGCAGAAGCTGACGCTGGCGTCGCAGCCTGTGGCTAGCAAAAACGGCTAAGCCTCGTTTTCCTCAGCGGTTAGCTCTAGCTTAGCCGGAGTCATATCAAGGTCTCCCACGCCGAGCGCCTGCTTTGGGCGGGCCAACGCATAGCGCGTGACCCAATAAAGCCGCTCTTCGGCGCGGGTGATGGCCACATAGGCCAGCCGCTTCCAGAGCGGAATACCAGCCTCCACCCGCCCCATTTTAGCGGCGATCTGAAGGTCTGGCCCAAACACCTGCACCGATGGCCATTGTGAGCCCTGCGCTTTGTGGGTTGTCACCGCGGCACCATGCAAAAACGCCGCGCCCATCTTGGCCGCACTCACAATCATCGGCTCCTCCGCGTCCGGTAGTTCGATCTGGATAATCGAGGCCGCATTCACCAATGGGTCTGCCGCGCCGGTTACAAAAAGGCGACTAAAGCCGGGTTTTTTACCTGGCCCGAGGTAAATGCACTGCGCGCCCTTAATCAGCCCGCGCGCTTCAAGGTCTATCCGCTTTTTGCGGTGTTTTACCGGCAATTCAATGCCGTCACATATCAGCGGCTCGCCAGTCAGCAGCGCGGTTTCCGGCGCGTCATGCGCGCCGCGAAACGCCGCTATCAGCCGAATGCGGGTGGCATTTCGCCAGACCAAAACCGGCGAGCGCGCCATCAGGTCGGCATCTACGCGAGGGGCCATCACCACGCGGTCATCCTTGGCGGCGGCCGCGGCCAACATCTGCTCAAAATCATAAAAGCTCAGCGCAGGGTCACTCAGCGCGTGGGCCAGATCAAGGATCGGATTATCGGCCGCTTGCCTGTGCACGCGGCTCAAAATCAGCTTGCGTTTTTCCGGCAGCTTATCAAAAGACATCGCGCCAGATTGCCCCACAGGGGCCAGCTGCGCGGGGTCTCCGAATAGCACCAAAGTCGGAAAAAGCGCCTTCAGGTCTTCCAGCTGCTTATCGTCCAGCATCGAGCTTTCATCAACAAAGCCGATGTCCAGCGGATCTGTCCGCCGCTTCCAGCCGGTAATAAAATCAGAGCCCCGCAAGCCCGCTGTGGCCAGCGCCCCCGGAATGGATTTGTGGATTTTGAAAAACGCTTCGGCGCGATCCAGCGCGGCTTCTGTTAGCCCTTCAATCTCGGGCTTGCTGGCGCGGCCCTCAAGCCACTCGGCAATTTGCTCATACTCCGGATCATAGATTGGCGTATAAATAATGCGGTGAATGGTCGTCGCTGGCACCCCGTGCCGGCGCAACACACTCGCCGCTTTGTTAGTAGGCGCAAGCACTGCCAATGTGCGCTTATCTGGCCGCGGTTTGCCCTCGTAATCGCCGGAGACAACGTCAATTCCGAGATCACAAACCGCGTCCACAAGCTTGGCCAGAAGCATGGTTTTGCCCGAGCCAGCTTTACCCAAAACCGCCAACACGGAATCGCTCCGCCCCGTGGGCAGCGTTAGCTGCTCGCGTTCAAGGTCCACCCCCGCCTTTAATAGTTCACCAGCGATGGTGTCATAGGCTTCGGCCTGATCGTCAGACAATATCATGGCGGCTCCGCAACTAAGGTTGCGGAATCATAACGCCTTCAATTGCCCTGCACCAGCGCCTTTAGGCCACCATGGCGTCAAAGCTATCGTCAACCGGGAAGGAGGCATCAAACCATGCTTCGGCCTGCTCCGGCGCAATGCCCGATTTGGCGCAAATTTGCAGCTTTGATTCCTCGTTGATCTCCCAAAGGCCCACGCTGACGGCGTCTTTACCCTCACCAGAGGTGCCCAGAATTTCAGGTGCCCAGCCGATGCGGCGATATATGTGCACCATGCGGGCATCAAACACGCCGACAGAGCTATCCAGCCCAAAGCGCACGCCCAGCTCACAGCCTGCCAGCATCAGCGCTGAGGCCGCTTTGCCTGCCAGTTTGCCAGCGTTTGGCGATAGGCAAAACCGCGTGCATTCCCAGATCAGCGGGCTGGAAATTTGCACGCCATCTGTGAGGTCCAAAAAGTGGTCATTGACCATGGTTTGGCCCGTGGTTGGCAAAATGCGCATAGAGCCGCCATGGCTGCCATCAGGCAGCTCATAAATTACATAAAGCGGATTGATTTCGTCATACTCATCCGACTCAAAGCCGGTTTCGTCAACTTTTACGTCCCAGCCGAGGCGCTCTTTAAACTGCCACGCGCGGTCCTTAAACATGGTTTCTTTAAGCTTTGGGAAGGCGTCCATTGCGTCGGCATAGATATACTTGATCATTCGTTGTCTCCGTGAAAAATTGGCATCAACGTGATGCGTTCAACTCGTTAACAATTTCATAACAAAAATACAGGTATTGGGTCGGGATGCGTATTAATTGAAAATTAATATGCGATGAGCCCCCGACTAAAGGCTGTTGCCACCGCATGGATGGTATTGAGCGCGCCAAGTTTATGCCGCGCCGAATCGATATAAACCCGCAGCGTGTGCTCCGAGATCTTCAGCTTCTCCGAAATCTGGCCACGGCTCAGGCCCAAAGAGAGGTACTTGAGCGTGTCAATTTCACGAGGGGAAAGATTGGGCAGGTCGCGCTCGCCTTCAGGGCAAACGATGCTGACCACCTGCTTATGGATGAAATGGGATATCAGCATCATATCCCGCTGGAATTCTTTGATAAATTTATTCCACTCGGCATCATTTGCATCATCGTTGACGGTGAAAAGCGCAAACTGCCCGTTGGGGCCGCGAATAGGAATGGAGAGGCCCTGATTGCCGATACCAGCGCCGATGGCCTCGCCCAAAAACTCGCGGCTGCCGCGGTTTGACCAATCAAGCCGCTTCCAATCTTGCGGATGAAAATGCTGAAACGCGCCGCGGACAACAGGGTCCACGCGCACGTATTTTTGCTCTTGGTAATGATCGAGCCAATCTTGGGAATAGGTAAGGGCGGCATAGGGGGCACCATCTAGGTTGACCGCATGATAAACCGCGTTTGAGATGCCGTAAGAGTCACGAAGAGCCCCTACCGACGACTGTATGTCACCGGGAGTTTGGCTTCTTTCCAGAGCGTCCAGAAACGTCTCCAACTTCGTCACGGCATCCACCCAAGCCAGCTTCTCGCCCAGATGCGCGCGAAATTTCAGAAGCGGCCACAAGGATTGCATCATCAAGATGCTCGGCCAACTCCATCATTTTATTGTTCAAGGCACAGGCCCGCAGGTCTGCAAGAACATCGATCATCCAGTCTTTTTTCACTGTATCACTCGCTAAGGTTTTTTCAAGGTCCGCCATTTGGTTAGTGTGAGTATTGCCGCCGTGTTTCCATTAATATGTCATAAATATATGGGGTGTGATATTCCCCCAAAATAGCGAGGGCGACGGGTTAAACCCATTGTTTTTGCTCAACTTCGTGAAATCCGGCGCGAAAATGCGCGCCGGATTTTGCGAATCATTAACCGATTTTAACCAGTTTGCGAATCATATACGTCCTCTAGGGTCCGCAATCCGGTGGTTGGCGCGTTTACCAAAACTGCCATATTGCCGGGCTTATGCTCGTTCTTCAGCATCTTGGTGTGCGCATCCGGAACCTCCACCCATGGGAAAACTTCAGACATACACGGGTCTATCCGGCGCTCCAGCATAAGCTGATTGGCAGAAGACGCCTGTTTAAGGTTGGCAAAGTGGCTGCCTTGAATACGCTTTTGGTGCATCCATACATAGCGGGCATCCATCGTGAGGTTATAGCCGGTGGTGCCAGCACAAATCACGATCATGCCGCCGCGCTTAGCCACAAAAGTAGATACTGGGAACGTCGCCTCGCCGGGGTGTTCAAACACGATGTCCACGTTATTGCCTTTGCCGGTGATCTCCCAAATCGCCTTGCCAAATTTTCGCACCTCGCCAAACCACGTTTTGTAAGCGCCAGAATTCACCTCGGGCAGCGCGCCCCAGCAATCAAAATCCTTACGGTTAATCACGCCCTTGGCCCCGAGGTCGAGCACAAAATCACGCTTGCTTTCGTCAGAAATAACGCCAATCGCATTGGCCCCAGCGGTATTAATGAGCTGAATTGCAAAACTGCCAAGCCCGCCAGAAGCCCCCCAAACCAACACGTTTTGCCCCGGTTTCAGGGTGTGTGGCCGATGGCCAAACAGCATCCGGTAGGCGGTGGCCAGCGTCAGCGTATAGCAAGCACTTTCTTCCCAAGTCAGGTGCTTGGGCCGCTTCATGACCTGCTGTGACTGCACGCGGGTAAACTGGCCAAAGGCCCCGTCGGGAGTCTCATAACCCCAAATGCGCTGGGATTCCGAAAACAGCGGGTCGCCACCATTGCACTCCTCGTCGTCGCCATCATCTTGGTTGCAATGCACCACCACTTCGTCGCCCACCTTCCAGCGCTTCACGCGATCACCGACCGCCCAAACAATGCCCGAAGCATCAGAGCCCGCAATGTGGTAAGGCTGCTTGTGAATATCAAACGGCGAAACCGGCGTGCCAAGCCCAGCCCATACGCCGTTATAGTTCACCCCCGCAGCCATCACCAAAATCAGCACTTCATGGCTGTCCAGCGTGGGCGTGTCCACGACCTCAAGCTGGAAGCTTTTCTCGGGCTTGCCATGGCGCTCACGCCTAATCGCCCATGCGTGCATTTGCTTGGGCACATGGCCAAGGGGCGGGATTTCTCCGATGTTATAGAGGTCTTTTACGTCAGTCATGGGCCTGTCCTTCACAAAATCAGCGCGCAACAATGTTGCGTGGTTGCGTATATTTTTGTAATGACATTATAACGTCGCGCGCGCAAGCTTTTTTGTGCGCCGCACCATTTACCCCAAATGCGCAATCGCATTGGCGTAATATTCCAGCACCTCGCGGTTTTCTTCACTCACGGTATATACCCCGTCTTCCTCGGTCAGAATATACCGCATTTCCAGCATTCTGATGCCGACATCGACCGCATAATCCTCGTCTTCACGCGGAATATGGCTATATACCCCGCGCGCGGCATAATCTTGCAGCCGCGTATGCGCCGCGCCTTTCACACCTATTTTGCTCAGGCTGCCCGCCTCCAGCATTATCGAGGAAATCAGCGAAACCGGCAGCACCGGCACCACTTTGCCGATGTCCGCCATCAGGCTATCTCCCAGTGAGGCAATCTGGTCTTCCAGCGCGCCGTCATGGTCCGCAAGATAACCCCTCAGCGAAACGGGCGAGCCAAAGCTCACACAAGCATAGCCAAAGCGATGGTATTTTCCGGTAATCCGCAGCCATATCTGATGCCGAATAAAGCGCAGCACCGCCATTGGGCCACTATCAAATTTCGGCTTGCCCTTAGCCTCGCGCGCGGCCAGCAGCACGCGGTCTTCCAACACGCGGTCATAGTTCAGGCCTACCGGCACAAACACCACATCGCGCAGCCCCTCGGGGTTAAACCCCTTCACGATATAGCTGAGCAGCCCCAGCTTGGCCTCACCCAGATGGCCGTTGCGAGAAAGCCCGCCCTCGGGGAAAATCGCCTGCGCCACCCCGCCCTCGGTCGCCATTTGCACATAGCGCGCCAGCACGCAGCGATAGAGCGGATTGCGGGATTTGCGGCGAATAAAATACGCCCCCATCGAGCGGATAAACCCCTGAAGCGGCCAAACCCGCGCCCATTCGCCCACCGCATAAGACAGCGCCGAGCGCTCGGAGGCGAGATATGTGACCAGCACATAATCCATATTCGAGCGGTGGTTCATTACAAAAACAACGGTGGAATCAGGGCTAACTTTGGCCATGCCTTCCTCGTCCAGCATGCCCACCCGCACGCGGTAAAGCGATTGCGACAGCCAGCGCGCCGCCCGCGCCGCAAAGCCAAAATAGGCAAAGGCCGAGAAATGTGGCACAATTTCGCGGGCGTATTTCTCGGCCTTTTCGGCCAGCACTTCGGCCGGAGTGCCGCTCTCGGCAGCCTCCGCCGCGATGGCTTCCATGATCACCGGATCATGCGATAGCCGGTCAATCAGCAAATTGCGGCGGGTCAGCTTAAACGGCTGGATTTTGAGCTGAAGCTTGGTGTTTAGCCGCTCAACCGCGCGGTTAAACCGCTTGCGAAGATACCAGCGCACCGAGGGCAGCAGGAGCTTATCCAGCACCGCCACTAGTGCAAATAGCCCCGCCAACACCGCCAGCCAAATAGGAATTTCAATTGATCCGCCCATCATGGCAGCTTACAGCCCCCGCCGCCTTTGGCTAGCGTTAACCGTGACATTTAATTACAAAATCACGGGTATCTTCGACATAATATTGCTTGCGGAAATTTTGGTGCAGTGCAATAAAGAGCGAAACCGGAGACAGATATGCCACAAAAAGACCGCCCATGGCTTTTTCGCACCTATGCGGGCCACTCGACCGCCAGCGCCTCCAATACGCTTTATCGTGAGAACCTCGCGAAGGGGCAAACGGGGCTTTCGGTGGCTTTTGACCTGCCGACGCAAACGGGGTATGACAGCGACCATATTTTAGCGCGCGGCGAGGTGGGCAAGGTCGGTGTGCCGATTTCGCACCTTGGCGATATGCGGGCGCTATTTCAGGATATTCCGCTCGGCCAGATGAACACCTCGATGACAATCAACGCCACGGCGGCGTGGCAGTTGGCGCTATATATCGCGGTGGCCGAGGAGCAAGGGGCCGAGGTGGTGGCGCTTAAAGGCACCGTGCAAAACGATATTATCAAGGAATACCTTTCCCGCGGCACCTATATTTTTCCGCCTGCGCCCAGCCTTAAGCTAATCGGCGATATTGCGGAATATTGCTATGGCCACCTGCCCAAATGGAATCCGATGAACGTATGTTCATACCACCTGCAAGAGGCGGGTGCGACGCCCGAGCAGGAGCTGGCTTTCGCGCTCACCACCGCCATTGCGGTGCTAGACCAAGTGCGCGGGCAGGTGCCAGAGGAGGACTTTCCTGCCGTGGTGGCGCGCATTTCGTTTTTCGTAAATGCTGGCATTCGGTTTATCACCGAAATGTGCAAAA
>WTAL01000130.1 GCA_013139635.1 Paracoccaceae bacterium
AAAGATTTCCTGTTTTCCGAGGCCCAAGCCCGCGCGCCCATTCGCAGCCTTTCCGGCGGTGAAAAAGCGCGGCTCTTGCTAGCTCGCATCATGGCGCAAGAAAGCAACGTGCTTATCCTCGACGAGCCAACCAACGACCTAGATGTCGAAACCCTAGACCTGCTGCAGGAGCTGATCGACGACTACGACGGCACGGTTATCCTCGTTTCCCACGACCGTGATTTCCTTGACCGCGTGGCCGATACCACCATCGCCATGGAAGGCGACGGCAATGCGATTGTTTACGCGGGCGGCTGGTCAGATTACCAATCGCAACGCGGCGCCGTGGCAGCCGAAGCCGCAGCCAAGCCCAAGAAAAAGGGCGAGGCGCAGGAAAAAACCTCCGCGGCAAAGTCTGGCCTTAGCTTTAAGCAAGAGCACCGCCTAAAAGCGCTACCCGAAGTGATCGCCAAACTCGAAGCCGAGATCGCCAAGCTGGAAACCCTGATGGCAGATCCCGAGCTCTTCACCACCCAGCCCGACAAATTCCAGAAAGCCTCTGACGCGCTGGTAATGCGCCACGAAATGCTTTCGGATGCCGAGGCCGAGTGGATGGAACTAGAAGAGCTAAACGCCAGTTAGCGCGCCCTTCATATTAGGGTGAATCGCGCAGAAATACTCACCCTCCATCCCCGCAACCACAGTCACCTCAGCCGATTGCCCTTTGCGCAGGTTCGGCGTGGTCCACGAACGGTCATTCGCCGTCGCCGTATGCGGCGCGCGGTCGTTATTGGTGAAAACCACGGTATCCCCCGCAGCCACCGCCAGCGAGGCCGGCTCAAACTTGAACCCCTGAATCGAAACCTGATGCGTAGTCGCAGCACTGGCCATTTGCGGCAAAGCGGCCGCAGCCCCCGTAGCGCCAAGAATTCTCAAAAATGAACGTCGTTGCATTATGCTTTTCTCCCTATGGTTTATTGGGGGACGTTAGCGGGGCAGGCGGCGCGGAGCAATGGGGCTCACGGGGATGTGTTTAGGGAGTGGTGGATTGTTGCTTAAGGTGAGGCAATAGAATTGAAATGAAATTGTAAGTGGGTAAAAACTCTTTCCGTGACCAATGCTAAATAGGTGGGATTAAAGTAAGAGTATCGCAAATTGAACATTGTTTTCAAATGACACTACAAGACGATTGCGATTGTATTTTTGTGAAAAGTAGCTACATTATCTCTTGAAGAATGTAGGTTGTGGAGAAATGAAATGGCGAAAAAAGGACAGCACGTTGTGCCAAATAATGGTAGATGGAGTGTTAGGCGTCAAGGTGCTTCTAAGGTGACACGGACATTTGATACTCAAAAAGAGGCGATAGACAGCGCAAGAAGTGCCGCGAGAAATCAGCGCACTGAATTATATATTCACGGAAGAGACGGGCGTATTAGAGAGCGCGATTCCTATGGGAACGACCCTTTCCCTCCGAAGGGATAGTCATTGCCCAACGGTCGCTTTGAAACCAATATTTTTATCAATTGCCCATTTGACGATGAGTATGCCCCAATTCTACAGGCCGTATTGTTCTGTGTTATTTACATGGGATTCAATCCTCGGCTCTCCACTGAAAGAGCAGATTCGGCGGAAAATAGGCTTTCAAAAATTGTAACTCTTATTCAGGAGTCCAAATACTCTATCCATGATCTTAGTCGATGCCAAGCCGAAGTGGTCGGGGAACATTTCCGGCTAAACATGCCTTTTGAACTTGGCATTGATTATGGTTGTCGCGAATTTTTGGCCGGAGATCACGCCGATAAGAAAATTCTGATTTTGGAAACCGAGCGTTATAGGTATCAAGCTGCCATCTCCGATCTTTCAGGTTGCGATATCAAAATGCATAGCGATGACCCGCAAAAAGCTATTAGGCAAGTTCGAAATTGGCTGGTCAGCGAAGCAGGTATTGCTGCCAATGGTGCCAGCGATATCTACGGAAAATACACCGCAGATTTCCAAGAGTGGCACTATGAGAAGCAGCTTGCCAATGGGTTTTCAGAGGAAGATATTCAAGATTATCCAACTGCTGAGTTGTTATCTGAGATGAAATTGTGGATGCAGGAGGGCAACCCTCTCTAAACATCCAGCCCCTCCACAAACTGCGCGTTCTCCTGAATGTATTGAAACCGCAGCTCCGGCTTTTTGCCCATCAGGCGCTCCACCAAATCTCCCGTTTCCCCCGGTTCGTCCTCCTCGATTGTCACCTTAATAAGGGTCCGAGATTTCGGGTCCATCGTGGTTTCTTTCAGCTGGCTCGGGTTCATTTCCCCCAGCCCCTTAAAGCGCGAAACCTCTATCTTCCCCCGCGCCCCCAGCCCGTTTTTCAGCCATTCATCCCGTTCAGCCGCATCCGCCGCATACACCGATTTTGCCCCCTGCGTCAGCCGGAAAAGCGGCGGCGCGGCGAGGTAAAGGTGGCCGTTATCAATCAACGGCCGCATTTGCGTGAAAAACAGCGTCATCAACAGGGCCGAAATATGGGCCCCGTCCACATCCGCATCTGTCATGATGATAATCCGGTCATAGCGCAGGTCTGCCACGTCAAACTTGGTGCCCATCTGCACGCCCATGGCTTGGCAAAGGTCGCTAATCTCTTGATTTTGCATCATCTTATTGCTGGCCGCCCCCAGCACGTTCAAAATCTTACCCTTCAGCGGCAAAATCGCCTGCGTCTTCCGGTTCCGCCCCTGCTTGGCCGAGCCACCCGCAGAATCCCCCTCCACAATAAACAGCTCCGAGCCTTCACGATTAGCCCCCGAGCAATCCGCCAGCTTGCCCGGCAACCGCAGCCGCTTGGTCGCGCTTTTGCGCTGGGTTTCCTTCTCAGCGCGGCGTTTCAGCCGCTCCTCGGCGCGCAGCACAAGGTAATCCAGAATAGCGCCAGCGGACTTTGTATCCGATGCCAGCCAGTTATCAAAATGGTCCCGCACCGCGTTTTCAACCATTTTCTGGGCGCTCTCGTTGGAAAGCCTGTCCTTGGTTTGCCCCACAAACGAGGGGTCCCGAATAAAGATCGAAAGCAGCGCACAGCCGCCCGTCGTCAGGTCATCCCGCACAATGCTGGACGCCTTCTTGTTGCCAACCAGTTCCCCGTAAGCCCGCACGCCCTTCAGAATAGCGGACCAAAAGCCGCCTTCATGGGTGCCGCCGTCCCGCGTGGGCACGGTGTTGCAATAGCTGTCCAGAAAGCCGTCCTTCATCGGGGTCCAGTTAATGGCCCATTCCACCGAGCCGGGCTGGTTGAATTTCTCCTGAAAATCGACCTTGCCCGCAAAAGGCGCTTCGGCATAGGTCATCGCTTTGCCCAGCACCTCGGAAAGGTATTCCGACAGCCCACCGGGGTAATGAAAGCTCGCCTCCATCGGCATCTCACCGTCTTCAATCGCTGATTTCCAGCGGATTTCGACGCCGGAAAACAGAAAGGCCTTGGAGCGGACAAGCTCATAAAGCCGTGCGGGCTTAAACTTGAGTTTACCAAAAATTTCGGGGTCTGGGTGGAAGGTCACCGTGGTGCCACGCCGGTTCGGCGCCGCCCCGATTTTCTCCAACGGTCCCAAAGGCTTGCCTCGTGAATAGCTCTGGCTGAAAAGCTCGCGATTCCGCGCCACTTCCACCACCATGCTATCACTCAACGCGTTCACCACCGAGGAGCCAACCCCGTTAAGCCCGCCGGATGTCTGGTATGCGCCTTCGGTGAATTTACCGCCCGCGTGCAGGGTAGTTAAAATCACCTCAAGCGCTGATTTATCAGGGAATTTCGGGTGTGGGTCCACCGGAATACCACGGCCATTATCGCGGATCATCACCGAATAATCCGCCAGCAGCTCAACCTCAATCCGGTTGGCATGCCCCGCCACCGCTTCGTCCATCGAGTTGTCCAGCACCTCGGCCACAAGGTGGTGCATGGCGCGGCTATCCGTGCCACCAATATACATGCCGGGGCGCTTTCGCACCGGCTCCAGCCCTTCCAGCACCTCGATAGAAGAGGCGTCATAGTCATTTGAGGCGGCATCTTCGTTGAAGAGGTCGTTTGCCATAGCTCGATTCCTTTTTTGGCACATTATGGCAGAAAGGGCAGGGGGGCGACAACATATAGTGGCGGACTAAATATCATGCGCTAATTTAGGGAAGTTTACTCCTGTTTCATTACGTTTTCGATGGTTTCGACGATATCAGTAAACAGGTTTATACTATCTTTTGCTTTTGTTTGATGGGCACCCCTCAATCCGTCAGAACCCGTGCAATGGAAAATTGGTTTTCGTGCCTCCTGTGAGTAGGGTACCAAACTGTGAAGGTTTGGAATTTTCCCTAGTAGATGCTTGCCGTCTTCCCATATGACAGTCTGCTCTTCCCCAATTTTTCCCACAATATTGGAGGCGATTGCGCTCTCAAGTCTATCATTGTATATACGCCAACCGGCAGTCATTCCTGATGCGTTAGTGGACCGAGTATTGTGCATTTGCAATACGTATCCTAAGAAATTGGGTGCGCCTTTTGGGAGCTCCAGCGAGTTTCCTTTCCAGTTGTCTTTGCACTGTTGCCATTGCTCACGCCATGCAACGAGTTTATTCCCGAGATTTTCCGTGCCTTGAATTGAGAAAAGATCAGGTGCTACGGGCGTCATGAAGTAGTCGCTTGAAGCTAAAGCAGATCTATTCAGAGCTCCCAAATTTGGCCCCATGTCAATCATTACGATATCCGCGTTGACTGCGTCTGCCGCAAATTTTATATAGCGGTGAATTGCAGATTGGACCCTTAAAGAGGCTTCGTCTCCGCCTCGTGCTGAGTTCCACGTATCACCTAGTCTATCTTCAAAATCACTAAGTCTTAAATCTCCCGGAGTGAGAAATAGGTTGCCTTTTGCATTCGTAATTCTGGTGGGAGTGGGAGTTAAGATGTCGCCTGTACCGCGAATTATTGGCTCAACAATCCTGAACATCGAATTTCCATCGTCGCTCCATGCCTTCTCAATGTCAGTATCTGTAAGGCAGTAATTGGTTAAATTGCCTTGAGTGTCACAGTCTACCATTAGAACATTATGGCCACGTTCCGATAGAATGTGACTCACATGAAACATCTAAGTTGTTTTCCCAACTCCACCTTTGTTGTTGAATACGCTGATTGATGTTGTCACGATAAACTCCTGAGGTTGATTTGTGACCATAGATAGCGCCGCTATTTTTGAATAGCAAATGTTAACAAGTTTGTTAACGTAATCAAAAGGATGCGGGTCATTAATAGGGTCCTAACAGCCAAGACGGTATAAAGCCTTCGGTTTGTTAAAAGGGGATATTGTCGGAGCCACGTGCCAGTTTTTCCAAATGGGCGCGCTTAATATGTTCATCCACTCAAAATATTGTGGCCAGTCGACATCGCCGATGATCGTCCGGTCGCACATCAGAGCAGCAAGTTGGGCAGGTAAAGCACAATGCCGGGGAAGGCGATCAGGCCCGCAATTGTTAGTGCATCGGCAACGAAGAAAGGCGACGCGCCGCGGAACACGTCTTGCACCGAAATCTCGCTATGCACGCCCGCGACCACAAAGCAGTTTAGCCCTATGGGCGGGGTAATCAGGCATAGCTCCGCCATTTTCACCACGATAATGCCAAACCAAATGCCCACGGCCGCGCCCGACATGCCAAAGGCGCTATCGGCCGCCAGTACGGCTTCGCCGCCGTTAAGTGCCACAATAGCAGGGTAAACCACGGGCAGTGTGAGCAGCAGCATGCCGATGGCATCCATAAACATGCCGAGCACTGCGTAGGCCAGCAATATGTAAACCAGCGTTAGCATGGGGGATTGCTCAAGGCTGACAATCCAGTCAGAAAATACGCCGGGGAGGTCGGCAAAGCCGAGGAAGCGCACGTAGATCAGCACGCCCCAGATGATGGTGAAAATCATCACGGTGAGCTTGGCGGTTTCCAGCAGGGCCTCGCGCAGTTGCTTCCAGCGCATGCCGCGATAAAGCGCCATCAGGAAGACTACGAAAGCGCCTAGGGCGCCGCCCTCGGTGGGGGTGCCCCACGCGTCTCCGCCGAAGGGGTTGTAGATGAACAGGATGATGATGACAACGACGAACAGGATGGGCAGGGCGGGGGGTAGGCTTTCAAAGCGCTCACGCCATGTGAAGCCACCAACGGGCGGGCCGAGACCCTTCCAGAAAATGGCGAGGCCGACGACGAGGCCGCCGTAAATGACGGCGGAGAAGGCGCCGGGGAGGAATCCTGCGAGTAGCAAGCGGCCTACGTCTTGTTCAACTATAATGGCGTAAATCACCAGAATGGCGGAGGGCGGGATGAGGGAGGCGAGGGTGCCAGCGGCGGCAACCACACCCGCTGCAAAACGCTTGTCATAGCCCTCGGCCAGCATTTCGGGGATGGCGATGCGGGCAAAAACAGCAGAGGTAGCAACGGACGCGCCGGACACAGCCGCAAAGCCAGCGGTGGCAAACACCGTGGACACAGCAAGCCCCCCCGGCAGCCAGCCTATCCAGCGTTTGGCAGCGGTAAACAGCGCCTTCGTAAGGCCCGCGTAATAAGCCAAAAAGCCGATCAGAATGAACGTAGGGATCAATGAAAGCGCCTGCGAAGACACCTTGGAATGCGGCACCTGCCCAGCGGTTTTAACCGCCACGGTCAGCGCCCAATCCAACTCAGCAAAATCATAACCTTTTTTCGCCCAAAATATCCAGATAAGCCCGAGCATTCCGGCGAGCGCGGCAGCAAAGGCCACCCGCACGCCGATGACCACAAAAACCAGCATAATGCCGGTGACAACAAGGCCAATATCAATCGGTTCCATTAGCTGGCGTCCTTGTCATTAAAGCCCGAAACCGTCGCGGCCTCATTGGCGGCAGCGGTGGCGGCATCTTCATATAGCGGCACAGCCACGGGGCGGCGTGTGCCTGTAATAAAGGCGCGGCCAAAGCCCCATGCTTGCAGCATAAGCCTTAGCGCCAGCACCGAAAAACCAACCGGCACGATCAGCTTACTTGGCCAAAGCGGAATGCCGATATCCATGCTGGAATCGCGGCTCCAAAGCGGGGCGTTCATATCAAACGCGCGTAGAAAGTGGGAATATGTGCCCCAGACGAGCAGCAGCATCAGCGTTAGCATCACCAGCGTAGACAGCAGCTCCACCAGCCAAAGCGCGCGGCCACGCAAGCGGCCAATCACGATGTCCATTCTTATATGCCCGCCGAGCCGCTGTGTGTAGCTCACGGCTACAAACGCGATCAACGGCATGGCTTGCTCTATCCAATCCACATAGCCGGGCAGGGGGGCATTGGCAAAGTTGCGCCCGCCCACAGAGACCACAGCGAGGATCATCAGTGAGAAAACCGCAATACCGCCGAGCAGCGCCAGCTTGGTTTCCAGCCAGAAAAGCTTGCGATCCAAGCGGCTTAGCAGCGTGTCATCTACCAGAATATTGGAGGGAGCGGCCATGGGGAATCCTTAAAAATGCGCGCCCCCTCGGAAGGGAGCGCGCGTGTTAGCTTAGTTATTAAGCGTGTCAATCACGAGGTCATAAAGCTCCTGCGCTGGCAAGCCGCGCGCGGTATTTTCCTCGATCCAAGCCGCCGCCGCAGGGCCAGCAACGGCCTCACGGAAGGCCGCAAGCTCTTCGTCGGTATAGGTCACAAGGGCAATGCCACGCTCTTCAAGCGCCGGCCCACAAGCCGCCATGGTTTTGTTGTTGTAGTTCTCAACATAATAGTCGAGCGCTTCATCAACCGAGCCAAGTAGAGCCTCACGCTCACTGTCACTCAAGGCGGCCAGCGCGTCAGTGTTCACCACAACAGGGCAGTTTACCGTGCCGGGGTTTAGGTTGGTTGTCCACCACTCCGCGCCCTCAATTGTGCCGTAAGACATGTGCGCATGCGGGGCAAAAGCCACCGATGAAACCACGCCGCTATCAAGCGCTTGGCGCACTTCGGTTGCGGTTACAGACGTTGGCACCGCACCCACAGCCGCCATTGCACGGCCCACGCCGCCCGTTGCCCGCACAGCCATGCCTTGGAAATCTTCCAAAGTGCGCGGCGCGTCGCCCTTACCAGCAATGTTATATTGCGGCAGTGGCGAAGGCATTAGCAGCGTTGCATTCCAGCGTGCAAGATCGGCAATCGCCGCGTCTGACTGATAAACCGCCATAGAAACTTCAACTTCCTGCGCCAAATCTTGCACACCAAGGAAGGGCAGCTCAAGCACGGTCACCGAAGGGTTTTTATCCGCGTGATAACCCGCACAAAACTGCGCCATTTCAAAGGCACCAATCGAAATACCATCAAGGTTTTCTTTGTTCTTGGAAAGCCCGCCATAAGAGATATTCAGCGTGAACTCCCCGTTGGTTTTCTCAGCGAGCAGTTCGGCCAGCCGCTCAACGTGCTCGGTAAACGCACGGCGCTTACCCCAAAGAGATACGTTCCATTCAGTGGCGGCGGCCTCGCCCACTAGGGCAAAGCTAAAGGCCGCAACCGTTGTCATTTTTAGAAAATTCATTTTCATCGTTTCCTCCCAGAAATCAGTTAACTGAACGGACGTTAACCCAGAATCGGGAGCGGACAAAGCAAAATTATTAATGAGATTTCAAAATGTCTTTCCCAAGTTTTTTGGCAATCATAGCCACATAGATTTTCATCTCTCTTGGTGAGAAAAGCGGCTCTTCGAGCTTTTTGGATACTTTGTCTAAGCTTAGCTCCCCTTTCGACGCGTTTTTCGAGATCTCTTTCAGGGCAAGTTCCCATATTTTAAACTCCGCACTTTTCGGAATTAACCCTTCGCCATACTTGGAAATTACGGTTCCCAACGGTCCCAGCGCAGCGCCTTTTATAAAGTTATCTGTGACGTTGGACGCAAATTTACCCAGTGTCATTTTCGGGTCATTTTTGGCCATTTGGGTGCATCTTTTATCGCACTTGATGTTGCATTCTTTGAGCCTTGCATAAGGGAATGCCGCACCACCTTTTTCGCAACCCGGCCAACAACCGCGTTAAACAGGTGTTTTCCGCCTTTGCCATCGGTTTCAAGCGGGGGAGGTCACGACTATATTGAGCATTTCTTGAATTTTAACGAGTTTGTCACCTGAAGGGGCGGCCATATTATGGCCCGTATAAAGTGTTCAAAATTTCAAATTAATAAGCATTTAATTCGGTCAAATTGTGTGTCCAGTCAGCTAAAGTGGTAATTGTCGGTTCACATCCAGCATCAGGAGGCGACAAAGCGCTATTTCTTTTTCTTCAAAGCCTTCTCTGTTTCCTTGGCCACGATTGCGATATAAATCTTCATTTGAGCCGAATTAAACAGCTGCTCTTCCAGCTTTTTCTCCAGCTTTTTCGCATCCATCGGCCCTTTAGCGCCTTTCAGCGCATCACTCACAGCTTTATCAACGACCTTTTTAACCACATCGCCCACAAGTTTTTCGGCCATTTCCACGGCTTTTTTGTCAATATCGCCAATATGCACGGTGCCACCCGATGATTTGCTAACCGCCTTTAGCGCCTGATCCCAGATTTTGGATTGGAACTTTTTCGGAATATGCCCTTGGCCAAACTTGCCGATAACAGCCCCGAGCGGCCCCAGTGCCACACCCTTTAAAAAGTTCGTGGCCAAGTTGCCGGTGAACTTTTCCATCGTCATCTTTTTGTCGCCCTTGGCCGCCTTGGCCGCGTCCTTAATCGCGCCTTCGGTGGTGCTTTTGGCTCCTTCGGTCATCAAATAAGCCGCAAAGCGTTTGGCGGTTTCCTTGCTCAGGGTTTTGAACCCGTGCTCAGCCGCCAGCTTGGGGCCAACCTTGGCCAGCGCAGCCTCAAAAATGTGCTTTCCACCAGAGCCACCTTTATTGAAAACGCCAATAATCGCGCCCACGCCGGTATCAATTAACACGTTGGCCACGGCCCCGCCTGCTGTCCAGTCTTTGCTGCCAGCCGAGCCTTTACCAATTTCGGTGGCGGCCGATTTGGTGGCGGCCACAGCGGCCCCCCCAACCACCGCCGAAGCAATGGCGCCTGTGCCGAGCGCCCCAGCGGCCACCGGCGCGGCAAAAACGCCCAAAAAGAGGAAGGACCCGGTTTTGGTCCATTCAAGATTCTCAACCCAGTTGCCCCCGCCATCAATCATATTTTGCCGGTAGGCATCCATTTTTGCGATGGCAATATTACAGGTTTTCTCCGCCGCTTTTTGCTCAGCATGGAATTTGGGCAAATTCCCTGAGCTAAGATAGCTCTCCATTTTCGCCACGACCTTGAGCGCGTTTTTAATGAGGGATTCCGGCGGCAAATCCGCCCCACGGGTGGTTTCGATGCACCAGCTCACAAACCACTGGTCTTTGTTTTGCTTGTCAAAATGCTGCCACACACTTTCGGCGGCATTGGCCGCTTGGCGCATGCTCAGCAACGGCCCGCTTTTCAGCTTGGCGATGATCTCTTTTTTGGCCTTGTCATATTGCTTTTGCGTATAGCCAATCGTTTTCCCGCCATGAGTGATAAAAAGCACCGCGGGCTCTTTTTCGATCTTGCCCGTTTTGAAAACCCGCGCCAGCACAAGGCCCGTGGCGGCGTCTACCTCGCCCGTGGTCGGAATATTGCCCTTTGCTTGCAAAAGCTTTAGCGCCGCACTGGTGTTTTTGCCCCATTTCCCGTCCACCTCTAATGGCGGCTTGGGCTTTACTTTTTCATTGAGCATTTGTTGGATTTTTTCGAGCTTAGCGCCGGAAGGATTGGCCATTAACAATTCCAATTTTATATAAATATCTTATGATTACATCGTTTTAATGAGAAGTAATGTTGAAGTTGCCGCCCTGAAAGTCAAGAGCAATTAGTGAGAAATGGTTGGCGGGCGGCTATCCGCCCACGCCCATAATCCGGCTTAATAGCTCGGCAATATTTCGCACATCGAACTTGCGCAGCAAGCGCGCGCGGTAATCATCAATTGTGCGCGGCGAAAGGCCGAGTTCACGGGCTATTTCTTTGCTGGTGCGGCCTTGCCCTAGGCGCATGACCACCTGTTTTTCACGCGGGGTAAGCTCAACCTCTGGGCGCTGCCCCGAAATATCGGCGAAGCTCAGGATCGTGCGGGAAAGCGGGCTTTTAGGCGTGGGCGTAGCTACGCGAACGCGTGCCCAAAATGGCGTGCCGTCACGCCGGTGCATGATGCGCTCGTCAGAGTATTCGCCCGTGGCGCTTAGCGCTTTTAGGCCCACATCGCGGATGGCGTCAAACTCGGTGGCGCTCGGATAAAGCATGCGAAAAGACTGAGCTATCAGCTCCTCGCGCGCATACCCAAACATGTGGGCGAAGGTGAGGTTGCAAGACATGATGATGCGGTTTTCTGTCAGCACAATGCCGATGGGCGCGAGGTCAAAGGCGATTTGGTCGAGGGTTTTTGGCATCCGTAATCCTACTGTCTTGAGCGCGCGGCCAGATTAGGGGAGCATTGGGAGGAATAGCAAGGGGGTGCCTGTGGACGATAAAAGCCGCGAATTTATGCAGAGGGTAGACAGCAAGCAGGGTGAGCTGATCGCCCTGACGCAAGAGCTGATCCGCATTCCCACGCTCAACCCACCCGGCGAGTTTTACCGCGATATTTGTGAGTATCTTGATGCGCGCCTAAGAGGCATCGGTTTTGAAACCGAGCTAATCCGCGCCTTTGATACCCCCGGCGATAGCGAGAAATACCCCCGCTGGAATATTGTCGCCCGCCGTGAGGGCGCGCGCGCTGGCGAGTGTGTTCACTTCAACAGCCACATTGATGTGGTGACAATAGGGCAGGGCTGGACGAAAGATCCCTTTGGCGGAGAGCTGATTGACGGCAAAATCTATGGTCGCGGCTCCTGTGATATGAAAGGCGGCATGGCCACCTCAATTATCGCCGTGGAGGCCTTCCTCGAAACTTGGCCCGATTTCAGCGGGGCGATAGAGATTTCCGGCACCGCCGATGAAGAAACCGGCGGCTTTGGCGGCGTGGCTTACCTTTCCGAAAAGGGCTACTTTAACCCCGAGAAAGTCCAGCACGTCATCATACCCGAGCCGCTTCACAAAGACCGCGTATGCCTTGGCCATCGCGGTGTGTTTTGGGCTGAAATCGAAACCCATGGCCGCATTGCCCACGGCTCTATGCCCTTTCTTGGTGATTGCGCCGTGCGCCACATGGGGGCCGTTATGGCCGAGATGGAAGCCAGCCTTTTCCCCGCCCTCGCCGCCAAGCGCACCGATATGCCGGTGATCCCCGAAGGCGCCAAACAAAGCACGATGAACATTAACTCTTTCCACGGCGGGCAGGCCGAGCCGGAGCCGGACTTTACCGGCCTCCCCAGCCCTCTGGTGCCGGACCAATGCAAAATGATCGTGGATCGCCGCTTTTTGATGGAAGAGAATATCGAAGATGTAGAGGCCGAACTGCGCGGCGT
>WTAL01000258.1 GCA_013139635.1 Paracoccaceae bacterium
GCCCCGGCCTCGGTGCTGTTCAGCAGTGGGATGCAGCCAGCCAAAGCTGGAGCCTGATCACTGACTTCATCGCACCGGATATGGATGTTATCCAACCGTTGATCGACGCTGATGCAGCTGCTTATGCTGCTGAAAACAACATTGCAGCGCAGTGTAACTAAGCCTATCCCCCGCTCCGGCACTTTGTCGGGGCGGGCCTTATTTTTGAAGGAAATCCAATGCTGGATGATGTTGAAAAGCGCGAGACCCTGCTAGAGGTCAACAATATCGAGGTGATTTATAATCACGTGATACTGGTGCTAAAAGGCGTGAGCCTGAGCGTGCCCAAAGGCGGCATTACGGCGCTGCTGGGTGGCAACGGCGCGGGCAAAACCACCACATTAAAAGCGATTTCCAACCTGCTGCGCGGTGAGCGCGGCGAGGTGACCAAAGGCTCGATCATGTATCGTGGTAAGCCGATTGATGACCTCAATCCGGCGGCCTTGGTAAAGCAGGGTGTAATTCAGGTGATGGAGGGCCGGCATTGCTTTGAGCACCTCACCGTGGAAGAAAACCTGATGACAGGCGCTTTTACGCGCCGCGACGGCAAAGCGGCCGTGAAGCAAAGCCTTGAGCTGGTATATGAATATTTTCCGCGCCTGAAAGAGCGGCGCAAAAGCCAAGCGGGCTATACCTCGGGCGGTGAGCAGCAGATGGTTGCCATCGGGCGCGCGCTAATGAGCAACCCTGAAACCGTGCTGCTAGACGAGCCAAGCATGGGCCTCGCCCCGCAGTTGGTGGAAGAGATTTTCGGGATTGTGAAGAACCTGAACGAACAAGAGGGCGTTTCGTTTTTGCTAGCCGAGCAAAACACCAACGTGGCGCTGCGCTATTCCGATTACGGCTATATTCTGGAATCTGGCCGCGTGGTGATGGACGGGATCTCGTCTGAACTGCGCGAAAACCCTGATGTAAAAGAGTTTTACCTCGGGATGTCTGACGAGGGCCGCAAGAGTTTCCGCGATGTGCGGTCTTATCGGAGGCGGAAACGCTGGTTAGCTTAGGTTCAACCATAACCTGCCCTGAATGTGGGCACCAATCTGCCGAGCAAATGCCGACGGATTCCTGCCAGTGGTTCTATGAATGTAAAAGTTGCGCGGCAGTTCTAAAACCCCTCGCGGGTGATTGCTGCGTTTATTGTTCCTACGGCACGCTACCTTGCCCGCCTATCCAAGAGGGCCAAAGCTGCGGCTAGCCCAAACTATGAAAGCCCAGCCATGACTGATTTTTTTGATACGCTCGAAACCCGTTCAACTGATGAGCGCGCGGCGGCGCAACTGGCCCAGCTGCAAAACCGGCTGACAGAGGCGAGCGCCTCTGACGACTGGAAGCAAAAAGCTGGTTCGATCAAATGCCTTGATGATTTGCGCAATATGCCCATTCTACGGAAGTCAAACCTATCACAATGGCAAAAAGACATGCCGCCGTTTGGCTGCATTCGCACGTCCAACATCACCCACTATTTCCAGTCCCCCGGGCCGATCTATGAGCCGGGCCGGATGCAGGGTGATTGGTGGCGCTTGGGGCGGTTCTTGCATGCGACGGGCGTTCGGGCGTCTGACATCGTGCAAAACTGTTTTTCTTACCACCTCACGCCTGCGGGCATGATGTTTGAAAGCGCGGCGCAGGCCGTGGGGGCCAAAGTGCTGCCCGCGGGCACAGGGCAAACTGAGCTTCAGGTGGAGGCGGCGGCGCATCTGGGTTGCACGGCTTATGCAGGCACGCCCGATTACCTCAAAATCATTCTTGATAAGGCCGATGAGATGGGCCGAGAACTGTATTTCACCCGCGCGGCTGTGGGCGGCGGGGCGTTGTTCCCGAGCCTGCGGGCTGAATATGCCGACCGTGGCATCCAATGCCTGCAATGCTATGCCACCGCTGACCTAGGCAATATCGCCTATGAAAGCGCGGCCATGGAAGGCATGATTGTGGACGAGGGCGTGATTGTAGAAATCGTCACCCCCGGCACCGGCATTCCGGTGGCTGAGGGCGAAGTGGGTGAGGTGATTGTGACCGCGCTCAACCCTGATTATCCGCTGATCCGGTTTGCCACCGGAGATCTTTCAGCCGTGCTGACAGGCCAAAGCCCCTGTGGCAGAAGCAATATGCGCATTAAAGGCTGGATGGGCCGCGCGGACCAGACCACCAAAATTAAGGGCATGTTTGTGCGCCCCGAGCAAGTGGCCGCGCTGGTGGCCCGCCACCCCGAGGTTGCCAAGGCCCGCATAACCGCCACGCGCGTTGGCGAGCAAGATACCATGGCGGTGCAGGTTGAGGCCGAAGGGGCGGATATCGCCGCACTTGAGACCTCGGTTCAGGCCACGCTAAAACTGCGCGGTGCGGTCGAAATCGTGCCGCTTGGCAGCCTGCCAAAAGACGGCCTCGTGATCGACGATCAGCGGAAATATGACTAAAACCAGTGGCTCAAACTGCTAGCTCTGGCCTGCACCGCTAAGCTTGTTAAGCTGGGCCGGTAACGCAGGAGGATTTAACATGCGGATATTGACTCTATCACTCATTGCCCTGCTGGGCTTTTCTGGCTTGGCAAGTGCACAAAACTTGGCTTTGGTGCTGTCCAACGGCTATTATGATAATGGCACAGACGTGGCCAATATTTCACGCAAACACCAGCAAATGGTAAATGCGCTTGAGAATCAGGGCTATGAGGTGATTGAAGGCAAAGACCTTAACCGCCTTGAAACCCGCCAACGCATTGGTGATTTTGCAGACAAAATCGCGGGGGCTGATACCGTGATTGCGGTGCTTAATGGCCATGTGGCGCATTTTGGTGAGATTTCATGGCTGCTACCTGCCGATATGAATGCAAGCTCGG
The DNA here is from genome assembly GCA_013139635.1 of Paracoccaceae bacterium. Taxonomy (GTDB): domain Bacteria; phylum Pseudomonadota; class Alphaproteobacteria; order Rhodobacterales; family Rhodobacteraceae; genus UBA3077. The sequence continues at coordinate 2,873 of WTAL01000258.1, forward strand.
CTACGGGTTTGGCGTTTCGCGGAGCAGATATCAGCTTTGTCGCCCAGCTTTTAGCGCAAAAGCCCGGGCACTCGGTGCTGTTTGTTGGCGAATCAGACCGCGAGCTCGTGCGTATTCCGCTGGTGGAGGAGGGCCTTGCCCGCATGCCCCTGCCGCGCGGTGTAATGATGATTTCAGGCGCTTATGACAAGGTCGGAGACCTGCTGCGCCACAGCTTCCTGCGCCCCAATGTGCGGGTGATTGATGTGCTGCGCACCGATACCGGACGGCTGGAAATCGAGGGTGATATCCCAGCCTCGCTAGAACTTGTGAGCAATCGGGTGTTTGCCCGCACGCCGGAGCAAATTGAAGAAGCCCTTGGCCTGAGCCGCAGCGCGCGCCGCCAAATTCAGCAAGACCTGACGGACCTTGGCTTTAACACGCGGGGCGTTGATGGGTTGTTTG
>WTAL01000008.1 GCA_013139635.1 Paracoccaceae bacterium
TTGAAGCATCCTCCTCCAGCGCCGTCAGCCATGAAAGCACGCGGGTGCGCAGGCTACGCTTGCCGGCGGCCTCGGCATCGGGCGAATAGGCCCCCGGCGTGGCCATATCGGCGTAAAGCGCGGGCAGTTTTCCCGCCAGCTTTTCTGCCATCGCAAGGTTCATCACCTCGCGGGCGTTGTGGATGGCCACAGGGTCTGGCGTGCCGCCGTTATCAAGGATTTTGCGGGCCACTTCGGCCTCTCCCGGAACGCTGGTGGCAATGGCGCGAAAGGCGGGGGCAAGGCTGTCATCCAGCGCGGTTTTGGCCATCGCAGTCAGGAATTCACCCTCCACATGGGCGGTGTCTTGCGGTAGCTCAGCAAGGATATCGAGCGCATAATCACGCCCCGCCTGCCAGCGGTTAAAGGCATCGGTATCATGCGCCAAAAGGTATGCGCGCAGGCTATTATCGAGCTTTTGCTCCAGCACTACGGGGGCGGAAAAGCCGCGCAGCACCGAGGCGATGGGCGGCATGTGCAGGCCAGTGAATTCAAAGCTTTGCTCAGCTGCGGTTAGCTCAAGCACGCGGGTTTTTACCGCCTCCGTGCCGTCAGGGTAAAGCAGGCCCACGGCCACCGGAATGTGGCGGGGTGTGGTGTCGTTTTTATCAGGCATATGCTGGCTAAGCGTGAGCGTATAGGTGCCGTCGGCGTATTCATCCGTAACTTTCACGCGTGGCGTACCCGCGAGCGTATACCACAGCGCAAACTGGCTGAGGTCGCGGCTCGTGGTGTCCTCAAACACCTGGATCCAGTCTTCAATGGTGCAGGCTTGGCCGTCGTGGCGCTCAAAATAAAGGTCCAGCGCTTTGCGATAATCGCTCGCGCCGACGAGCGTGCGCAACATGCCCACCACTTCGGCGCCCTTTTCATAAACGGTGGCGGTATAAAAATTGTTGATCTCCACATAGTGGTTGGGGCGCGGCGGGTGGCTAAGCGGCCCCGCATCCTCGGCAAATTGCCGACCGCGCAGGGTCATCACGTCTTCAATCCGCTTCACGGCTTCGTCGCGCATGTCCTTAGTAAAATGCTGGTCCCGAAATACCGTAAGGCCCTCTTTCAGGCACAGCTGAAACCAGTCGCGGCAGGTAATGCGGTTGCCTGTCCAGTTATGGAAATACTCATGCGCGATCACGCTTTCAATGCGCTCATAATTGCCGTCGGTCGCGGTTTCAGGGCTGGCCAAAACAAGAGATGAGTTAAACACATTCAACCCTTTGTTTTCCATTGCACCCATGTTGAAATCATCCACCGCGACGATGTTAAACAGGTCGAGATCATATTCGCGCCCATAGGCCTCCTCGTCCCATTTCATGCTGCGGATCAGGCTGTCCATCGCATAGGCGCACTTGCCCTCGTCGCCCTCACGCACCCAGATATTCAGCGCCACATCACAGCCAGAGGCGGTGGTGAAGCTATCGGAATGCGCCACAAGGTCGCCAGCGACCAGCGCAAAAAGGTAGGCCGGTTTGGGCCACGGGTCGTGCCATTCCACAAAGCCTTTGCCCTGCGCTACCTCGTTGCCGTTGCTCAGGCGCACGGGTTGGTCGCCGTGAATGCGCACGGTAAAGGTCGTCATCACATCCGGGCGGTCAAGATAATAGGTTATGCGGCGAAAGCCTTCGGCCTCGCATTGGGTGCAATACATGCCGTTGGTCATGTAAAGGCCATCCAGCGAGGTGTTGGCCTCGGGGTTAATCTCCACTTCGCATTCCCACGTAAAGCCCTTGCCCAGTAGGCTGACGGGCAGGTCCACGCCGGTTTCATCAGGGGTTAGCTCCACGGTATCGCCATTGATTTTGGCCCATTTCAGCGTCATCTCGGCCCCATCCAGCCGCAGGCTGTGCGTGGTGGCCGCCGGATTGGCGGTGAACTCGATTTTCGAGGTCACGGTGGTTTTGGTGGGGTGCAAGTTAAAGTCGAGCGCTACGCTGTCGATCAGATATGCGGCGGGGGTGTAATCGCTTAGGCGAATTGTTTGGTCGGTCATTTGGCGCTCCTTTGTTTGGGCCACCCTAGGGCAGTGGTGAGGCCATGAAAAGGGTTGCTTGAAAAACGGCTTGAGTTTCGTATCGGAAACCTTAAAACGGTCTACAAATGTATACCAAGGAGCGCGCATGTCTGGATTTATCGAAATCGCCGGTTTGAAAGTGGCTGAAGAGCTGTATGATTTTGTGCAGGGCGAGGCGCTGGCGGGGCTTGATGTGCCTGATTTTTGGAGCGGGTTTGCGGCGATGGTCGCCGATTTAACGCCGAAAAATCGTGCACTGCTGGCGCGGCGGGCCGAGTTTCAAGCACAGATTAGCGCGTGGCATATGGGGCCGCAGGGTGATTATACCGCGTTCTTGCAAGAGATCGGGTATATACTGCCAGAGCCAGCACCCTTCAGCATTAAAACCCAAAACGTAGACCCTGAGATTGCCAGCATTGCCGGCCCGCAGCTGGTGGTGCCCATCACCAATGCCCGCTTTGCGCTCAACGCCGCCAATGCCCGCTGGGGCAGCCTTTATGATGCGCTTTATGGCACGGATGCCCTTGGCGAAAAGCCCATAAAAGGCCCGTTTGACCCCGCCCGCGGTGGGCGCGTAATTGCGTGGGCCAAAAAGTTTTTGGATAAAGCGGTGCCGCTAGCGGGGGGCAGCTGGGCCGATGTGACCGAGATTTCCCCGCAGGGGGAAATGCTGCTGATTAACGGTGATACGGGGCTGGCTGACCCGTCGCAATATATCGGCCACGCCGATGGGCGCGTAGTTTTGCGCAATAACGGGCTGCATATCCAGATTGTGCAGGATGCATCTGCACCTGTGGCGGCGCTCGACGGCGCGGGCATTTCCGATATCCTGCTCGAATCCGCCCTGTCCAGCATTATGGATTTCGAGGATTCCGTGGCCTGTGTGGATGCGGCAGACAAGGTGCAAGCCTACCGCAACTGGCTGGGCCTGATGAAGGGCGACCTTGAGCATGCGATGCAAAAAGGCGGCAAGCAAATGGTGCGGCGCTTGGCGGAGGATGTGGCGTATACTGACACAAACGGCCAGCCCGCGCGCCTTAAGGGCCGCGCCCTGATGCTGGTGCGCAATGTGGGCCACCTAATGACAACCCCCGCTATTACGCTGGATGGCGAAGAGGTTTTTGAAGGCCTAATGGATGCCATGCTAACCGCGCTCTGCTCCATGCATGACAAGGGGGAAAACGCCACTCAAGGCTCAATTTACGTGGTAAAACCCAAGATGCACGGGCCAGAGGAAGTGGCCTTTGCCAACGAGATTTTCAGCCGCGTAGAAGACGTGCTGGGCCTGCCGCGCCACACCGTTAAGCTCGGCATTATGGACGAGGAACGGCGCACATCCGTGAACCTGCGCGCCTGCATTCAGGCCGCAAGCCACCGTGTCGCCTTCATCAATACCGGCTTTCTGGACCGCACGGGCGACGAGATTCATACCTCTATGGAAGCTGGCGCGATGGTGCGTAAAGGCGAGATGGCACATGCCGCGTGGATAACGGCCTATGAGGATAATAACGTCGATGCCGGGCTGGAATGCGGGCTGCAAGGGCGTGCGCAAATCGGCAAGGGCATGTGGGCGGTGCCAGACCAGATGGAAGTGATGCTAATCAAAAAGCTGGCGCACCCGCAGGCGGGGGCCAATTGCGCATGGGTGCCCAGCCCCACGGCGGCCACGCTGCACGCAACGCATTATCATGAGGTGGACGTGC
>WTAL01000216.1 GCA_013139635.1 Paracoccaceae bacterium
CGGTGATCGACGGGCTTGGCACAACCGTGAACGCGCTGCCCAACGGCGATATTTTGATCTCGAAACAGGCGCTTGAAACGCTAACGGCGGATGCGTTGGCGACTCAGATTATTACCGCGTGGGCGCATGCCCAAAATGGCGGGGCAAAATCCGCGCTTATCGAATCCCTCGGGCCAATGGCCGCGTTGCGATATATGGTTTCTGGCAGGTTTCCCACACCATTGCCGCAGGCTGGCACCACGGCGCTGGCCGCAGAAGATTACCTTTTGGCGCGCGATCATCTGCTGGCCCTCGGCCTCTCTCCCGATAGCTTGCAAACTTTAGCCAGCGCGCAAGGCTTTGGCCTGCCACTCCCGCGCATCGCGCTCCCCGCGTTTGTTTTTTCAGAATACGGAGCCTTGCAAGGCATCTGCGCGGATTAGGCCCATTGACCTCATTAACATATTCTTTATGTTGCAAGTAATCGATAACTAAGGAGAACTAATCATGACTGCACAACGCTTAACAATGACCATTGCCGGTGCCTTTATTCTTGTGAGCCTCGCGCTCGGACATATGAATGGCCAGTTTGATGTAACCAAATTCGGTTGGACATGGATGCTGATCTTTGTTGGCGCCAATCTGTTCCAATCCGGCTTGACACGTTTCTGCCTGATGACAAAGATTTTGAAAAAGCTCGGCGCCAAGTAATCGCCGCTGCCTAGTGCATTTTGCCAAGGGCAAAATGCACCCTGGCCTCGCTACGCTCGGCGGCGCTTGCGTTGATACTGTGCTTCTCAAAAGGGGGCGCGGCCCCCTCGCTGCGCTCACCCCCGGGATATTTTGGCAATTTGGAAATTGTTTTCCTTATGTCAGATTTGCCATCCTGCGCCACTTCCGGTAAAGCATCCGCATCCTGCAATCCGGAGAGCACCTGATGACCATTCCCCCTGCCCCGCACGGCGCGCCTTGGCGTAATTTTTACGGCCGCACCAGTGGCAAAACTTTGCGCAAGGGGCAGGTTGACCATTTGGAAACCACGCTGAAGGCGCTGACGCCGCTTGGCGTGAGCTGGGAAGAAAACCCAGAGCGGCATCCGATTGACCTGCACGCGCTGTTTGGGGATGACCGCCCCGTTTGGCTGGAAATCGGGTTTGGCGGTGGTGAACACATGCTGCACATGGCGCAAGCTTACCCTGATATCGGGATTATCGGCTGCGAGCCTTACGTGAACGGCGTTGCCATGCTGGTGCCGCGTATTGCCGAAAACCACGTTAAAAACGCCCGTGTTTTGCATGGAGATGCCCGCGATATGCTAGACGTCCTCCCCGAGGCGTCTCTCGACAAAGCCTTCCTGCTTTACCCGGACCCGTGGCCCAAAAAGCGCCATCACAAACGCCGTTTTGTGAATGCTGAAAACATCGGCCCGCTGGCCCGCGCCCTAAAGCCCGGCGCAGAGTTTCGGGTGGCCACCGATATTGAAGACTATGTGCGCCACACGCTGGAGCACATGACAGCGCGGGATGATTTTGAGTGGCTGGCCGAGGGGCCGGAAGACTGGCGGCAGCCATGGAGTGACTGGCACCGCACCCGCTATGAGGCCAAGGCGATACGCGAGGGCCGCACCCCGCACTACCTGACGTTCAAAAAGCGCTAACAGTTGAGGGCGGCGCGGGCGCTATGCTGCAAAGCAGAGCTATGCCAGACGCGCCGCCACCGATCATAAATCACCGTAGCTTGGGGGGCGCACCTTCTGGCTGTTGGTTCGCGACCACGCCCATCCGCAGCCCAGCCCCAATCCGATGCGCCAACGCGCTCCAGCTTGCGGCTAGGTCCGCCGGTAACTCTTCTGCCAACACGCCATCAAACACCCCCAGCCAAATCGCAAAATGCTCGGGTTTGATCATGGGGCGCATCGAGTGCATGTGCTGCGGATTTCCGCTATAGCTACGCTCATGCAAAATGGCATTACGCCAAAAGCGGGCGATCTTCGCTTCGTGGTGGTCCCACCGCGGGGCCTCATCGGGAATGCTGGCAAAAAACACCGGCGACAGCACATCATGTGTGCGCACGCGTGCATAAAAACGGGCAACAACGGCGTCTATCTGCTCAGATGAAACCGGAAAGCGTGGGGGCAAAGTCATGAAAACTCCTTTTGTTTCTTCATAGCTATGATGCCGACGCCAAATTACAAAAGGCCAAATTGGCGCAGGTGACGCAACGGCAGATTGAATAGAGTTAAAAACATGTTAAAGTCCTCCAAAGCACGGGGGCGAATATGGACGAATTTGTTTTACTTGGCATACTTGTATTGCTGGTGGTCTTTGGCCTTCCGGTTTACCTGCTTATTGCCCTCAGCCGCCTGAAAACCCGCGTAAATGCGCTGGAAGTATCGCTTTCAACACAGGCACCGGAACCCGCTATTATCCAGCCTACGGTGGCCCCCGAACTACCGGTTGGAACGCCGGTTGCGCAGCCGCCCGCCCCCAAGCCCGCGACTGCATGGCAGCCTGCCCCCAAAGTTAAACCCAAGCGCACGTCTTTTGTGTTTAGCGGTGAGAAAATCGCGCAGGCGGTAAAGTGGGCGCAGGACAACTGGGTGTTTATTCTTGCAGGGGTATCTCTCGCTTTGGCGGGGGTTTTCCTTGTGCAATACGGTGTCGAAAACGGCCTGCTTAGCCCGCGTATGCGGGTATTTACCGCCATTGCCTTTGGCGCGGCCCTTATTGGCGGCGGAGAGTATATCCGGCGTAAATTTGGCAATGACGAGGCGGGCAGCTTTGCGCTGCTGCCGTCGGTTTTTGCGGGCGCGGGGCTTGTGGCCATTTTTGCGGGCGTGCTCTCGGCCCGAATGCTTTACGGCCTTATTGGCTCCGAAACCGCCTTTATCGGCCTTGCCCTAACGGGCGCGCTCGCCATTGTTCTGGGCTGGGTCTATGGCCCGCTTTTGGCCACGCTCGGTGTGTTTGGCGCGCTGGCCGCGCCTTTCCTCGTTGGCGGAGGCTCCAATAATGCGGGCCCGCTGCACCTTTACTTTGCCCTCATCGCCGCCGTGGCGCTGGCGATAGACGCTTACAAGCGCTGGGCGTGGCTTTCGGCGCTGGCGCTCATTGGGGCGTTTGGGGCCTCCTTGCTGTTGCTAACCGAGCGCGATACCGGCTTTCATGCCACGCTTTTTGCCTTCATCACGGCGCTGGCCGCCATTGCCATTCCGCCGCTTTCCCTTACGCCTCGCCACGCAGGCGCGCGGCTTACCAGTTTTTTGAGCAATACATTAAAGGCCTCCTCGCCCGCCTTTCCTACGCGCGTGGCCAGCGCGGTATTTCTGGCGGCCACGGCGTATATCTGGCTGATCTACACTCAAGATGTCTCCCTGTTCTGGCTGGCACTCATGGCCGCTGGCTTGTTGTTTCTGGCCGCAATTTTTTGGCTGAAAGACGCCCCCGCGCTGGCTGACCTTGCTTTTGCGCCGCCGCTGCTGGCGCTCGGTGTTATTGCTTATGAAGCCATGCACGGCCGCCCCGTGGCCATGGCATGGGTTGAAAACGCCAACCGCGAAGGGATCGACAGCCCCTCGATGACCGTAGCCCTGCTGATTGCAGGGGCCGTGGTTGCCAGCCTCGCCTTTGCGTGGCGCAGTGCGTTTAGGCAGCCGCTCAGGGTCGCCAACACTGTGTTGGCGGCGGGCTTTGCCCCTTGGGTGGCCATAATTATCGAGCTGCACTGGGCCCCCAGCCATGTGTTGGGCGCGGGCATATGGGCGATATATCTGGCAGTCATCGCCGCCCTCATGGTCGTGCTTACTGAGCGTTTTGCCCGCCTTGATACAGAGGAAGACCGCACCCGCACGGCGCTGTTTGCCCTCTCGGCCATGTCGATGATCTCATTTGTGGCCGTTGTGCTGCTCGGCGGCCTTGCCCTCACGCTCTCGTTTGGCGTTATGGTGCTGGCCGCCGCATGGCTGGGCCAGCGCTTTAAGCTTGGGCTGTTGGATTGGTATATCCAGATCGGCGCTGTTTTGGTCAGCTTTCGGCTGGTGGTGTATCCGGGGCTGCTTTGGGCTTTTGAGGCCCCGCTATGGGAAACCAATATGGCCTTTATCGGCGTGCTCGTTTTGCTGGCCGCGGCTTGGTGGTTCAAGCGCGGCGGGCGGGCCTCTGTTGTGGTGGTGCTTGAATCCGCCATCTGGACGCTGAGCGGCATTTTTGCCAGCCTGATGCTGGGGCGGTGGTTGGACTCCATGGGGTCAGACAAGCTGGGCTATGTGCTGGTTTCTTTTGGCGGCATGGTGTGGCTCATGCTGGCCGTCAACCAGCTTTACCGCTTAAAAATAGGTGGCCGCTTACGCTGGCTGCGCATTGTTTTGGCCAGCCTTTATGGCCTTGCCGGAGCCTTTGTTATGGCCGTAGCCGTTGGGTCCAACCCCGCAACATGGGCAGAAGCAAAGGCCATTGGCTGGCCGATTTTTGGCAGCCTCGGGGCGGCCTACCTGCTGCCCGCGATCCTACTAGGCTTTGTCGGCTGGCGGTTTACGCATTTGCACCGTGGCTTGCGCATTTTGCTTTGGGTGCTGGCATCGGGGTTTGCGGCGCTATGGGTAGCGCTTGAAATTCGGCATTTCTGGCGGGGGGATGATATGGCGAGCTATCTCACCTCCAAGCCCGAGCTTTATAGCTATACCGTGGCGATGATTTTGGCCGCGCTTGGCTTGCTGGCGCTGGCCTTCATCCGGCAATCAGCGGGCCTGCGCAAGCTGGCGCTGGTGATGGTGCTATTGGTGGTGGCCAAGGTTTACTTTGTCGATGTATCAGAGCTGGACGGCTTGCTTCGCGTGGTTTCGTTCCTCGTGCTAGGCTTGGTGGCGGCGCTGATGGCATGGGTAAACCGCTTGCTAAAAACCAACGAGGCCGTGGCTATCGAGGCGGCCACGCCAGCCCCCGAACCGGACGCATAACATCCCCCGCGCCCACCTTGGTGAGCACTTTAGAAAAGGGCCAAACGGGGCTGAACGGGGCCAGAATGTGGTTTCGCAACCACGGCAGCACCGCGCTATCGGACTGATATAGCGGCGTAAGAAGGCGGCTCATCATTTGGTAGCTAAACACATGGTGTCGGCGAGCGCAGTCATAGGCCTTGAGCGCGTTCTCAACGGGGTGCTGCCCGAGAGCCGTGCCCAGCGCATAGGCATCGAGCAACGCCATATTGGCCCCCTGCCCCAGCTGCGGGCTGGCGCAATGGGCGGCGTCTCCGATATAAGCCATGCGGCCGTGGGTTTTGCGCCTCAGCGTACCATGCTTATAGCGCGCCATGGTGAGGATTTCATGGCTGGTGATCTGGCTGATAAACGGCAAAAATTCGGGCCAGAACGCGGTGGCGGCTTGCTGCCACTGCGCCAGCGGTGCCGCAAGCCACGCCTCATAGTCAGCCACACGAAGCGACCAGAAAACCGCGGCCTTAGGCGTGGATTCACCCGGCATACTGCCAATGGGCAGCACCCCCGCCATGCGCGTGGCCCCGCCATAAACCTGCGAAAGCCGGTATTGGGGAAGGGGGGAAGCCGAGGGCCAATCTACCGTCGCCCAAAGCGCCCCGTATTTTAGCGGCGTGCTTTGCAGCGGGGAAAGCTTTGAGCCCGCGCCGCTGGCATCTACCAACAGATCAAACGGCCCGAGCTGCGTGCCGATGTGGGTAGTGAAATTGCGACCTTCTTGTGTGGCTATCGTTGTAGACGGAATGATCTCACAACCGTTTTCAACCGCCTTCTTCAGAAGCGCATCAAAAAGGCTAGCGCGGTGGATAGCCAGCCCGAAGCGCGCGCCATAGCTGACATTAAGCGCCACTTTGCCGTTACCAGTTTCAACGCCGTTCATGTGCGTGATTTTAGCGCCCTTGGCCAGCACGGTCTCACCCACGCCGAGCGCGCGCAGCACCTCTAGGCCCACCGGCTGCACCACCAGCCCCGAGCCTACGGGCGAAGGGGCTTTGAACTGGTCGAAAATCTGCACGCGGTCGCCCTTGGCAGCCAGCAGTGCACCTAGCGCCAGCCCGCCGATGCCACAGCCTGCGATGCCTATATTGAGATCGGCTTTCATAGCCAGACCCTAGCGCGCTGGTGAGCTATTGAAAACCGCAAAGCACAGTGCAAGATCAAACATGGGCTGGCGCCCCACTGGCCAAGACCATTCACCCCCGTCTGGCAGGCAACTATTGGTTTGAGAATTTGGAATAAAGCGTGCTACTATCGGAGGAATCTCACCAATAGGATAACGCCGACAAATGGCAAATTCAAACGCGATGGGTACCTTGAGCGACTATATTTCCCACAATGAGCCAGGGTTTGCGCTTATGGTTGCCCGACCATGGGGGAAAACTATTTAGCGATAATACCAGCGGTGAAAAAGAAAAGATGATCGGGCAAACCTTAACGGTTGTGGCGAATATTGAGGCGGCCTTGAAGCCTATGCTGGAAAGACCGAGGGGATAGTTAGCCTCTCAAAGTGTTTGTAGCGCTCGAGCTTGAACTGAAGAAAGCTGCAGGCAATATATTGAAAGTAATTGCGGCGAGCGGAAACCTGCAAGCAGGCGACGGGCTGCCAGACGGTTACCCGCATTTGAGAAAGCAGCCCCAAGCTATTGATCCATAATCAGCGCTTTACGCTTTGTGCCGTCCGCTTTATAACGCCGCCTATGGATAACGCTTTGATCATACGAATTAGCCGCCCGGCGCTCTAAACAGAGTCGTCGGGAAAAGGTGTATGGCCTCGCCGCACCGCCCCCTATCCAGTTTTCACAACCTTACGGAGCGAGCACATGTGCGCCGAGACCCCTGATTATAAACCAACCCTGAACCTGCCGAAAACCGACTTTCCGATGCGGGCGGGCCTGCCCAAACGGGAGCCGGAATGGCTGGCCAAATGGGCCGATATGGACCTTTACGAGGCCCTGCGCGCCAAGCCCGGCCGCAAGCCATTTTTGCTGCATGACGGCCCGCCTTATGCCAACGGGCATTTACATATTGGCCACGCGCTGAACAAAGTACTGAAAGACATGGTGGTGCGCTCCCACCAAATGATGGGCTTTGACGCGCGCTATGTGCCGGGCTGGGATTGCCACGGGCTGCCGATTGAGTGGAAGATCGAGGAGCAGTATAGAGCGCGGGGCAAAAATAAAGACGACGTGCCGATTAATGAGCTGCGCGGCGAGTGCCGCAAATTTGCGCAGGGCTGGGTGGATATCCAGCGTGAGGAATTCAAGCGGCTTGGCGTAAACGGCAAATGGGATGACCCTTACCTGACGATGAATTTCGAGAGCGAGGCGGTGATTGCCGAGGAGTTTATGAAGTTCGTGATGAATGGCAGCCTGTATCGGGGGAGCAAGCCGGTAATGTGGTCTCCGGTTGAGAAAACCGCGCTGGCTGAGGCGGAAGTTGAGTATCACGACAAAGAAAGCCCAACGGTTTGGGTGAAATTTAGGGTATCAGGCACTAAGAACGGCGATACTGGTGCTGACTTGCTCAATGCCTATGTCGTTATTTGGACGACGACGCCGTGGACAATTCCCTCAAACAAAGCCGTCGTTTTCGGGCGCGACTTTTCATATGGGCTCTATGAAGTCGTTGAAACACCTGGCGAAAGCTGGGCTAGCGTTGGTGATCGCTTCATTCTTGCAGACAATCAGGCTGCAAGTGTTTTTGAAAAAGCGCGCCTAGAGCCGAGCATGTGGCGGCGGGTTCAAGATGTTACAACTACCGAATTGTTAAACGTTGAGCTTTCTCATCCGCTAGCGGGTGCTGAAGGTTCTGACGGTGAGTGGGACGCGCCACGCGATTTCCGCGATGCGCCTTTCGTAACCGACACCGATGGCACAGGGTTTGTGCATTGCGCCCCGTCCCACGGTATGGACGAGTTCGAATTGTATCGTGGTCTGGGTATGCTGGAACAGGTTATCACCTATAACGTCTTGGAAGACGGCTCATTCCGCGAGGGGCTGCCGTTTTTTGGTGGCAAGCGGATCCTACGGGCTAAAGCCAAAAAAGGTGATTGGGAAGGTGATGCTAACGCTGCCGTAATCTCCAAACTGACCGAGGTCGGCGGGCTGCTGGCGCGTGGCCGCATTAAGCACAGCTATCCGCATTCTTGGCGCTCCAAAGCCCCGATCATTTTCCGCAATACGCCGCAATGGTTTGTGGCGATTGATAAGGAGCTGAATGACGGGATGGACGAGCATGGCAAGACCATCCGTCAGCGCGCACTCACCGAGATTGACAACGTAAAGTGGTCGCCAAAATCTGGCCGCAACCGCCTGTATTCGATGATCGAAAACCGGCCTGACTGGGTGCTTTCCCGCCAGCGGGCATGGGGCGTGCCGCTGAGCTGCTTTATCAAGGTGTCTGAGCAAGGTGACGTGGAGATTTTGCGCGACGAAGCCGTAAATGCCCGCATTACTGCGGCTTTCCGTGCCGAGGGCGCGGATGCTTGGTTTGAGGACGGCGCGGAAGCGCGCTTTCTTGGTGAGCACAACGGCGAGGGCTGGGAGTTGGTGACGGACATTCTGGACGTATGGTTTGACAGTGGCTCCACCCATGCTTTTGTGATCCGAGATCGCAGCGACGGTTCGCCGGACGGCGTGGCCGATGTCTACCTAGAGGGCACCGACCAGCACCGTGGCTGGTTCCATTCATCCCTGCTGCAATCGGTCGGCACCAAGGGCAAAGCGCCTTATCGCGAGGTGGTTACGGCGGGCTTTACGCTGGATTCCAAGGGCATGAAAATGTCAAAATCCATCGGTAATACCATCGCGCCGGAGCAGGTTATCCGGCAATATGGCGCCGATATTCTGCGGCTCTGGGTGGCGCAGGTTGATTATACTAACGATCAGCGCATCGGTGACGAGATCCTGAAAGGCGTGGCCGATAGCTACCGCCGCCTGCGCAACACTATGCGCTTTATGCTCGGGAATCTGAACGGCTTTAGCGAGGCGGAACGCGTGGACGCCGCCGATATGCCTGAGCTGGAGCGCTTTATTCTGCACCGCCTTGCCGAGCTGGATACCGTGGTGCGCGAGGGCTACGCGGCGCATGATTTCCAAGGCGTGTTCCAAAAGCTGTTCCACTTCTGCACCTCTGATCTTTCCAGCCTTTACTTCGATATCCGCAAGGATGTGCTGTATTGTGACGGCGATAGCCTAGAGCGCCGCTCAGCCCGCACGGTGCTGGATATCCTGTTCCACCGCCTCACCACATGGCTGGCGCCGATGCTGGTGTTCACGATGGAAGATGTTTGGCTACAGCGTTTCCCCGGCGAAAAAAGCTCGGTGCATATGGTTGATTTCCCTGCCACGCCAGACTGGCGTGATGCCGAGCTGGCCACCCGCTGGGAGACCCTGCGCAAAGTGCGCCGTGTGGTTACGGGTGCCATCGAAGTTGAACGCACCGCCAAGGTGATCGGGGCCTCGCTTGAGGCCGCGCCGACAGTCTATGTGGATGCTGAAACGAAAGCCCTGCTGGACAGCGTGGATTTTGCAGATATCTGTATTACGTCAGCGCTTAAGGCCACCGATAGCGCCGCGCCAGAGACGGCCTTCACCCTGCCCGATGTGGCAGGCGTGGCCGTAACCTTCGCCAAAGCCGACGGGGAAAAATGCCAACGCTGTTGGAAAATTTTGCCGGATGTGGGTAGCCATGGGCATGAAGGTGTGTGTGGCCGGTGTGATGAGGCGCTGGGGTAAAACACCCCTTCGCCACTTACGCGAACCATGGCTTGCGAGCCACCCTAAAAAGTGAAAAGATGCACGGAAACATTTCCGTGCATCTTTTTGGTTTTGGAGTAAATGATGGACCTAAGCTCGATAAATCCTGACATAAGTTCAATTGGATTTACTATTCCAAGTAAGAAAACAAATTTGTCGGTTCGATTGACAAATACGGCACAGCTTGAAGGCTGGTTACAGTCAGAACTTAAGGCTTGGAATTGGGTAACTATTGAAGAAAACAAAGTACCCGGGTGGATCTCTGGAAATGGCGATATTTCTCCCTTTATGCAAATTGCAAGAATAACCGAGACGATTAGAGACCTAAATAATTTCAAGCCATCCAACACCGAAGACGAGCTATTATATATAATTTCCGAATTCAAGAGCGCTGTCGATGAAAGTAAGTACTTTCAATCGGAATCCTCGTTAGGCATTTTTTTAATCGAAGAAGGAAATTCTAATCCAGAATTTGGCTTAAAACTATTAGAAGCAGCCCTCAATCAAGATCGGAAATATATTCCTTCAGATCGACAAGAGCTTCTGGCTGTTTTTGCGTTAAACGACTTTCAGCGTGGTTTTTCGAAAAAGCGCCTCAAATCAAGTATCGATAAATCTGAAGAAATAACGAGTAAACTGCGGACCCTTGAAAAACAGATGGTCGGAATAAAGAATTCGAATCAAAAAGATTTAGACGATTTCAAAGCGGCGATGAAAAAAGAAATATCCCTAAAAGAACCTATCGACTATTGGACGCAAAAGGCTACCGACCACGAAAAAGCTAAAAACTGGTGGGGCAGAGCATTTGCGGCTTATGTTTCTATCGTAATAGCCCTCTTAGCAATATCCGTTCTCGGTTTTGGAGGTGGTATTCAAGGATTCATTGCCTCATGGAAAGACTCAGGCATTGGCGCTGTCGCCACGTTTGCTGGGCTTATCGGTATTGGCATGGTGATCGCGCGGGTGCTTTATCGGCTATTTGCGAGCCAACTCCACCTGTGGAATGATGCGCGTGAGCGCGTAACGATGATTCAAACCTATTTGGCTTTGGAGGCCGAGGGGCATGTAAAAGAAGAATTTCTTGGTGCCTTATTACAGCGCTTGTTCAGCCCGTCATCCGATGGAATCGTAAAGTCTGACCTTGGGGCGGTTGGCCCCACTGATGCACTCTTGAAACTACTTGGAAACAAGTAGCCTCACCCCCCCCATAATCAAATCCGCCGCCTTTTCGCCCACCATAATGCTGGGGGCGTTCAGGTTGCCGTTGGGGATGCGGGGGAAGATGGAGCTGTCGGCGACGCGGAGGTTTTGGACGCCGATGACGCGGCAATCGGGGC
>WTAL01000186.1 GCA_013139635.1 Paracoccaceae bacterium
GGGTGACGCTTTCGCGCGCGCGGATTCAGGCGCTGATTGTGGCGGGGCAGGTGAGCTGTGAGGGCGAGATTGAGCGCAATACCAAGGCGGTGCCCGAGGTGGGGCAGGTGTGGCACGTGGTGCTGCCGGTGGCGGTGGAGCTTGAGGCGCTGGCGGAGGATATTCCGGTAGAGGTGGTGTTTGAGGACGAACATCTGATTGTGGTGAATAAGCCTGCGGGGATGGTGGTGCATCCGGCACCGGGGTCTGAAACCGGGACGCTTGTGAATGCGCTGCTGCAGCATTGTGGCGATAGTCTTTCGGGGATTGGCGGGCAAAAACGACCCGGAATTGTGCACCGGATTGATAAAGATACCAGCGGGTTGCTGGTGGTGGCTAAGAATGACGCCGCCCACCAAGGGCTGGCGGCGCAGTTTGCCGACCACTCAATGGAGCGGGCATATTTGGCGATTTGCTGGGGGCACCCGAGCGCGATGGACCCGCGCTTAAAAGGGATTAACGGCGTGCGCTTTGAGCCGGGGAATGTGGTGCGGATATCAGGGAATATTGCGCGACACCGGACGGATAGAAAGCGCATGACGGTGGTGAAAGACAGCGGCAAGCACGCCATTACGCGGCTGAAGGCGGAGCAGACCTTTGGGCCGGAAATGAAGCCTGTGGCCACGCTGGTGCGCTGCTGGCTGGAAACGGGGCGGACGCACCAAATTCGCGCTCATATGTCCTATGTGGGCCATGCATTGGTGGGAGACCAAACCTATGGCGGCAAGCGGGCCATTCCGAAAGATGCGCTTTCGCCGGAGCAGGCCGAAGCGCTGCGCAGCTTTCCCCGCCAAGCTCTGCACGCGGCAACACTAGGGTTTATCCACCCCGTTAGCGGCGATTCGCTGCGGTTCGAGGCCCCTTTGCCAGCCGATCTCGCTGGTTTCTTGAGTTTTATTGAATAAAAAACTATGCGTTCTCAAAGGGATGGTGTTAAATTTGGAGGTGTATGTAAAAAATACTATACATATAGTATGGATAGGTTTACACCAAGTCAGGCCAGCCATACTAAGGAGCCAGATATGAGCTTTCATCACAAATCAATTTACGTATCCCTTGTTAATTCTATAATTGTCATGAGTGCCTATTACTGGTGGGTGTCAGGGCGCTATGCTGACGGGGTGTTTGACGGGCCGAATGCGGGGGTTGAGGTTGGTAAATCTCTGCTCATCCTGATCGCTGCCGGCATATTGGTGCAGATCATCGGTATGATCTTGTTTAACATTCTGCAAGCGATCGTCACCAACAACGCTAACCCCAGTTTTTTGATAGATGAGCGCGACCGCACCATCGAGCTAAAAGCCTTAAAAGTAGCCTACAACCTTATGGCGCTAGTGTTTTTGCTAACAATTATTGCCCTGACAATGGGGTGGAGCATCTTTGCTGTATTTCACATTCTTGTTGGGGGCGGTGCTGTGATCGCCATTGTTGAGGCGCTCACCCAGTTATTTTTATATCGCCGAGGATATTAACCATGGGAAAGTGCCTTGTGCAAAACTCTATCCGGCGGTTGCGGTTTGATGCGGGCGAGATGACCCAAAAAACGCTGGCGGAAAAAACCGGTGTGACCCGGCAAACCATCGTGGCCATTGAAAATGCCAAATACGCGCCCTCGCTGGAGCTAGCGTTTTTGATAGCGGATGCCTTTGACACCCCTATTCAAAACGTATTCTCCTATAGGAAGGAGATAAAATGACCCCGAAATCCCTTAAACGCAGCGCAAATATCATTGCGGTTTTCTTTATCCTTGCCACTGCTGCAAGCGTGGTTGCTGCGGTGCTGATCAGCCCCATCCTTGCTGAGCAAAACTACGTGGCGGCGATGGCACAAAACGCCAATACTGTGGGGCTGGTGGTTATCTCTATGCTGGTTGCGGTGGTGGCCATTATTGGCATTCCGGTTACGTTTTATCCGATTATCCGGCAGCATAGCGAGGTTTTGGCCCTGTGGTTCCTTTCAACCCGCTTGCTGGAGGCCGTATTTTATACGCTGGGCATTGTTTGCACGCTGACCCTGCTGGCACTGGCCCAAGATGGTGGCAACCCCGATACGGCGGCACTGGTCCGCGTTATGTCAGACGTGGCGTTTAACATGGGCACGCTGATTATTTTTAGCCTCAGTGCTATTATTCTGGGCGTGGTTTTATACCGTGCAAAACTGGTGCCCCGCTGGTTATCCATTTGGGCCTTTGTTGGCGGCATATTGCTGTTTGCTCAAGGCATTTTGGTGATGTTTGATGCCAGCACGCCGCTGCTTGCGGCCACTTTGTTTATTCCGATTGCGCTAAACGAAATGGTGCTGGCGGGCTGGTTGCTGATAAAAGGGTTTTATGTGCCGGGCGAGGGGGACGCATGAAGCAGGGGCTTCCGCCGGTCGTTATTGGGTTTGTGCTGTTTGGGTTATTGCCGGGGCTGCTGGCTTTGGCAGATATGGCCTTGCTTGACCGGCTCACATTTGTGGGCCGATTGCACATCTGGAACCAGCCTTGGCTTTGGCTCGCGCTGGTGCTGCTCTTTGCATTTATCATTGATTTCAGAGCGTCAGGGCCGCGCCGGCTTGCTGTTTCAAAGCTCGACTTTTGGTTGGTTGGCTTGCTGCTCGTGCAGGCCATTATTCTTGGGCAAACGGTGTCGGCCAACGCGGCGGCAGCAAATTTGCATGTGCTGCGCATAGGGGCGGCGCTGATTGCGGGCGTGGCTGGGTACTATGCAATGCAGCACTATGGCGCGCGCTTTTTAAGGCCCGTATATGTGGCGCTGCTCGTGGGCATGTTGCTGACCCTGCCTGCGTTAATTTATTATCTTTATTGGGTGCCAGAGGCGCGCGTGCTGGGCAGCGCGACCCGGTGGCAAATGCCGGGGCTGGGGCCGGTTCGGGTGTTTGGTGCGGCGCTGGAAGCGGCGCTTTTAATCGGGCTGGCGCTCTTGGCCAGCCCTGAGGCCAAGCGGGTGAGCGTGCGCGCAGCCTTGCTGCTCTCGGTGCTGGCTTTATGGACCATGCTTATTTGGAGCGGTGCCCGAGGGGCTTTGCTTTCGATCATGGTGGCCACCCTGGTTATTTCAGCCCTTCGCCCGAAAATCGCGGTGCGGCTTTGGGCGGTTTTACTCATCACAGGCGTTGCGGGTGCGGCGCTTTCCTTACTGATCTGGACCCCGGAAGACATAAGCTTTGGCCTCTGGAATATGCTGGATAAAACTGCGCAAGCCACGGTTAACGAAATTGGCAGCCGCCGCACGGAGCGTTGGGCGGATTCTATTGGGCTTATCGGGCAGCAGCCATGGTTTGGCCATGGTCTTTCGCAGTTTTCGAACCTGTGGCCAGATTACATATTACTAGACAAAAAAAATGATTACGCCGGCGCGCTGCCACTTGAATTTTTAATGTATCGCCACCTGCATAATGTGGTGTTAGCCGCGTTTTTGGGGCTTGGGATTCTGGGTGGTTGTGCCTTTATTTGGCTTTCAGTCCGCAACACCTTGCGCGCCATGCACCGCGTGCGGCAAGACGCAGATTCAGCGCGTTTCCCTGCGCTTTTGGCGCTTGTTGCTTTGTTGGCACATTCGTTTCTGACAGGCATATATGTGTTCCCGCAAACATTGATGCTTATCGGGCTTTTCTTTGGCATATGCCTTGCGCCAAATCCCGCTCAAAACGAGAACATAAACGGGTGATCCCCTTGAAAATGCGCATTGTTAACCCCATCTTAATACCATACGCACAATCAAAAAGCGCGAGGAGAGACAGATGACATATGCAAGATTACCGGCGCCTTCGCCGGAGCAAGGCCTTTCACGCTACATGCAGGAAATTCGCAAATTTCCGATGCTGGAGCCGGAAGAGGAATATATGCTGGCCAAAGCGTGGGCTGACCACGACGACAGCGAGAGCGCCCATAAAATGGTAACCAGCCACCTGCGGTTGGCAGCCAAAATTGCGATGGGCTATCGCGGCTATGGCTTGCCCACAGCCGAGGTGGTTTCGGAGGCCAATGTGGGCCTGATGCAGGCCGTAAAACGGTTTGACCCCGAAAAGGGCTTCCGGCTGGCGACTTATGCCATGTGGTGGATCCGTGCGAGCATTCAGGAATATGTGCTGCGCTCGTGGTCGATGGTGAAAATGGGGACGACATCTGCCCAGAAAAAACTGTTTTTCAACCTACGCAAAGCCAAAAACAAAATTGGCGCGCTGGAAGAGGGCGATTTGCGGCCTGAAAACGTGGCGCAGATTGCCAAAGAGCTGAACGTGACAGAGGCCGAAGTGACCTCGATGAACCGGCGGATGTCGGGCGGGGATGCTTCGCTGAATGCGCAGATAAAGTCTGACGGCGACGGCGCGGCGCAGTGGCAGGATTGGCTGGAAGATGAAAACGCCGACCAAGCCGGCGATTATGCCGAGAAGGATGAGCACGATATTCGCATGGGCTTTTTGGCCGAGGCGATGGGAGATCTGAATGAACGCGAGCAGGACATTTTGACCAAGCGGCGCTTGAGTGAAGATCCGCTGACGCTGGAGCAGCTTTCAAAGGTTTACAAGGTGAGCCGTGAGCGGATTAGGCAGATCGAAGTGCGGGCTTTTGAGAAGCTGCAAAGCAAAATGCAAAAGCTGGCGGCAGAGGCCGGAATGAACAAAGCCACAACGTAAATGCGGCGACTGCGCTGGATACTGATTGCGGCAGCTCTGCTTTACGGCGGGGCTGCCGCGATTGTTTATAGCGCGCAAGACGCGATGGTTTTTCACCCGCCCACGCGGTCGCTTGCGGGCTGTGATCTGCCTGCGGGCGTGGTGCCTTGGGCTTATCAGGGTGAGCAGGGCTTGCTGGCAGGCCAAGGCGGCCGGAAGCTGATTTTGTTTTTTCATGGCAATGCTGGAGATGCTTGCAACTGGCGATATCTCGGTGTTAACCACCTGAATAAGCTCGGTTATGATGTGCTGGCGCTGGAGTATCCGGGCTATGGCGGCGATGCGCGCACACCTTCAATGCGGGGCATTGAAGGTGTGGTTTCGGCGGCGGCGGGCTGGGCCGAAGCTGAGGGATATAGGCATAGGGTGGCGATGGGATACTCGCTTGGCACCGGTGCAGCGGCAGTTTTTGCACGGGATTTTGGGGCCGATAAAGTGGTGCTTTTTGCGCCTTATGACAGCATTTATAATGTCGCGTGGTCCATGGGGATGGTGTTTCCGCGCGCTTTATTGAAAACTGATTTTGATAATGTCGCGGCGCTTAGCAATGTGGAAACGCCCGTATATATTGTGCATGGAAGCCGCGATCGCGTGATCCCTGCCCACTTTT
>WTAL01000208.1 GCA_013139635.1 Paracoccaceae bacterium
TCCTGCCGCGCCGCGTGGAACACCTTTACGACGCTCTCATCCTTGAACAGCTCATACATAGGCGCAAGGTCCAGCCCATCCGCAAGCGGGTCTATCAGCGCGCCGCCCGCGTCGCCCTCTCCGGGCATGGCTATCTGCACCAAGCACAGCTTGGAGTAATAGGTCCGCTCCCGCAGGAATTCGGTATCTACGGTTACGTAGGGATGGGTGGCGCACTCGGTGCAAAATTCTGCCAGCGCCTCGGTGGTTGTTATTGTTTTCATAACCCTGCTATATCTCTGAATATCGCTTAATGCTACCATTTTTGAGGCCCCCATGCGCGCTACACTCGATTTTGACCTCGCCACCCCCGAAGCGCCGCCTGAAGCGTCGATAGAAGCTGCCGTAAAACTGCTGAAATCAGGCTTTTTGTTTCGCTATGCCGAGATGGGGTCCGAGGGCAATGAGGCGGCACTGTTGGAGCAGGAATTCGCGGCGCTTCTGGGCCGGAAATACTGCATTGCCGTTAATTCAGGTGGTTCGGCGATATTCTTGGCGCTTAAAGCGGCGGGTGTAATGCCCGGTGATAAAGTCTTGCTTAATGCTTTCACGCTGGCCCCCGTCCCCGGTGCCATTGAGCACCTGCACGCCGAGTCCGTGCTTGTGGAAATAAACGAGCGCCTCGTGATTGACCCCGCCGACCTCCGCGCCAAAGCTGAAGCCTCGGGCGCGAAATACCTGCTTATGTCCCACATGCGCGGCCATGTGGCCGATATGGACGCCGTGCAAGAAATTTGCGAAGATCTCGGCATAAAGATGATCGAAGATTGCGCCCACACCATGGGGGCCACATGGAACGGCAAGCAAACCGGCCAATTCGGCCTTGCGGGGGCTTTCTCCAGCCAATCCTACAAGCAGTTCAACACCGGCGAAGGTGGCCTTATCGTTACCGATGACGCTGACCTCGCCGCCCGTGCCATCCTGATGTCTGGCAGCTATATGCTTTACCCCCAGCACAGCGCTGCGCCCTCAGAAGAGGTGTTTGCCCGCTGGAAAGGTGCCGCCGCTAACCACTCGATGCGCATGTCTGCTCTGGTGGCAGCAATTCTGCGCCCCCAGCTCCCACTACTGCCAGCGCGCAACGCCCGTTGGCGGAATATCCATGACCGCATTGCCGCGCGCCTAACCCACCAGCTCATCCGCCTGCCCCAGCGCCCGCCCGAGGAAGACTACACGCCGACCTCGCTGCAATTCTTTATGGAGGGCCTGAGCCAGCCGCAAATTGAAGCGGTGATAGCCGATTGCACTGCCCACGGCGTCCCTATAAAATTCTTTGGCGGCAACACCCCCGAGGGCTTCACCTCCCGCGCGCCCCATTGGGAATATGTAAAGCCCCAGCCCCTGCCCCGCTCCGAGGCCATCCTCAGCCAGCTTTGTGATATCCGCCTACCGTTGGGCCTATCAAATGCGCAAGCCGACACCCTCGCCGATGTGGTACTGCAAAGCCTCAACGAGGCTCTGCCATGAGTCGCCTGACCTTACGAAATATAGAGATATTTATCGCCGCCATCGAGGAAGGCTCGGTGGCCGCAGCGGCCCGCAGGCTTCATACCAGCCCCTCGTCCATCTCCCAGCATCTCAGCAACCTAGAGGAAGACCTCGGCACCACGATCATTGATCGCACCAAACGCCCCCTCGCCCTTACCCCTGCTGGCGTGCTGTTTCGCCGCCGCGCTGCCAATATCCTGAATGAAGCCACCCGCGCCCGCGCCGAGCTTGCGGCAGCTGATTATACCAGCCTCACACATCTTTCTCTTGCGATGATCGACGATTTTGAGCCAGACGTAACCCCCGCCCTTATGGCCAGCCTCGCCGCCGAAATGCCCGAATGCCATATTGTGCTGCAAACCGGCGCCAGCCACGCCAACCTAGCCGCGCTGGAATCGCGCGCCGTGGATATGTGTATTGCCGCCGAGCCGGACACTTCTGAGAGCTGGATGGAAATCTACCCGCTTTTGAACGAACCCTTCGTACTGCTCGCCCCCAAAGGCCTTGTGGGCCAAGACAAACCCGCCTTGGCCCAACTTCTTGACACCCCCTTTATCCGCTTCCCGCGAGATCAGGTTGTGGGCCGCATGATTGAAGCCCGCCTAACCGCCGAGCATATTATGCTCCCACAAAAATTTGAGATCGACAGCTACCAGTCTATCATGGCTATGGTGGCGCAAGGCACCGGCTGGGCCATTGCACCGCCCATGTGTTACTTACGCGCACAACGCTTCCAGCCTCAGGTAGACATCCTCCCGTTGCCGTTTGAGGGCCTCGCCCGCCGCATTTCGCTTTTTGCGCGTAAAGATACATTAGACACCATACCCAAAGGCATTGCGCTGCGGCTTTCGACCCTCATAGAAGATGCCCTGATTAAACCTACAACTTTGCGCCACCCATGGCTAAAAGAGGGATTCAGGCGGCTTGTGGACTAACTTGATAAGGATATCTGAACCCATGAAGCGAACTCTTGCAGCCCTCTCATTGATTGCGCTCATATCCGCTAGCTCGGCTTTTGCACAAAGCAAACCAAGCAATTTGGCCGAAGCGCTCGCTCAGTATTTGAGCGCTGAGAGCATTAGAGCCGAGGAAGACGCATCACAGTTTGTGAACCAGTTTTGTTTTGCCCCGTCTGTGCGTCAGTGCCTGCTTAGGCTGTCTGAAAGACTGGCACCCCGCGCAGATAATGTAGGGGAAACGGTTCTTGCCCTGCAAATTTTGGCAGAGGTGCAAGCAGATATTGGCCAGACTGATGCCGCAACGGCCACCTTCGCCCAAGCCGAGCGCCTGATCCTTCGCCGATTTGGCGGGTTTACCAAGGAACTAGCTTTAGCGGACCTTTCCCGCAGCCTGATTAACGCCGGTAGATACCAGCAAGCCCGCCGTGTTTCCAATGAAATTGAAAAGGAAATGTCACAGGTGGTAGCCCTGTTGGAAATCGCCAACGCCCTGTTAAACGCGGGAAACCTGGTGCAAGGCGAAGCAACCCTCGCTGAAGGGCGTG
This sequence comes from Paracoccaceae bacterium, assembly GCA_013139635.1. Classification (GTDB taxonomy): domain Bacteria; phylum Pseudomonadota; class Alphaproteobacteria; order Rhodobacterales; family Rhodobacteraceae; genus UBA3077. Next base: position 3,032 of record WTAL01000208.1, read on the forward strand.
AGGCCCTCAAAGCCGCCACCATTCGCGGGCCAAGGGATTCTACCCGGCACTTTGCGCTATCAGAACTGGCCGCCGGACTAACGCGCCTCGGGCAGGTAGACTTAGCTATGGATACTATTTCACAAATCCCGGATGAACGCCGCCGCGCATCAGCCTTGCAACAATTTGTTGAGGCGCTCTTAGAGATTGGCAGGCTTGCGTTAGCGCAAGAGATAACGCAAGGCATTACGCAGTCAATACAGCGCATTAAGGCGCTTACCCAGCTGGCCGAGTATTATTTTGCAGCCGGAAATTTGGCCGAGGCCAACAGGATGTCTGGGCAGGCATTGTCCTATGCGATGCAAATCGAGGGCGCTGGAGCGCGCGCCTATGGCATAGCCTTCGTTGCGGAAGCATTGGCCAAGACTGGCCAAAATGAAAAGGCGAAAAACCTTGCTATTGCCATAGAGCGGCCATTTGAAGGGGCGATGACTTTGTCACTTGTTGCCGCTGAACTGGCAGCAAACGGGCACCGAGAAGATGCCCTAACCCTGTTTGTGCACGCACAAGAAATGGCCTATTCAATTGAAAGCACGGGCAAGAAAAACACGGCGCTAGCCGATATCGGACGCAATTTGGCGCAGGCCGGCTTTTTGGCAGAGGCGCTGATTGCATCGCAAGCCTCCGATTCAAATTACGCCCGTAGCGTGGTGTATGCAAATTTGGCACGCGCCATCAACGAGTAAGCCCATTGTATGTGCGCTGGCGACATTGTTCATTTCCGAATATACCTCGCCTAGCCAGTTTGCTTTTCCCTCAAGGGGCTGCGCTCGGCGGACGGCTTGGTGAGGCCGTTATGAAGCAATAAGCATCCGCGCTTCGCTAACACAATCTAGAATAAAGCTGATGGTTTCATCCAAATCTTCGCGGCTCATGCCCACCGGAAGGCGGATATCACAGGCCCGCTTTAGCATCGCCCGTGTGATGGGCAGCTCGGGCACATTACCGATAAATTTCCAGTTCCAAAACACCCGCGCATTATCGCCCTGCATGCCAAATATGCTGATAGGGTTGCCCCGCGCGGTGGAAATCTCCATCACGCGCATGGCTTGGGCATCATCAAAGCCGACGAGGTTAAACTGCAATGAGTCAGGTGCACGGCGCTCGCGCGGGTCCGCTGGCGGCACCGAGATCAGCGGCGAGGCATTCAGCTTTTCCGCCACATAGTTGTAGTTCTCCAAGCCTTTACTCACCCGCTCGTCAATTAACGGAATTTGCGGGCGGATCACAGCCGCTGAGAGGTTGTTCATCCGCAAATTAAACAGCGGGAACTGGTTTTGGTACTTTTCAAACGGCACCTCAGGGTAGCCATGCTTTGCCCAATTGTGCTCATAAGCGCCCGACATAAACACCGCCTTGGCGATGATGTCTGGGTCGTCCGTCAGCAAAATGCCGCCTTCGCCGCCATTTACCATCTTGTAGCTCTGGAAGCTAAAGCAGCCCACGGCGCCAATAGTGCCAACTTTACGATTATTCCAAAGGGTGCCGAGCGAGTGCGCGGCATCCTCGACCAGTGGCACGCCGCGCTCATCACAGAGCGCCTTTACGGCATCCATATCAGACGTATGCCCTCGCATATGCGATATCACCACAGCCGAAACGTTTCCGTTTAGCTTGGCATCAAAGTCAGCCATGTCTATGCGCAGATCATCACCAACCTCCACCAGCACAGGCAAAGCGCCAGCATTTACCACCGCTGAAGGCACAGCCGCAAATGTCCAAGCAGGAATGAGCACTTGATCACCCGGTTTCACACCCACACAAAGCATAGATAGATATATCGCCGAAGATGCCGAATTGACGGCCAGCGCGTATTTACTGCCCATGTAGGCGGCAAATTCCTTTTCAAGCAGCGTAACTTGCGAAGGATTATCCGCCTTGGCCGTATAGCGAAACAAATCGCCCGTTTCCATTAGGTTATCAATAACCGCGCGGGCGGATTCGGGAATAGGCTCTGCATCATATACACTGCGCTTGCTCGACATAATGTTCTCTTTTTTTAAATACGTTATTCGTTTTTTCTACACGCAGTTACCTTGATTCGCTATATTAATTTCACTTCCCCCCTAAGCAATGGCCATTCTCCGCCCAAGCCCGCGGCGAGGAAGGCTTGAACTCAGGCCAAGGGTCCGCATACTCTTGAAAGCACAAAGATGAGGACAGCCCGCATGGACGACAATATCCAAGCCATTATACACCGTATTCAAGAGCTGGAAGAAGAGCTGGAAACCGCTTTTTCTGAGCGTAAGGAGGCCTTTGAATATACGATTGAAAAGAAACGGGTCCGGTTTCAGAAAGAGACTTTGCGGTGGCAAAAGCAGTTTCGCACAACAATCGCCCGCTACCTCTTCAAAGCCCGCCCGCTGGTTTGGATCACCTCTCCGGTAATATACTCACTCATCGTACCTTTTGCCCTGCTTGACGCCTGGGTGTGGCTATATCAGCGCATCTGCTTTCCGGCCTACGGCATACCACAGGTAAAACGGGCTGATTATATCGTGATTGACCGCCAACACCTCGCCTACCTAAACGCACTGGAAAAAATCAATTGCGTTTATTGCGCCTACGGAAACGGCGTGCTCGCCTATGCGTCTGAAGCCGCCGCCCGCACCGAGGCCTATTGGTGCCCGATCAAACACGCGCGGCGCAAAGCCGCATATCACCGCTGGTATAACGAATTCGCCGACTATGGCGATGCGAAGCATTACCGCGAAGGCGTGGAAAAGAACCGTAAAGCCGTGCGTGAAGCAGATACAGCTGACTAAGCGGACTGTTTTTACTGAAGAGAGAAAATGGCTCCGGCGGTAGGGATCGAACCTACGACAAATTGATTAACAGTCAACTGCTCTACCACTGAGCTACGCCGGAACAGGCCACGCATTAAGCGTCGGTGAGGGCGATATAGCAAAGCCGATTTCAGGCCACAAGAGGATAATCGCCAAAGTGTGAAAATATGTTGCCAAAAGGAGGCGTCCCGATGCGGCGCATCAGCCGTTGCGTTCATTTGCAAGATTTTTCTCGCGCCGCGTTGGAACCTATGCGCCCGCTGCAAAATGCGCTTCCATTTCCGCGCGGCGCGGACACAAACTCTCAAAACAATACAAGGCCAGACGCGCCGCGATAGCCGAGCGAAGCGAGGCAATACTAAGGGCGGCCTTGAACACGGCGGTTGGCAAGATGGCGACGCATTACAGCGGTAAGCGCGGCGCTAGCGCCAACTCGGTAATCTGTGGCATCCACCGGATCATCCCCGTTGGGCCATGTTTCATTCCACCAGTTAAAGCCAATAAGATTTGAATAACGCCCTGAAAGCATGAGGCTCAATGCGGCATCAGCCCAAGGCCCCGCTGGCTCACGCGCGTTATGAACATCGGTGCCAAACTCAGCCACGATCACCGGTTTTTCCGGTGCCATAGCTGCAAACCTTGCCATCACATCTGGCAACGACTCAGTAAAATCAACCGTCCAGTCCTCATGCGGCCCCTGCGCCGAATAGATCGAAACGCCGAGCCAGTCGATATAATCATCTCCCGGATAATAGCCCTCAAACCGGTTCCACTGCTTGGGCGGACCATCCAGATTGTTCACATGGAACACCCATATTACATTGCTGCCTCCCGCCGTGCGGACCACATCAATGATATGCCGATAAGCCTGCTGAAACAGGGCCGCGCCGCGCTTGCGGCCATTCCAGCGCGCGTTCCACGGGAACCAATCGCCGTTCATCTCGGTGCCATATTCGGCAATGATCGGTGTGCCAAATTGCGCCGCCGCCTGCCCCCATGCCGCCAGATCGGAATCAAAATCGCCATCCACAATGGCTTGAAGCGTGTAAAGCGGCGCGCGGTGGCTTAGCTCGGTATCCGAGCGCAGCATTACCCTGATGTAGGGCGTGGCCCCCTGCCCGCGTATCCAGCCCGCCGTTTCTGCCGGAAAGGCCCGCCCCTGAAACCAGTTATGGCTAAACATCACCCATGCCACGCGCTTGCCAACCAAGCGCTCATAATCGCGCACCTGATCAGGCGTTATATCATCCTCATCGCCCGAATATCCGCCCGGAAACACACCGTTTAGCAGCCGGCCATTGTCTGGCATCAAAGCTCGCAGCGTCGCTTCATGCCCCAGCGGACCGGCCAGTATGGGTGACGCAAAGAGCAACAATGCCATAGTTAATTTCAGCATTTAGTCCACCAGTTCAAAACGTCCATCAAAACGGATCGGGCCATTACAGAGCACTTTGCCACGCTGGCACAGGTCTATCAAATGGGAAAACACATTGCGTGCGGCCATCGGCAAAAGTCGGCTATCTAGGTCGCTATAAACAGCCGTCGTAATATCCGAAATCTTCCCCGGCAGCGCCTCCAATATTTGCGTTTCCCGCGCTTGCCGATGTGCTATCTGATACGCCAGCATGGCTTGCGGGTCTTCCAGCACTGGCCCGTGGCCGGGGAAATAGCGGGTATCATTTCGCGCCTGTAGCTTGCGCAGTGACGCCATAAATTGTGTTAGGTCGCCATCTGGCGGCGACACAAGCGTCGTAGACCATGCCATCACATGATCGCCGCTCAAAAGCCCGCCCTCAAAGGCAAAGCATAGGTGGTTAGACATGTGGCCCGGCGTGTGAACAGCCTCCACAGCCCAGCCCGCGCCGGTAACAATATCCCCATCAGCCAGCAGCTGATCAGGCTTGAAATCCCGGTCTATCCCCTCACCGCCATCAAGTTCAACCAGCCCTTGCATAACCTCGCTCATGCCCGCCCCACTTGGGCCAAAGGCCAGCACGGGGGCCTCAAAAGCCTGCGCGAGCGGGGAATGGTCGATATGTGAATGCGTCACCAAAACATGGCTCACAGGCCGCCCTGCTATCGCCCGCTTTAACGCCTCAAAATGCGCGGGGTCATTAGGCCCGGGGTCAATCACGGCCACTTCACTATCCCCCAGAATATAACTTTGAGTGCCGGTAAAGGTCATCGGCGAAGCATTGGGCGCGGTCACCACCAAAAGCCCATCCGTGAGCTTTTTGGCTACGCCAATTTCGGGTGTATGCTCTGTGTTAAACATGTGCGCCCCCTTGCACAATTTCCCCTTGCCGCTTAACCCTTAGCTATGAATTTTGGTTGGCTCAAGCGTTACATGCCGCGTTCGCTCTTTGGGCGCGCTTTGCTGATCCTGTTGCTCCCAATGATCGGGCTGCAATTGGTGGTTGGTCAAGTGTTTATCCAGCGCCACTTTCAAAGTGTGACCGAGCAAATGGCGGCCTCTGTTATTCTAGAGCTAAAATTCGCCATTGAGCAAATTGCCCGCGCCGAAGACCCGCAGGCCGCGCTTGATGAAATTTCGGTTAATCTCGAAATGCTTTTGCTGCTCAACGCCAATGCCCCGCCGCTATTGGCAGACCAAGTGGCGTTTTATGATCTTTCTGGCAAAACCCTCATAAAAGCACTGCACCGTGATATTGAGCACCCGCTTTCAGTAGATCTTCAAAGTGTGCCAGATCGTGTGGCACTGAATATCGACCTTGAAAAAGGCCGGCTTGAGGCCGTTATTTCACGCGGGCGGGTCACGGCGCTAAACCCGCACCAGCTTTTGGTGCTTATGCTCTTTGCCTCCATCATCCTTACGGTCATTTCCATCCTGTTTCTGCACAACCAAATCCGCCCGATCAACCGGCTGGCAGAAGCCGCCGAGGCTCACGGCAAGGGCCGTGATGTGGCCATCCACCCTGCTGGCTCGACCGAGGTGCGCCGCGCCGCTCTGGCCTTTTTGAGCATGCGCAACAAGTTAGAGCGGCAGGTGGAGCAGCGCACTCAAATGCTCTCGGGCGTTAGCCATGATCTACGCACGCCCCTTACCCGCATGAAGCTCGCAGTAGAGCTTATGGACGACACTGAAGAGCTAAAGGCCGATATTACCGAGATGGAACAGATGCTTGACGGCTTTCTCGCTTTTGCCCGCGACAACCAAGTAGAGGCTGGCCAACCAGTGGACCCGATCGCGCTTGCCCAAACAGTTGCCCAGAAATGCGGTGATATCCCCGTCAAAATCCTGCGCTCAACGGCCGATAACAAAAATGTAGTATTGCGCCAAGATGCCATGACCCGCGCCCTGCAAAACTTGATTGGCAATGCGCAGCAATACGGTAAAACCGTGCAGCTGTCGGTGGCGCTCAGCCAGCGTTTTTTAGAATATCGTGTGGAGGATGACGGGCCCGGCATTCCGCCCGAGGCGGTGGAGCGTGCTCTTCAGCCGTTTTCACGGCTTGATGAGGCCCGCGGCCACCATGCCGGCGTAGGGCTTGGGCTGAGCATTACGCTTGATATTGCCCGCGCCCATGGTGGCACTTTGGAACTGGGCAAGAGCGAGAGTCTTGGCGGGCTAAGCGCCAAAATTGTAATTCCGCGCTAACGCGTTTTAGGACGCTGAAATATCAAAATCTTCCAGCTGACGCTCGGCGCAGACCATCAAACCCGCGAGCATTTCTGCGTTGTTTAGTCCGCTATACTTGAAGCGCCCCCCCGAAAATCTGACCTCAAAACCCCCTTCGGATTGAAGCGCCAAAAACAGCGTATATCCGCTTCCATCATAAAGCTGGGCATAGGCTTGCTCTAGGCCAGGAAGGGTGGACGCCGAAAACAGGCGGGCGTTATCCGTGTCAAAATACACCGTATCAGGCAGCGTTTTTATTGGATAGTAAAGATACGGCAGCTCAACATTCACCTGATAACGCACAGGGAAAACACGAATTCGCAGCACCTGCCCTCTGGCCGAAACCGCTTGGGCAACACAGGTAAACGGAGACACACCACTGTCCCTTGCGAAAAGCGAGTTATCTTCTTTATAGATAGCCCACCCCTCTGAGGAGGTTCCGGTATCCGCTTCAGAAAAAGCAGGCGCGCCCGCAAAGAGCAGGCTCGCAACCATCAAAATATGGCTAAAACAGATCAATTCTTTACCGTCTTCAGGCCCGCCTCGGCAAAAAGCCCCACATAGGCCCCCAGCTCCAGCGCCTTTTGCGGATTAGACGCATTGCCATCCAGCGCCCGCCGTTTTACCCCCTGCAAAATGGCCGCCATTTTGAAAAAGCTGAACCCGACGTAAAAGCGCATATCCGGCACAGGGATGGCCCTGCGGGCGGCATAATCGGCCACATAGGCCTCGTCAGATGGAATGCCGAGCGCCGCGCGGTCCACCTCTGCCAGCCCGCGCCCCTCGGCGCCCACGGGCATTTGCCACTGCATAAGCTGCGCCCCAAGGTCAGCCAGCGGGTGGCCTAGGGTTGAAAGCTCCCAGTCAAGAATGGCCGTTAAAGCGTTGGTATCTTTATTGAAAAGGAGGTTGTCTATGCGCCAATCCCCGTGCACCAAGGTCACGGTGCCATCGTTAGGCGGCATGTGGCTGCCCAGCCAGTTGATCAGCGCATCCATGGCCGGCATGGCCTCGGTGGCACTGGCCTCATATTGCTTGCTCCAGCGGTTAAGTTGGCGTTCAAAATAATTCCCCGGCGGGCCATAATCCAGCAGCCCCGCCCTTTCCAGATCAACCGAATGCACCGCCGCCAAGCCCTTGTTCATCTGGTCATAAACCTCGCGGCGGCTCTCGGGTGAGCTATCAGGCAGCCGCGGGTCGCCATAGTTTTCCCCTTCGGAAAAGGCCATCAGGTAAAACATGGTTTCAGAGACCGCGCGGTCATCACACAGCAAAAACGGCTGGGGTACGGGCAGGCCTTGGCTATGCAACGCCCGCAACACCCTGAATTCGCGGTCCACGGCATGGGCTGATTTCAACAACTTGCCTTTGGGCTTGCTCCGCAGCACATATTTACCACTGGGTGTGGTCAGAATATAGGTCGGGTTGCTTTGGCCGCTTGGAGTCTTGGCAGCCTCAATCGGCCCCTGAAAACCCTCGACTTCCGCTTCAAGATACTCCGATATCCGATTGAAATCCATCAAATTTTCTCGTTGGTATATTGCCGTAATTCTTGGCGTGCCACCTGCCTGCGATGCACCGCATCCGGCCCATCCGCTAGCCGCAACGTGCGCAAATGTGTCCAGCTTGCGGCCAAGGGCGTATCCTGCGAAATCCCCTGCGCGCCAAACATTTGCACCGCTTCATCCACCACTTTAAGCGCCACTTTCGGGGCCACAACCTTGATCATGCTAATCCACGGTGCGGCTGCCTTAGCGTCCCCTTGGTCCATAAACCAAGCCGCTTTCAAACACAGCAAGCGCGCCTGCTCAATCTCCATCCGGCACTCGGCGATAATATCGTAATTCGCCCCCAAATGCGCGATTTTCTTGCCAAAAGCCTCCCGCGCCAATCCACGCTTGCACATCAGCTCCAGCGCGCTTTCGGCATGGCCAATAGCCCGCATACAGTGGTGAATCCGCCCCGGCCCAAGCCGCCCCTGCGAAATTTCAAATCCGCGCCCTTCACCAAGCAACAGGCTTTCAGCCGGCACCCGCACATCGGTAAACTTGATGTGCATATGCCCGTGCGGCGCATCATCATGGCCGTAAACTTCCATCGGCCGCAGCACCTCAACGCCCACAGCATCTGCTGGCACCAAAACCATAGAGTGCTGCCGATATTTATGCGCATCCACCCCGCCGGTTTTCACCATTACGATGTAAATGGCACATCGCGGATCACCCGCCCCGCTGGCCCACCACTTTTCACCGTTCAGCACATATTCATCGCCATCTCGCACACAAGACATCGAGATATTCGTGGCGTCAGAGCTGGCCATATCCGGCTCCGTCATCAAGTAGGCCGAGCGGATTTCTCCGTTCAGCAAAGGTGTTAGCCACTTTTCTTTATGTTCTTCCGTGCCATAACGCTCCAGCACTTCCATATTACCGGTATCCGGTGCCGAGCAATTAAACACCTCAGCGCCCAGCGGCGTTTTTCCCATTTCCTCAGCCAAAAAAGCATATTCAACCGTGCTCAGCCCGTAGCCCTTTTCGCTATCCGTCAGCCAAAAGTTCCACAGCCCGCGCTTCCGCGCCTCGGCCTTTAGCCCCTCCAGAATTTCAGTCATGCGAGGCGTATACACAAAGCGGTCACCAGCGTTGCCGACCTCGCTGCGGTAGTCCTCTTCCAAGGGCGCAATCTCGCTCGCCACCATCTCGCGCACCGCCGCAATCAGCGGGGCCACTTTATCGGTAATACCTAAATCCATTTCCATCTCCTGAACGCTCGTTCACATAATGGCCGGATTTTCAGGCATGGCAACCACAATCGCATTGACGCCACGCCAAGGCCGCGTTAAATCTGCCCTATTGCGGGTGTAGCTCAGTTGGTAGAGCATCAGCTTCCCAAGCTGAATGTCGAGGGTTCGAGCCCCTTCGCCCGCTCCATTTTTTCTTCGCGAAAAGCTACCAGTCATGGTACAAAGTGATTCCACTCACCTTATAGGATTGCTTATGAAATACGCCGCTAAACGATTTGACCATATGATAGCTGAGCTTCAAGAGTGGAAGGATATGCATTCTGAATTGGAGGAGTATCATTTAGCTTTGATGCTTACGACAATGGATCCGAGTAATCCAGAGTATGCAAATTATGTGAGCCGAATTAGATTGTTGGAAGCAGCCATTAACAAGGTCACTAAAGATCTAAAAAAGGTTTTTTCAAACATTCGCGGGTATAAACTTGAGGCCGATATAACGGTAAAACAAATAAACAAGTGGCGGCAAATCATACCGGAAACTGAAAAACGGGGTGACGTTGCAACTGTTGATCTTGTGACAGGAAAAATGAGAGTCTTCCAAGCAAAGTCAACCTCGGCCCATAGCAATGGCGATGTAAACACTCACTTAAAGAAGGCATTTACACAGCTATTTGGCGTCAAAGGCGAAATTCCTGGGCCCGGTGCCAAGCTAACAGTTGTTGTCGCGATTCAATCAAAGAAGAATTTGTGGCCGTTCCTAGATAAAAACTACCTCCAACCCTCAAAAGCAGCGACTAGGTCGACATATTTGAAATTAGCTCGCACCCACATTCTTGCGGCTGCAAAGCTGGCTTATGATGAAGCAGATGCTAAAAGAGACGACCCTAAGATGGATGGATTCTTGAATGGGCTAGGTAGCTCCGCAATCGTGGTAAGGTTTGAATACAAGAAGCGGCCAGAGGTCAAAATTGATGGCAATTTTGTTCAGTATCAAAGAACCAGAGACTTAGATTTCCATCTATTTTCAGCAGAATTCAGTGCAAACCCATCTGGTCAATTAACAATGACAAAAGCTAAGTTCAAATAGATATATTCATTTCTAAAACAAGGGGATTCAGCTTGTGGTAGCCTGCATTTCCTTAACCGTCAGCCCATAGCCGCCCGCCGCCACGTAGTCCTTTTCGGCTTGGGTAGACATCCGCCCCATCGCTTTATTCCGATACGGAAACCGCCCGAATTTGCGGATAACCTCACGGTGGGCGCGCGGGTGCAAAAAGCGGCCCTCGCCGGACATGTTTTGCTTATACATCCGCATATTGGTATCTTGGTCAGCCAGCACTTCTGAGTGCATAAGTGGCAGATAGAAAAACTGCCGCATTGGTTCTTCGATCTTCAGGTCTTGCCCCGAAAAGATCGCGCGCTTGGAAATGCAGCGGGCTTTGCTATCGGTGGCAAAGCTATCGCCCGAGCCGCGAAACATGTTACGGGGAAGCTGGTCAATGGTGATCAGCATCGCGAGCGCGCCCTTAGGCTTACAGGTCCAGCTATCATATTCACCCGCGCGTACATCGTGCCAAAAATCTAGGTAGCGGTCGCGGATTTTCTGGTCGAGCGCGGGGTCGACCATATACCAGCCTTTTTGCCCCACTTCATTTTGCCAAAAATCAATAATTTCGTCTGGTGTAATGGTCATCGGCCTGTTCCCCAAGATTGTGCCTGTTTTAAGCTAAACGACTAAATATTGATTCGGGCAAGCAATAATTTATCCTGCTTCCGCATCTTCTTCCGCTTCTGCTGCCTCAATGGCAACTTCTTGCGCAACCTCGGCTGCGATTCCGGTGGATTGTGGCATAACGGGCGTATAGCTCATGGTCTCGTCAATAGGTATGGCCTCGCGGCGGGTCATCCGATAGGCGCCATAAAGCGCGATGCTGCCCATCAGCAGAATGAGCGCATAGTAATAGCTAAACGCGCCATAACGCGTCATCGCGAGGCCCACCAGCACGGGCGTGCCAGCGGCCCCGATCCCGTTTAAAAACACCAATGCGCCAGAGGCATTGGCCATGTCTTCCGGCTCCAGATAGTCGTTTGTGTGCGCAATCAGCAGCGAGTAAAGCGGGCTGCCGGTGGAGCCAATAAGGAAGCCAAGCGCCAGAAGCGTATAAAACGACCCTGCAAAGGGCAGCGCGATGGCGATGCTAACAGCGGCAAACCCTGTCACAATCACGATCAGCAAACGTCGGTCCATCCGGTCAGACATCCAGCCGATCGGGTATTGCATAACCACAGCACCAAGGTAGCTCACGCCCACCAGCAGCGATAATTCGGTGGTGGTAAGGCCGCTTTCCGTGGCGAAAACGGCGGTCATCCCAAAGAGCACCGAAAGAATGCCGCCGAGGATAAATGACCCCACAGCGCCTAGCGGAGAGGTTTTAAACAAGCGTTTCAGCGTCATCGGTGGTGAGGCATGAAAGGCCGGCGCGGGGGAAACCGAAAGCAATATCGGCGCAAAAGACACTGAAACCAGTATCGAAATTACAGCAAACAGCACAAAGCCAGAAGGGTCAGCCGTAAGGATTATGAACTGCGCCAGCACCAGCCCGAGCATCTGGATAATCATATAAGCCGACAGCGCCTGCCCACGGGTCTCATTAGTGGCGGCATCATTCAGCCAGCTTTCGGCCACCACATAAACGCCGGAGAACCCAAAGCCCACAACCAGCCGCAAGGCCGCCCAAATGTAAGGGTCCGGCGCCATGGCATAGCCAATAAAAGCCGCCGAAACCAGCGAGGCCAGCGCGGCAAACACCCGCACATGCCCCACGCGGCGAATAAGCTGCGGGGCCAGTTTTGAGCCAAGCAAAAAGCCAACGTAATAAGCTGTCATCACATATGACATGGTGGTGGGGCCAAAGCCCTCTAGCGCGCCGCGCACCGAAAGCAGCGTGCCTTGGGTGCCGTTGCCCAGCATCAGCAGGAACATGCCCAGCAGCAGTGCCCATGAATTTTTGAGAATATATCCCATCGCGCGACTCGCTTATAAAGTTTCCCCTCGTTGAATCCGCTGTAAAGGCGGCGCGCTCAAAAAGATATATGTGTTTTGCTGTTGAGGCTGATTTTCATAACTTTCCAAATCACAAACACGCTGGCGGCCAGCCAAAGCCCGCCCCAAAGCACCGTTGGCAGGCCGGTTTGGGTTGAAAGCGCGTAGGCGTCCGAGCGCTCCCCTGACCGCACGATTGTATCGCTGATAATATCAAACGGCACATAGCCCATGCTGACCAACCCGAGCACCCGCAGCGCCGCATCATTGGCGCTTTCCGGCAGGTATTTAGCGCTGGCCAGCATCGCGGCCCCCGCCGCAATGGTAAACCCGAGCGCAAACAGCTCGCGCATATAAAGCGCCGCCACCAGCAGCATGGTGGCCCCCAGCGCGCCCATTATCAGCTTATCGGCCTTGGTGTTGAGTGCCGCTAAAAACAGCAACACGCCAATAAGCAGCGAGCCAAGATACCCCGCCGAGGTGATCAAAAACAACCACCCGCCCCGCGTGGTCGTTAACCCGCCCTGCTGCGGCGAGATCGAAATGCTCTCAATGCTCCCGCCCGTCAGCACCGCTGCCAGCCCGTGCGAAAGCTCATGAAAAAACACAATCAGAATTTTGAGCGGGATCATCAGCGGCGTGTTCCAAAGCAGGAAAATAGCCGCCACAATAAGAAGGGTTTGCCAGTGTTGCTTCATAGTATGAGCCATACACCTACCGGGCTGCGTTCCCAAGGGTTATTCCCGCCCCAATTATCTTTTATATTGCCTCCCTCCCAAACATATTAAATCCATGGGTAGGGAGGCGCTCAACATGACAGACAAAAGAGCCAATTATGAAAAAAATAACATCTACTTTCTTCTAAACCCCAAAAAACAATATGGAGCATTTTGGGAGGGCATATCCCGGCTATCCTAACAACGGCTTTGGCTTTTGGCAGCCTAATCCTATCTATTTCCAACGCAAGTCGGACAAGTAATCTCGAAAGCAAGCGATTTAATCTATCTCTATTTGAGCTTTCATTGCCCTATTTTGATAACTATGTATCCTCGGTCGAAACTGCATTTTCTTCTTGTCAGATCATAGCGCAACTAGGCCTCGGCCTCGATGGAAACGAAAAAAACGATGAAGACGGCCCCATCCTTTCGATGCTCAGAAATACAGTAAACTCTGATACTCGTATTCCGGAATTAGGGCCGCGCCCATCTGATCAATGCAGCGTTTACCTGGCAGAAACGTTGCGGATCGAGCGGCCCCTTGAGCCCCCGATTTTGCAAGAACGCTTAGTTCTGGCAATAAATAGTAATTTCAGTATTCAATGTGAAGTGTTGATAGTCTCGGAGAGACAGCCTTGCGTCAAGGAATACATGGCCAACAATTTTAGTGAAATACAAAAATGGTTATTCGAATATTTGAAATCGAACCATCCCAAAATTTGTCAGCATGGAGAGTTGCGGCTCTATTTCACAGGAAAAAGATTTAGAATTGTGCTTGTGGTAAACTCTCCATATTCGGAGGAAAGTCTAAGAACCCTGGCTTCGCGGCTTCGCTTGATTCAAGATATCTATTTAAGCCCACAAACCGAAAACAGGTCACATCAAATAGTTGATCCATCGGCTTTCAATTATTGTCAAATTGATACGAGCAAAGCCTACTCCAACTATGCCGAGATTTCCTCGATTTATGTTGATGGTAATTGCAATACTTTCCCAAATCCACGCCGCGACTCAACTCCCCCCTAGAGGCCAAAACCACGGGATAAGCGCACTGGCCAACATGCCAATCGCGATGTTGAGCGGGATGCCTATACGCATAAAATCCGTAAAGCTATAGCCGCCGGGGCCATACACAAGCGTGTTGGTTTGGTAACCTATCGGCGTGGCAAAGCTGGCCGAGGCGGCTACCATCACGGCGATCACCAGTGGCCGTGGGTCAATGCCAAGGCTGTGCGCCAGCCCTATCGCCACCGGCGTCACCACCACCGCCACGGCGTTATTGCTGACCAATTCCGTTAACACCGAAGTCAGCAAATAAATCGCCCAAATCAGCAGCGGCGCGGGCAGCACGCGCAGCCACGGGGCCAGCGCATCAGCAATGAGCACCACCGCGCCAGAGCGCTCAAGCCCTGTCCCGATAGCTAGCATGGAAAATATCAGCACCAGCAAGCGGCCATCGACAAAGCCAAAGGCCTCGTCGGCGTCTATCGCCCGCACCAGCAGCACAAAGGCCACGGCCACCAGTGCCGCCGCAAAAATTGGCGCAATGCCAAAGGCCGCCAAGCCCACCACCGCCACCAGCGCGGCAATGACCATCGGCGCATGGCCGCGCCTATAGGGCCGCGCCTCGGGGTGGGCCACGTCAATCAGCTCCATATCAGCCGCCAGCCGCCGGATGTCCTCCGCCGCGCCCTCAAGCAAAAGCGTATCACCCACGCGCACCACAATCTCGTCTAGCGCCGAGCCAAGGTTCTGGTTGCGCCGATGCACCGCCAGCACGTAAACCCCATAGCGCCGCCGCAGCCGCAGGCTGCCCAGCCGCTTACCGATCATCCGGCAACCCGGCGAAATCAGCGCCTCTACGGTGGTGGTTTTCTCCTGCCGTATCTGGTCCACCAT
>WTAL01000092.1 GCA_013139635.1 Paracoccaceae bacterium
TAACCAGCGCAAGCGTGAGGCCCGCGAGCATGAGGATATTGCCGATGGCGGGCATCGGGTCAGGCGTGACGCCCACGCCTGCCACTTGGGTAATGGCGGTGGATTGCGCGGCAACAGAGCCAGCAAACTGGAGGGCCATAACCATGAGGCGCAGGGAAATGCCGATGAGAAAACCGATGCCTGCTTCTATTACAATGAGGCCGCCCATGGCGGGCAGGGCGGCACTTATTGGCGGCAAATTGGGTGCCACCATTGGCCATACGACCATGGTAAAGCCCAGCGCGGCCATCAAGCGCACGCGGGAGGGGATGGCCTGCTCACCAAAGCCCGGCATCAGCGAAACAGCAGCTGCCACCCGCACAAACACCAATATCAGCCCCGCGAGGCTGACATCACTCTCTGCCAGAATTTCGGTTAGCCCCTCAAGCATTAGGCCATGCCCACCAGCGCAGGCATGGCGTTTGACCCCACCTCTTCAAAGCTGAAAACCGGATTTCGGATGCCCTTGGCGCTGAGCACGGTGTGGATAAATCGCCGCCGCCGCGCCGAAGTAATAACCGCCGGATAGCGCCCTTGCTCACCCGCTTTGCTGACCTGCTCGGCCACAGCTGTGGCGAGGCGATTAAACTCGTGCGGCGGCAGCGCCACATCGGCCCCGCCTTGGTCACCCTCTAGCTGGTGCTTTTGAAATAGCGCCTCCCATTCGGGGGAAAGCTGCACAAGCGGCAGTGCGCCGTCGGGCTCCTGCATGTCAGCGATTAGCTGGAAGCCAAGCCGCTGGCGCACGTATTCGGTGATGGCCTCAATGCCGGTAAGCGCCCCGCTGGCCTCGGCGATGCTCTCTAGAATGAGCGGCAGGTTGCGGATAGAAACCTGCTCTTCCAGCAAGAGCCGCAGCACCGATTGCAACAGGTCAATCGAGACTTTATCTGGCACAAATTCATCCAGAATGCGGCGGTTAGCGGCGGCGCGGGTAGTGTCACTCACCGCCACGAATTCATCTAGCAATTTGCGCAGGGTGCGGCGGTTAAACAAGCGCCCGAAGTTTTGCTTAAGCACTTCCAAAAGATGGGTGGCAATGACCTCGGTTGGGGTCACAACCGATAGCCCCTGAAGCGCCGCTTCTTCCTGCATATTCGGCTCTATCCAGCGGGCGGGGGCGCCATAAACTGGCTCGGATACATCGCGGCCTTTGGGGGGGCGGATGGTGTCGTCGGCGAGCAGCACCAGCACCTTGCCGATCTCTACCTCAGAGCGGGCGATTTCTACGCCCTGAATACGGATAACATAGGTGCCATTGGGCAAAAGCGTGGAATCCGTCAGCCGGATTTCGGGGATCACCACGCCAAATTGCGCGGCGATATGGTTGCGCATATTTAGAATGCGGCGATCTAGGCCCGCGCTATCATCCATCACGGTCGAGACCAGATCGGAGGCAAATTCAAGATGGATTTCGTCAAGGTCCAGCATATCGCCCAGCGTTTTTTGCGGGGTGGTTTTGGGGGCTTCAACGGTCTGCTCCAGTTTGGCTTCCTCGGCCTCTCGCGCCTTCCTTTTGAAGCTTAAATAAGCCCCTGCCCCCAGCGCCGCAGCCCCAGCAAAAAATGGTAGCATCGGCAGGCCCGGCACAAGACCAAACAGCCCCAGCAGAACCGCCACTGTGGCCAAGGCCTCGGGGTAGGCCCCAAGCTGGCTGGTGAGGGCTTTATCGGCAGAGCCAAGCACCCCACCCTTAGAGAGCAAAAGCGCCGAGGCGATGGAGATAATAACGGAGGGGAATTGCGAAACGAGGCCATCGCCAACGGTGAGAATAGCATAGGTTTCAAAGGCTTGGCCAACGGGCATGCTGTGCACGAATACGCCCATCACAAGGCCCATGATCAGGTTGAGCATGGTGATAAGCAGCCCCGCCACCGCATCGCCTTTCACGAACTTTGACGCACCATCAAGTGAGCCAAAAAACGTGGTTTCTTCCTGCTCGGTTTTGCGGCGTTTCTTGGCCTCTTCGTGGTCAATCGCGCCCGCCGCCATGTCACTATCAATTGCAAGCTGCTTGCCCGGCATGCCATCAAGCGCAAAGCGCGCGCCCACTTCGGCCATGCGGCCCGCGCCCTTGGTAATAACGATAAAATTAACGATAAGCAGCACGCCGAACACCACCAGCCCAAGGTAAACCGAGCCGCCCATGATGAAATTGGCGAAGCCCTCGATCACATCGCCCGCCGCGCCGGTGCCGGTGTGGCCCTCACCAATGATCAGCTTGGTGGAGGACACATTGAGCGACAGCCGCAGCATGAGGCTGGCGAGCAGAATGGTCGGGAAGGCCGAGAACTCTAGCGGACGGGTGATAAACAGGGTGATCGTGAAGATCAGGATGGAAATGGCAAAGCTGGCGGCAAGGCCGATATCGAGCACCCAAGCGGGCATGGGCAGGATCATCATCGCGATGACCGCCATCAATGCAATGCTGAGCAGAACCGTAGGCTGATAAAGCGTGGCAATGGAAATTTTGGGCATAATTATCCTTAAAAAAGTGAGCCACTGGTGCTGGTGAGCAGGGTCACGGTGCTGCCGCCAAGCATGCCTGAGGCCAGCGAGCCCATAAGGGCGGCTGGCGTTTCAACCGCGCCTTCGCCGATGGCCCCCGCGCGGGAACTATAGGGCGAAATGGCGGCCACGGGTGGGGCCGAAAGGAAGGCGTGCTGCACATCTGGGAAGCGGGCCGCGCGGGCAACCAGCACTGTTGGCAGCTGAAGCGTAGGCGAAGGCGCCTCGCCACCGAGCCTTCCGCGAATACGAGCATAGCGGATACGGTAGCGGCTGGCATACTTCTCTGTGCGCGAATGGTAAGCCCCGGCGGCTTTTGTCCAATCGCCAAATTCATCGTGCAGCCCCGAGAGCATTTGCGCGGCGTAAGTGGCGTTGGTCATCGGGTCAAACATCGCCTCGATCGACTCAAAATTCATGCCGTGCCATTTGTAATTAAGCTGAAAACAGCCCACGTCGAAACTGCGCGCGCCGGCGTTATAGCGCTCCATTACATAGTCATAGGCCTCTTCGCGGGTATCAAACCAAAAGCCGCGCCCCTCCATGTTGACCGTCCATGGCCACGGGCGAAAGGCCCCATTGCGGGTGCGTCCGGTTTCGGTGAGGGTGATGGCATAAAGCGCATCGCTCGGCATATTTTGCGCACGGGCGGCGGCGGCGCTAACGGCATCGCAAATCGAAGATATTGCCACCTCGTCAGCAGACTCGGCCGCGCGCAGGGGCAGGGCTGCCAAAAGCAGCAAGCAGACCAAACGCCAGATGTTAACCATTCGTGGATTCTCCCAAACAGTGATGCAAATAAGGGTTTAGGGCGATATGGTTACGAAAGGGTAACGGCATTGCAGCAATTTTTTCGAAAATCACGAATTTTCTGGTTGAACCTTTGAGCGGAAGAGGGTAACTAAGCGCCAACAACGAAAGTTGTTACATTTGGCAGAAAATGCCACTGTCGCGGGGTGGAGCAGCCCGGTAGCTCGTCAGGCTCATAACCTGAAGGTCATAGGTTCAAATCCTATCCCCGCAACCAATATTTACCAATTATTTCAAGCACTTAAAGGTCGCCCTCGGACGGACTTTTATGATAGTGATTTGGGCGTGGAAGCACTATGGAAGCAAATGAATGCATTTGGGTGTGTGGTAAATGCGCAACACCTGAGGGGGCGGTATTATTCAACAACGGCCCTTAGCGGGCATCCGTCGTCAGCACAGCGAATGGCTGTTAAGAGACCAACCCGTCTAGTTCGTCGTATCGTAACGAAAGTCCGGTTTGAGGATCTCCAACAACTCATTTGAAAGTCGGAAATATGCGTGAGTAGTTTCGAGTATGAGTTTTGAGGGACATGGAGCGCGACGTCGCCTTCGTTGGGTGGATTTGGCGAGGCTTTCAAAAGTGATCGTTTGTGAGCGCTGCATTGACTTCACTAAACAATGAGACCTCTTCGATCACCAGTGAAACTTTTTTTAGTCAATTTCGAAATCAGTTTCCTGCCTGTGGGCTTTCCAAGATATGTGTCTACACAAACCCTCTAGATCGGGAAATAAAGATGTGTGATTTACTCCATGTCGGTCCAATGACCAAAGTATTTGCGACTTTACAGCTCCGGGAATCACCATCTCGAATAGCTTAGAATTGAGTTCGAGGTTGTTTTCCAAAGCAACAAATCTTGACGATTTGACCGAAAATCGATGGACAGTAAACCAACCATGCTGTGCGACGATACGAGCATTGTTCAGACGAGGCCGAAACACTCTGGTCTTTGGCTGTTCAAACGGAGATTTTCTGCCACGGCCGGGAAGTCTCATGCCTCCTGTGTCAAGGGCGTAGACATAAGCATCTTTTTCGTCTTCCTTCGAACATGCAAACCACAGCGCGGCCAATGGATTGGAAGTCCAGTCTAGTAACCTCGTGGAAAGGCCATAATGTTGTGCTATGACCAAGAGCTCCCAGTCGCTCGTTTTTGTGTCCTGAAGAAATAGCGTTCCAGAACGCTTAAGCTCTGCAAGCATCCTTTTTTCCAAGTCTGTTGTATCCTTCGTCGGTTTCATCCTAGCAATACTTGGAAGCAAATTTCTGCAGACTGCTTGCCCTCGAAATAGCCCAATAGATTTTCCTGGTGTTCGATGCTCAACGTACTCAACAAATTCGCTGAGGTTTTTGATGAGTTTGTTATCCAAACAAATGTCTCCCTAAATTTCGCGGCGCAGCAGGACTTATTTCAAAATTTTTGTTCAGATAGAACGTTCAAACAGACCCTAGCAATCGCGGAAGTATTTCCTGACAATCCACTGGTAGAAAGGTGCTCAAGAATCCCTGAAAAGTGCGCTTGGCGTAGAACCAAAGCACGGCGAGAAGTTGAGGATTCAGATTTGCTCATTCTTCGACGGCAAAGACCATACCCGAAAACTGCTCGCTGAATTGCAAAGAGGTCGTACAAATCCTGAAGGTATGATGGTGCTTCAAGTTCCCCATATAAGCTCTCCCAGTATTCAGAAACCATACGTGCTCGAATTTTCCAACCACCCGCCGTCGTTGAAAGGCAAGGAAAATCTTCAATTAGCTGTGCTAAATCTAGAAGGATTGGATTGTTTCTCGTAGCTTCTAAATCTATCATAATGACTTTGCCATGCGGGGAGATAATCCAATTTTCTGCATGCCCGTCCTTCTTCACAACACAAGGGATACTTGACGGTAAGAAACTGGAAACTGTTGAGAAAACACCTTGGTCGAAATCGTTCTTAGCAGATGCTCTTCTCAGAGTAGCCACTAGGTCAGCAACAACTGTTTTGAGCAAAATAGGAGACTTATTTTGCGGTGATACAGTCTTGTGAAAAAGCGCTAAAAATTTGATTGTATCATGTACTATTCGTAGGTCCACTGGGTATCCGTTCCCAGATTCCCCAAGAATGACGTCCGCAAGAGTCGCCCCCTGCTCCCGCCTCATTGCGTATACGCATTTATTCTTTTCCAGCTGAATCGTCCCGATAGGGGCAGCCACACCATATGCATCAAGTAGTCCTAACACACGTAGTGAGTTGTGAATCTCCTTGGCTCTCACCGTCTCTCTCATGGCATCCTTTGCCCTTGTTGGCTTGAGTACAATGCTCCCGGAGATCAGCTTGTGAGGATCATCAAGGACAAAAACGTCGGATCTACCCCCTAGAATCAACTTCTTGAACTCTTTGTTGTCAAGTACGCATTCAATTCCCAAAATTCGCAATTCTTGATCAGCCAACATCTCGAACGATCCAAAAGCTGAGGAAATATCTGAGACTCGGAGGTCGCGCAACCCTTCAATTATCTGCGGAAGAAAGGAGGAATGATGTGACACAATTTCCGCTAACTGAAAATACGGCCACGGCCACGAAGGGTCAATTTGAAGCGCTCCGAATACACTTCTAACGGCCTTGACAAGATCTTCCAGTAATCCCTCTCGTATGAACAAGGCCTCGCATATGCGGCCAGTAACACTATAGTTCTCTCTGGATTCCCCCCCCCTTAAAACAGCCTCTTCTTTCATTTTTTGCGCATTGCGGAGAGCATCTATATCTCGCCCCCAAAACCCGATGCGATAATGTACATCACCCATGAGGCCCAGTAGTTCGGGCGTGTCATTCCCAAGGTGTTTGGCAATCTCAAACTGCTCCAGAGAATTCCGGTACATCCTAAGCCCCTGATCACCAGATTTAGCCAGCCGCAAAAAAGCCTCACCCAGCTTACTATGTATCACGACCGGCTTTAGAGCTTCTTCGTCGAACTCAACGCCACCTTCAATATCTTTAATGGCTTCCTTAAACCTCGCGATTGCGTCTCTGAAATGATCGTATGCCGCAATTCCATCGCCTGCAGCCTTGAGTTGCTTACCATACTGCAACGACATATTACCTGCAAATGCTGTAAACTCCGTGTTGACGTTGTCCTCCTGCGACAGCGCCAACGCATAAAACTGCATCGTTTCTGATGAAATCGCAAACTGATCCATGTCGCGAGAAAGGTTGGCTGCATAGGACAAAGCCATTGACAAAGATTTATCCAGAGTTTCGTCTCCAGATTCATTCGCGTGAAAAAATGCAACCAGCAGTTCTTTCCTTAACAATACCGCTTGTAGTCGTTCTGAGCTGCCGATGCTTGAGCCGGATTTTAGTAGGCTGGAGACATGAACACAGATTGAAAAGAGACTATACCAAGCAGACTCACCAAATTTGAGCAAGTCGCGGGACAAGCGGATCACACTTGAAAGATCATCTCTTTTCGCTGCGATCCCGATTTCAATATCTACAATCGATGCTTGAGCGTTCTTCGCTATCCTATCTCGGTCTTGTTCATCGTGAACTAGTTCTAAGCGCGCTAAACACTTGGTCAAATCCTCCAATCCTTGCTCATCATTCCCAATTTTCTTCTCAAGGTAAGACTTCCTCAACAAGGTCAAAGGAAGACTACTACCACCTAGGCGAAACTCATACGCGACCTCAAGATCTAAAATGACATCTTTAAGTTTCAGAATTTCGGCATCCTCAGCAAAGCCCGTTTCCTGCTGGATCATCACCTGCTTGAAGAAAGCACGTGTGCACTTTGAAAATGCCTCATCCTTTTCACTATTGGCAGTTTCTAAAGCAGCTTTGCATGATTCAAGACCCGAGACACATGCGCCAATCGCGGAGGCTGCTTCCGATTTAGAGATGAAATGGGTTACCCGATGTTGGTGGAATTGCGACATATCGCTGTGATATTGATGATCGTTTTCTTTCAATAGGTTAGAGACGAAATCGAATCTTTCAAAACCTTCGCTAGAGCTGTGTGCCTCGAGGATTCGCAAAGCTAGCTCCCGTAAACTCTTTACAGCTTCGCGACCCTTGTTCCCAAGTTCGTAGGAATTCCAAAGGTCAGTGTAGGCATCTAGCCAAAAATCCATATCAGCATTTTTAATGCGGCCAAGAAACAGTTTGGTTGTTCCCCGCATTCCAAGCAATTTCGATTTTTGGAAGTCCTTTAGCTTTTGCAGATCATTCTCTGCGACGGAAAAAAGGCGTATTGCCCAATCGAAATTCGCGGAAGCATCACTAGTGTTGTTGTAGTTGAAGAGAACTCTACGCCCATAGAAGAACATTCGAGAAGCCAAACGCATTCGTAACTCAAGCTCTGATCTATTTGCGTTGAGGTGAGTGTCGCGAAAAGAGTTCTCGGCATCAGAAGGAAATTTAACTACTGCTTCCCAGAGCGAAAGTAGAATTGCGATCTGTGCCGGACGATCTTTAAACTTCTGCTCTTTATCAAATGCCAGAAGTGCCAACATGATTTTAGCGAAATCCGAAGCGAGTGACCGACCGCCTCCGGGAGAAATCTCCCACTCGCGAATAAGGCCCTCGATCTCAGTACGATCACTTTCCAGATTTGAGCCAGCAAACAAATCTGAGTGATAGCCAAGAAAATCCACGTTTTCCGACACGTTCGCCTCCTAATTACTCAATCCATAAGCGACGCCAGCTACAGGCTGTCTCTGCCTCTAATATGCAACGCTACATTGTAAGGCTTGAAAAGCCCAGCGGATTCGCAATATTTTTAACTGACGACCATCGTTTCCGCAATAATGTTACGGGGCCCCAGTAAAATATGAACTTAGTTCAAATGGAAGCGGACATTGAGTAAATCACGGCTTAGTCCGCAGAGCCGCTCTTGGTGCAATCTGCGGTGAATGACGGCTTCCCGCCCATCGCAACCATTTTCTTACTGCAGCCGATATCGTCCTCGCGCCTTAGCAATCCGCTCGCCCACTGAAATCGAATGCTCGCTGACTGAGAGCAATAACGTTTCAACATGACGTTCCATGAATTCGTCGAACTCGTCGCCAGACACTTCTGAGATTGCTGCGCGGGTAATAAACAGCCCTGATAACAGCGCATCAAGTTCTCGCATCTTTGCCATTCGGTTAGCGTGGATTACATCGCCTGGCAGAACGCCTGCGCGGTTCTGCTGAAGGCCTTCATTTATCACAGCCTCAAATTGCTGCCAGAGTCCGTGGGTGGGCCACCGGGCGCGATTGGCGTCTGGGGTGGGAATGCAGTAGCGAATACGCTTCAGCGAGTCTGTGAAGGCGTCTCCGATGGTGTCGCGGACATCCTGCCAGCTTCGCATCGCGAACTTATTGCGTAGTTGTTTTGAGCCTAGGCGAATTTCAAACCGCCAAACTTGGCTGGAGTTTCGGTCTTTGAGGTCAAGGGGTGGTTTGCCTTCCGCCTTTAACGCTGCGTTCCAAATCGCAAGCCAGCCCATTTTGTTGGTTTGAATAACCTCGGCGCGCTTATCGTATATTGCCAGCTGGCGATTGGCTATGGCTCGGCGCGAAGCCCAACCACGCGAGACCCGCTGGAAATCGTCTCGGTTTTATCAACGCCCGTGTATTCCGTTGTTTTTGTTCCCGGCGGGAGTATCAAGCATTCCCGGTCAGGTTCAAACCACGGCGCAAGGAAATCCACAGCAAAGTCGGCGCGGGTAATTCGCAATTGGGTTTCCACGTATTTGATCTCAAAAGCGTCCATACATTCGCGAAAATGTTGCTCGGCTCCTGCAAGACCACTTGTCGCCAATCCAAAGGCGCGAAAGTCGACGGTTATGCCGGGGTTGTTTGGAATGGGGTCTTCGGGGTCTTGGAATAACCAGAATGCCCCATGATCGCCCGTATGCGTGGTAAAGCCGCGTGCGCCCTTACCGGAAACGCTCAGGGTGACAGGACCAAACTCCAACAGGCAATCGCTGAAGGTTTTCTTTGCATGGGCTTTGGCCGAAGCAAGCTTTTCGCGTAATTCGGGCGATATATCGGTCTGAATGGTGAATTTCAGCCCGTCAAACCCGCTATGCACAACATCTGCTACCATTTACGCTGACCTTCGCTTTTGTATTCGTGGAGGGGGGTGTTACAAGCCCCCCCTCATTTTCCATCTTTTCAGATATCCAATGCCCGCTACGCGGGTTCCGCCTTCGGCGGGGCAGCTTTTGTTTTGGGGCCGGGCATGGCCCGGCTTGTTGTCTAGGTAGTGGAGTTAGATTTGTGATTTATCCAAGCTTCAGCGCGCTCGACGCATTTGGCAAGATTGAGTAAATCACTCTGCGAAAAGCTATTTGTTGATTTCCATTCGTCGTGATTGTCTTTGTATGCGCGGGCGACATCGACAGAATAGAAGCCGTCATTGTTCCAAATGGTGGCGGCAATACGTCCGATTTTGATTTTGTGGGCTGGTTGGCTCATGTGTTTGGTTTCCCGTGTTGATTTGATTGTAAGAGGTAAGTGGCAGACAAAAGAAAGGCGCGAGGTGCGGGACCGCGCGCCTTGTTTAGAACCATCCGGCCCCAAAATCCCGCGCAGTGCTGCCAACCCGACGCGGGCAAAACTTTATTCTGATGTATGGCGGCGGCGACGTGCATCGGCCCATTCGCGAAGATCGCGGCGACTGTAACGCACGGAGCGGCCCGATTTATAGTGAACGGGGCCGTAACCCGTTACGCGCCATTTCTGTAATGTGCGGATACTTTGGCAGATGAAACCTGCTGCTGTTCCCTCGTTTATCAATCCATCCCAATAGTCGAGATTGTTCTCTAAAATTGGTGCTTGCGGTGCCTGTTGCATGCTGTGCCTCCTTTGCTGGCGTTGCTATACGTTAGGTTTCGCTCACCTAGAAAACTTTAAATAGTACTTTAAAATAGGCTGGCGTTTATAGTTTATCCGCTCGTCGCGTTCTTTCGGCGTCCATCAGAGGCTTAATTGTACTGCGAATAATATCGTAACCGGGATTATCCTGCCCATATTTGGGGTTAGGCGTGTTTATGATCATCCATTCGCGAATAGTTGAGGCTTGGGGTTTGATAGCGCCTTCAAGGTCAAACCGACCGGAGGCCAGAAGGGTAATAAAAGCTAGCTCAATATCGGCTTTGTAGCTAGGGCGACCAGCCTTGTTTGTATGGATTTTGGGGAGGTTACTTTTAAGCAAGTTAGCCGCGTGCTTAGCGCCAATCACCCGCACTTCGACATAGCTTATGCTCTCGAATTTAATCTGGATGGAATTAAGATTGTGATGGTTTTGCCAAGCGCGGGCGGGTAGCCTTAGCGCGCCCGAGGCCAGCGTTCTTGGTGCTTCAAAGGCTAAGGAGCGTAGCGCGCCAGATTTTAAATGCCCACGCAATAGTTGCTCACATTCTGCAAGAACCTTTGATCTAGCCGATAGTATATTTTGCGCTGGTTGCAGTATCTCAAGGAAGGTTGGTCTCTCTTTAGCGGGGGCAAGTTGTGCTTGTTCTACGGCATCTTTGGCCGCTTCCATTGCAGATTGTTTTTGCAGGTCAACCCATTCCTCTTTGAGGCGTGTTGGGGCAAAGGATAATGCCGCTTGTTCTAACGGAACCGCATTACGCCATAATAGCATTGAGTCAGGAATATGATTTTGCATTAGATGGCTTTCGTTCAAAATATGTAATTCTGCTTATGTATAGCTATTTGTGAGAAAATAGCGGCGGTATTGTCGCCTATATATCAATATTATAGGGCATTATTCTGGGCGATTACCGTATATACTACGTTACGTAGGAATATTTACGCCCATTTTCACACGGCCCTCAGCTTCAGCAAACTTTCGTTACATATACGTAGCGTGGCACTTGGGAGGGTGGTGAGCACAGGGTGAAAAGAGTTGAGTTGCGATGCTCCAGCCTAGCATCCTGTGCTCAGGCATTAGATTGCTAGCGATATATGGTCGGATTGAGGCGTGATCGTGGTAATATTATGGTTAAGCGCAACTAAACCACCCTCAGTCTTGGCGCGCCCTCGCTACGTATACGTAACGCATCACTCAAGCGGTTGGCATTTTCCTCGGCAGCACGATTAACTGGCTCATCTGCTAAATGTGCGTAACGCATAGTGGTTTGCAATTGGCTATGGCCGAGCAACTTTCCAACCATCTGGATGGGCATGCCGCCCGATACCGCATTAGAGGCATAAGTGTGGCGCAGATCGTGAATACGCACTCCGTCCAGCCCCGTTAGCTTACGTATGCGCCGCCATGGATGCTGTAGGTCGGTTATATGACTGTCGGGCAGTTTGCCCGCTATTACGTAAGGATTACCATCAGGGTTGGGCAGGGCGTTTAGCACGGCCCTTGCTGCTTGTGGCAGCGGGATGCGCCGCGCGCCTGTTTTGGTGTCGGGCAGTTCCATGCCATTCCCCGTAATGTATTCCCAACGCAGCGTTTGGATTTCTCCAAGCCGACATCCTGTCAGGATCAACAACCGAAACGCGGCCACTACGTACCGGGATTCCGACCTGTCAGCTTCAACGCTGGCCAAGGTCTCGCCAAGTCGCCGCAACTCCGGTCCGGTCAAAAACCGCTCTCGCTTCATTTCTCGATATTTGGGAACATGGCGGCAGGGGTTTGCTCCATCCGGCCTCAGCCCCCAAACTTCAGCAAGGTTAAACATTTTGGATAATACGCCCAAAGTGCGGTTGGCCTGATAGGGTTTATCGCGGTGCTTTTGGTGCAAAGCTGCAATATCTTTGCGTTCGATATCAACAGTTTTAAAAGCGCCAATGGATGGCTTGATAAACAGTTCAATAGCACGGCGATACTCGCCCTGAGTGGAGGGCTTGCAGTTCTCCAAAACATGCGCTTTGAAAAATCGCTCACAAAGCACGGCAACGGTTGGGGCTTGTCGGTGCTGGCTGATTCCCTCGGCGGGATTTTCGCCCTTGGCCACCAATCCCATGACCTCCCGCGCCAGCTTGCGGGCCTCCTCAGCGGTGATGTTGCCATGCCGCCTAAGCGACACCCGCCGAGTGCGCCCGCCATTGCGATACTGCGCTTGATATGTCTTGGCCCCGGAGGGCATCACCCGCACCCCAAACCCGCCGATCTGGCTATCCCATATGAAGTAATCTTTGGCCTCAATCTTGAGCGCCTCAACGCTCCTTTTGGTTAGCTTTGTCATGGTTTCTCCTATCTCGTTCAAACTTCTCGTGGAAGCAGCTGGAAGCAAGTCACAGCGTAAGAGATAGAAAACGGACGCGCGATCCGTCAAGAATAAATGCGCGATTCCAATAAGATAGGGTAGATAGGCGTAAACTGGGGTATGTAGGGTGAGACCAGCTAAGCTATCTCATAACCTGAAGGTCATAGGTTCAAATCCTATCCCCGCAACCAATATTATTTAATAAGAACAATTGTCTACGTGATGTCAAAGGTCATACCTTTGCTTCGCGCTAAAACACGTGGAAGCAAGCGAATGCGTTTCAAGATGTGGTGAATGGACCACAGGTCGAGAAGCTGCTGTATATTGCCATCGGCCCATTGCCGATCTTCGCGGCGTAATAGAATGATGCGGCGTAGCGCATGCTACGCTGACACGCGCCAATCACGAAAGCGTAGATTGGCGTAAAGGGCGGCTAATCGGTAAGGCGAGTTTCGCTTCTCGAGTTCAGTTCATCTAGCGCGTTGAAATTTCAACATCAAAACTGGCCGCATGATCCGAGGCCGCATCCATATAATAGTATTCCGTGGCATCGCGCAAAACCCTAGAAGGAACGCGGAACGCGCGTGGTCGGGGAATGTTTCGGGGAAAGGGCGCAATCGAACGGTAAGGCGCAATGTTTCTCCGGTGAATTCACGCAGCAATTCAAACCGCCCTCAGTCACATTCAACGCCGCAATAGAACTTGTCGTCCTTCCACTGGCTGCAAAGGCCAACGCCATCGCGAAAAACCCGCTCGGCGGCAACAACAGCAAACCCGATGTTGAAGCTCCCGTGGTGCCTATTGCGCTCGGGATCGTTCGGAGCCACTAGCGCAGCGCGGGCATCGCCGCCAAACTTGATCACGTCCAGCATTATATCGGTAATGGACTAGGAGCTGGCGCTTCCGTCTTCATACTTGGTTATCAGAACAACCTGATCCAGAGCTGACGGGTTTACATGGTTGGGCATGCCAAAGCGCTGCGTGTAATGACTCTCGGCCACTTGTGAAAACGCAGGCGCGACCACTCCACAAGCAAGCTTAGCATCGCAGCTCTGATCAGGTGTTTCATCGGCTTTCCTTTTTTGTAGATATCTTGCCACCGCGCATTCTATCGCGGGATCGAAGCTCTTGCAAAGGCGCGATACGATAGGTATCGGGGCTTTACTGTCGTTTGAGTAATTAGCCGCCCATGATGTATATTTTCGTGCGTTATTTGGAACACCGTTTCGGGGCGGGCTCGCGCTTAAAGAAACCATTCCTATTGCCCCGTTACTTCACACCACCCGCTTTCGCCCTAAGCTGGATTTGCAAACATACCACGCTAGAGTACTAGCGGCCCCGCCGGTGTGATCGCCCCCTCTCAGCAGCCCTCCAGTTGGTCGGTTTGGTCGCAGGACCTTGGAGAAGCATGGAATCCTACCGTCCCAGCCATATACTTCTCCATCATCGCTGAATACTGGCCAACATGTGCCAGTGGCTATCTATTGCCCTATTTGAGGCCCCAGAGAGCGCTTCTGAGTGGGAAGCAATTCGTGCATGATTGCGCTCTATGCGGTCCACGGATTGCCATTGGCAGGGGTTGCAGGCAAATCTGCCGTACTCGCAACAGAGCAAAAGCGCCGCCTCGTGTAACCCTGCTGTTGAGGCGGATACTCTCATATTCTAGAGCACTTTCGGTTCCGAACACTCTGACAACACACAGCTAAATGCTGACCCTGCGCTTGTCAAAACTATACCTGTGCAGCCACCTCGCGCGGCAAGGCGTATCCGTTTGGTTCGTATTGGCGGCGAAGATCAAACTGATCTGCAATCTAGGGGCGGCGCCCTTGTGCGCTCCACCAGAAATATCGGGTGGATGCGCCTCGATAATATGCAAAAGGGGGTCGCCAAACCCGCCGACTCAATGTATTCCCGCCAAATTAAACTTAATAATATCATATAGCTAAGGTGAATTTATGAGTGCTTGTTGTTGTCACGTCCCGTCAAGCGCGATGGCGAAAATATCGATCCAGCCGCCGGTAATTCCTTTCCAGCTTACCGCGCTGGCGTCGCTCTGTGCAGCACAACCAGCGCCCGACGCCGGCGGTCGGACGGACCTGAATTTGGCCGCGCTCATGCCGCATTTGCCCCAAGTGAACATGAAAATTAACGGGCAGATGGCTCAACTGGCTACCAAGCTCACGATCGGGCCTTTCGCTTTTGGCGAAGCTATTGGCGATACAGTAAAGCTAGAGTCGCAAATGCAGGTGATGGCAAACAGCATCAATAGCTATGTTACACCAAGTCTCGCGGCCGCCCTCAAAGTAGATATTTCGGCAATGATGAAGCTCGCGGTGGCTGCCAAGCTTGTGCTTCAGCTCAAGGCCGCCGGGCTAGACCCGCTTTCGGTAAACTTTGCGGCTTCGGTTGGCGCTATGATGAGCCGCCCGGCTCTCCCACAGATCGTTCTCCCCCCTCCGGCTCACCTGCCAAACATCAAAATACTAGCAACCTTGCCGACACTGGTCAAAGCCGCTATCGCGCTCAACATTCCGCTTGATGCCAATACCACCCCGGCAGCTGTCACAAGCATGTTAAGCGCAAAGCTCAGCGTAATGGCAGCGATTAAGCCGCCAACCCTGAGCATTAAAATTTCGCCATGCTGAAACTAGCGGCTGTAGTGAGCGCGATGGCCACGATCACAGAAGCCTTTGGGGCAGATGCTTCACGCCAGTTGGCGCCGCAAAGATCGGCTTTATGATGAAGGTTGTGGCGGGCCTGCCTTTTGCTATCCCTAAGATCGACCTAAGCGAGGTGGATATATTGCCCAATATTGACGATGTGATCATGGGTGAAAAGGTTGCCAATAAGGGGATGCTTTCCGCCAGTTTCGCCGGTTTCAAGCCACCAACAATTGCCATCAGTGCCTTCATTTCTGCAAGCGTAGCGAGGCAGGCGGCGCTAAGTGGTACTGTTGCGATTCCACCGCTGGCCTTCTGTTCCAACTGCAATATGTAATTCTGTGGCTCAGGAACTGATCTGATTTATCGAGTGCGTATCGAAAACGCCTCGTGGACAGGTTGGCCGAGTGGTCGAAGGCACACACCTAGCAACGCCTAACACGTTGACGGGATTCCCTTAGGTGAATCTAGCGTTTCAGCGCCTTAATCCGCCTTGCTTCACGATGAATTCAACAACAATTTCTATGCCCTTGCTTGCCTTCGCTTCACAAAAAACAAAGGGGCGAGGGCCACGCATGCGCTGGCTGTCCCGCGCCATGACCTCAAGGGACGCGCCCACATGAGGGGCGAGGTCGGTTTTGTTGATCACCAGCAAATCAGAGCGGGTAATGGCAGGGCCACCTTTGCGGGGAATCTCCTCTCCGGCGGCTACATCGATCACGTAAATCGTTAGGTCTGCCAGCTCGGGCGAAAAGGTTGCCGAGAGGTTATCGCCGCCGCTCTCGATCAGGATCAAATCCAGATCGGGGATGTTTTTATTAAGCTGGTCAATGGCCGCTAGGTTTATCGAGGCATCTTCACGGATAGCAGTGTGCGGGCAGCCGCCGGTTTCTACGCCCACAATGCGCTCTAGCGGCAGCGCTTGGGCGCGCATCAGGTATTCGGCATCTTCGCGGGTGTAAATATCATTGGTGACAACGGCGATCGAATAAGTATCACGCATCGCTTTACAAAGCGCCTCTGTGAGCGCGGTTTTGCCGGCACCAACGGGGCCGCCAATGCCAACCCGCAGCGGGCCGTTTGGGGAGGTCATGAGCGGAAAATCCTTGTGGTTTGGGTTTCGTGAAGCATGGAGGCCATATCAGCCCGAAAGGCGCAGCCGCCCAGCGCGTCCAGCGTGGCCGTTTGTGCGTAGGTCGTAATTTCATCTATAGTTTCAAACAGTTCACTTAGCACTTTTTGGCCATCGGTTTGGCCTAACGGAATAAACCGCACGGCAGCGGAAACAAGATTGGAAGCAAAAGCGTGCAAATAAAGAGCGATGGTATCTTCCAGCGGCAAACTGTGCTGCTGGGCGGCAGCGCCCACAGCAACGGGATAGGGCATATCTGACACTGCCGCAGGCCAAACAGCGCGGGTGGTTTTGGCAAAGGCCGCCCCTTGGGCCGTTGTTTCCAAAAGACGCTCGGCGCTGGGGGATAGCGCAGCTGCAAGCTCTGCTATATCAGCCAATGCGGCGGAGGTAGCGGCACGGTATGCATGGGCCAAAAGGATGGCATCATTGCGCCCGCTGCCTTGGGTTAAAACGCCCATGAGCCAAGCTTTCAGGCTGACAGCGTCAGAGACTTCCCCTTCGGAAATCACCCATTCCAGCCCATGCGAATAGCTAAACGCGCCTACCGGATAGGCGGGGGAAAACCATTGGTTCAACTTATGCAGCGCCGCGTGTTTCAATGGGCATGCCCGTGGGTGCGCCCATGCCCATAGGCCCCGCCTTCGGGGGTGAAGGCCTCAGACACGTCCCGCAGATCAGCGCCGAGCCTTATGAGCATATCGCGCATAACCGGCTCGCGCTGCACCAGCAGGCGGGCTTGGCCAAGCTGGCAGGGGGTGTGGCGGTTACCGATATGCCACGCAAGCCGCACAAGATCGGGGCCTTTAACCTCCAACAAATCCTCCTGCGCGGGGATAACGCCAATGAGGCGGCCATCTTCAAGCTTGAAAGCATCGCCACGGTTGAGCGACACCGTTTCCGGCAGATCAACCAGGAATTCTTCCCCGCTATCCGAGACCAGAAGCTTGCGCCGCAAGAAGCGCTCGTCATAGGTGAGGGTCACGGTGTCAGCCAAAGGGGCGTGAGTGTGAGTTATGACGGTGGCGCGGGTCATGGGCATCAATACATAAAATAGCGTTGTGCCATGGGGAGCACGCGCGCGGGTTCACAGGTAAGCAGTTCGCCGTTGGCGCGCACCTCGTAAGTTTCGGGGTCCACTTCCATTTCGGGGGTGGCGTTGTTCAGGATCATCGAGGCTTTACCAATGCCGCCCCGCGTGTTTTCAACCGCCACCGTTTTCTTGGCCAGCCCGAGCTTGCCCGCGATCCCTTCGGCCTGCGCCGCCGCGCTGGTGAACACCACGGCGGAATGCTCTACACTGCGGCCAAACGCACCAAACATTGGGCGGGAGTAAACCGGCTGCGGGGTCGGGATGCTGGCATTCGGGTCTCCCATTTGGGCCATCACAATGGTGCCGCCGAGCAGCACCATTTCTGGCTTCACGCCAAAAAACGCGGGGGCCCAAAACACTAGGTCAGCGCGCTTTCCCTCGGCAATGCTGCCGATATGCTTGGCCATTCCATGCGCAATCGCCGGATTAATGGTGTATTTCGCAATATAGCGGCGGACGCGGAAATTATCATTATCGCCGGTTTCTTCCGGCAGCGGCCCGCGTTGCTTTTTCATCTTGTCAGCGGTCTGCCATGTGCGGATCAAAACCTCACCCACGCGGCCCATCGCTTGACTGTCAGACGCAATTATCGAAAACGCACCGATATCATGCAGGATATCTTCAGCGGCAATGGTTTCCCGCCGGATGCGGCTTTCGGCAAAGGCGATATCTTCAGGAATAGAGGCATCAAGGTGGTGGCACACCATCAGCATATCTAGGTGCTCCTCCAGCGTGTTGACCGTGTAGGGGCGGGTGGGGTTGGTTGAGGCCGGAATCACATTGGCCTCGCCGCAGATTTTAATAATGTCAGGCGCATGGCCGCCGCCCGCGCCTTCGGTATGAAAAGCATGAATAGTGCGGCCCTTGATGGCCCTTAGCGTATGCTCGACAAAGCCGGATTCATTAATGGTATCGGTGTGGATCATCACCTGCACATCCATGGCGTCCGCCACGCTGAGGCAGGTATCAATGGCGGCAGGGGTTGTCCCCCAATCCTCATGCAGCTTTAGCGCACAGGCACCCGCAAGCACCTGCTCTTCCAGCGCAGCCGGAAGCGAGGCATTGCCCTTGCCCGCAAAAGCGAGGTTCATCGGAAAGGCATCCGCCGCTTGCATCATGCGGCCAAGGTGCCACGGCCCCGGCGTGCAGGTGGTGGCAAGGGTGCCATGCGCCGGCCCCGTGCCGCCACCCAGCATTGTGGTCACGCCGGAATGCAGGGCGTCCTCAATTTGCTGCGGACAAATGAAATGGATGTGGCTGTCAAACCCACCCGCCGTGAGAATGCGGCCCTCCCCCGCGATAATCTCGGTGCCCGGCCCAATGATAATATCCACATTCGGCTGGGTGTCGGGGTTGCCCGCCTTGCCAATTTTATGGATAAGCCCGTCTTTCAAGCCGACATCAGCCTTATAAATGCCCGAGTGATCCACGATCAGCGCATTGGTGATCACCGTATCCACCGC
>WTAL01000262.1 GCA_013139635.1 Paracoccaceae bacterium
AAACATGCCAGAACTTAGAAAGAAAGTGGCTCACCACTACGGGAAGCAAGCTTTACTATTCGGTGTTTATGACAGTGAGGAGGGTTAGCTTCGCTGCCCTAATGGCTAGTTAAGTATATAAGTCCCACCTAGGTTAGTAGGTATCGTGAAACATCAGATTTCCGGCATATTCATACATAGCTTCAAGCTCACTGGCCGCGCGGCTTTACCCGCCGCGTAGGTGGGGCCTCACTCGGGTCTTCCGGCCAAGGGTGGCGCGGGTAGCGGCCCCGCATATCTTTGCGCACATCGCTGTAAGACGTCGCCCAAAACCTCGGCAAATCTGCCGTGGTTTGCACCGCACGGCGCGCTGGCGAAAGCAACTCTATCAGCAGCGGCAGCCGGTCTGGCCCCACCGTTGGGTGCACTTTCAGGCCAAACATTTCCTGCAACCGCACCGAGACCATCGGCGGCTCAACGCTGTAATCCACCGGAAGCCGCGTGCCCGTGGGGGCCGTAATACTGGCCGGCACCAGCCTGTCCAGCACCTGCTCCCCCTCCCAGCCCAGCCGCGCTTTTAGCGGGGCCACAAGGTCCAGCTTGCCAAGGTCGCTTCGGTTTCGGCACTGCCCCAAAAACGGAGCAAGCCAGCTTTCCAGCGCTTCCATAAGCGCCTCGTCATCCATCGCAGGCAGCGCTTCACCCCGCGCCCGCAACCATTCAACCCGCGCGACAAGCAACCGCGCCGGTTGGCTCCAGTTCAGGCAGCCCAGCCCCATTTCGCGAATGCCGTCGGTGATCGCCGCCGCCACAGCCGCCTGTGGCGGGTCCACCCAGCGGCGGTCTTCCAACGCAATCGCGCCCAGCCTCAACTGCTGTCGCGCCACCACCATGCGCTCGCGTTTTGACCACTCACAAACCGGCAGCTCCTGCAATTGCCCGCCAAACCATTGGCGTAAATCCGCCTCGCTCAACGGCGCCGCCAGCCGCACTTTCGCCTCGCGCAGGTCACCATCGAGGTCAGCCGCCACCATCAAAGGCAAGGCCATCGGCTCCCCCTCAGGCATCACCGCGCCCTTGCCACCGCTAAGCAAATACCGCCCCTTGCCACCCGCCCGAGGCTTGCCGATCCGATCAGGGTAAGCCAACGCCAACAGCGCGCCAAGCTCAGCCCGCGCCCGCACCGGCTTCTCAAACCGCCGCGCCTCTCGCCGGATGGCTTTCAGCGCGTTGGCGTCCGCCCGAAATGGGTGACGGTCGCGAAATTTTCGCTCATCTTCCAGCGCTTCCAGCCGCAGCGAAACATCCACCGGCGCGCCGCTCAGCGGGTCTCGCGCCTCCAGCATCGCCGCCAAAAGCGCCGCCCGTTTTCCGCCCGCCCGCAAAAGCATTTGCCCAAGCCGAGGGTGCACCGGCAGTGCCGCCAGTGCCTTGCCATGATCCGTAATCTGGCCACCCTTAAGCGCCCCAAGCGCCTCAAGCAGCCCTTGCGCCGCCTGATAAGCCCCCGCAGGCGGCGGCGTTAAAAACCGCATTTCAGACGGGTCTTTCACCCCCCAAAGCGCCAGCTCAAGCACTAGCGCGCTCAGATCACTGGCCTCAATTTCAGCAGGCGCAAAGGCCCGCAAGGCCCCCTCCTCGCCCGCCGCCCACAACTTAAAGCAGGTGCCAGCCGCCACGCGCCCCGCCCGCCCTGCACGCTGCGTCGCCTCCGCGCGGCTTACGCGCTCGGTCACCAACCGCTGCATCCCAGCCCCCGCATCAAACCGCGCCCGCCGCGCCTTGCCACCATCAACCACCACCCGAATATCGGGAATCGTCAGCGAGGTTTCGGCTATACTCGTGGCCAGCACCAGCTTGCGCGCCCCCTTTAAAGGGGCCAGCACCCGCCGCTGTTCCTTGAATGGCATCGCCCCGTAAAGCGGCATAATTTCAACGCCCTTCGGCACCTTTAGCATCCCTGCCACCCGCCGAATCTCCCCCGCACCGGGCAAAAACGCCAGCACCCCGCCCTCGGTTTCCGCCAGCGCGGTTTCTATCAGCCCCGCCATTGCGGCCTCAAACCGTGCCTTGCCCAAAGGGCGCGGCAAGTGGCGGGTTTCCACCGGAAAGCTCCGCCCCTCCGCCGTAAGCACTGGCGCGCCAATCAGCTCCGCCACCGGCCCCGCATCCAGCGTGGCCGACATTACCAAAATCGACAAATCCTCCCGCAGCGCCTCGCGCACCTCAAGGCAAAGCGCCAGCCCTAGGTCGGCGTGCAGCGAGCGCTCATGGAACTCGTCAAAGATCACACAGCCAATGCCCGTAAGCTCCGGGTCCGACTGGATCATCCGCGTCAAAATCCCCTCGGTCACCACCTCGATCCGCGTTTTGCCCGAAGTCTTGCTTTCGCCGCGCACACGGTAGCCCACCCGCTGCCCTACCGTTTCGCCTAACCCCTCAGCTAGCCGTTCTGCCGCCGCCCGCGCCGCCATGCGCCGTGGCTCCAGCATCAAAATCTTCCCATCACAATACCCGTTTTCAAACAGATATAACGGCACGCGTGTGGTTTTCCCCGCACCGGGCGGCGCTTGCAACACCGCACACCCCTTTGTGCGCAAAGCAGCAAGAAGGTCTGGCAGAATGGGTTCAATCGGTAGGCTGGCTGTCATTTTATCCTCGGCTTTCCTTCTAATACAGGATTGTAGACGCAACGGAAAGCCAGTGTCGCGATTAAGATGACGCGCACAAATCAGTGCCTACTCCTTCCTCATTCTTCCAATCACCATACATGGCATCCTGTTGTTTTTACTTCATAATACCTCAATAATTTGACCTTACTAAACTGGTTTAGTGATGTCTGTTTTATGGCCCTAGCAGCCACGGCAAATATGCCAATTCCCAAACCAATCTTGAATTCTTCCCAGCATCGGCATAGGGCTTACATCATCTCTAAAATCAGAGGCTACTATGCATAACCCGCTACCTCTTACCCGCGATATCGTCTTGATCGGCGGCGGCCATACCCACGCCCTCGTGCTGCGAAAATGGGCCATGGCGCCCGTAGCGGGCGCGCGCCTAACGCTGATAAACCCCAGCCCCACGGCGCCCTATTCTGGCATGCTGCCCGGCCATATCGCGGGCCATTACCAACGCTCCGACCTTGAAATCGACCTGGTAAAGCTCGCGCGCTTTGCTGGCGCGCGGCTGGTTATGGCCCCCGCCACGGGCATAGATCGCAAAAACCAGCGCGTCCAAGTGGCTGGCCAAGCCGATATTTCCTATGATATCGCCTCCATTGATATCGGCATTACCACCGACATCCCCACCATTACCGGCTTTACTGCGCATGCGTTGGGGGCCAAACCTTTGCCCCAATATGCCGCCGCTTGGCAGCAGTTTCTCAAGGATGTTACCGCCGAAAACCTGCCACCCGACGTGGCCGTTATCGGCGGCGGGGTGGCGGGCGTTGAGCTGGCACTGGCCATGATGCATCGTTTGAAATCAGAAGGGGTAACCACTGCTAAAGTCACCGTGCTAGAATCCCAAAACACGCCGCTTAACGGCCTTGGCAAAGGCGCGCAAAAAGCGCTTATGAGCCACATGCAACGGCTCGGTGTGGGGTTGGAAACCGGCGTTACCATCGCCGAAGTCACTGCAAATGCGGTCCACCTGCTGGATGGCCGCCAAATCCCGACCACCTTTACGGTGGCCGCCGCAAAGCCGCAGCCCCATGCTTGGCTCGCCAAAACGGGGCTGGCCAACGCGGAAGGGTATATAGAGGTCAACCCACACTTGCAATCTATCGTTGATTCCAAAGTCTACGCTTCGGGAGACTGCGCCGCCCTCATTTTTGCCCCTCGCCCCAAAGCGGGTGTGTTTGCCGTGCGTCAAGCACCGATCCTTTACCAAAACCTACGTGCCAGCGTCATAGGCCTCGCCCCCAAGGCCTTCCGCCCGCAAAAAAGCTACCTCAAGCTCATTTCCACCGGCGGCAAAGGCGCGATTGCCGATAAAGCTGGCCTCAAGCTAGACGGCGCAGTTCTTTGGCGCTGGAAAGACCGGATTGATCAAAAATTCATGCAGAAATTCAGCAATTATCCTGAAATGCCTGCTGAAAATCCACCCAAACACCTCGCCCAAGGCGTAAGCGAAATCCTTGGCGAAGCCCCGCTTTGCGGTGGCTGCGGGGCCAAAGTAGCCCCCACCGAGCTTGCTCAAACGCTCAAAGCCCTGCCGCCCCCCTTGCGCGCTGATATCCTCTCTCGCCCCGATGATGACGCCGCCGTGCTCACCCATGGCGACACCCAGCAAATCCTGACAACCGACCATCTGCGCACTTTCATGGACGATCCATACCGCATGGCACGGATCACTGCCATACACGCCATGGGAGATTGCTGGGCCATGGGTGCCAAGCCCCAAGCCGCCCTCGCCAGCCTTATCCTCCCCCGCATGAGCCCCAAAATGCAGGCCGAAACCCTGCGAGAAATCATGGCCGCCGCCTCGGAAACCTTCCGCGCTGCTGGGGCTGAAATTGTGGGCGGCCACACCAGCCAAGGGGCCGAGCTCACCATCGGGTTCTCCCTCACCGGCCTCGCCAACGGGCCTGTAATTCGCAACACCGGCGCCCAAATCGGAGATGCCCTGATCCTCACCAAACCCCTCGGCAGCGGCACCCTGCTGGCCGCAGAAATGCGGCATCTCGCCAAGGGCGCATGGATGGAAGCGGCCTATAACATGATGGAGCAACCCCAAGATAAAGCCGCAGAAATCCTCGCTCCCATTGCCCACGCCATGACAGACGTCACCGGATTTGGTCTGGCGGGCCACCTAAACGCCATGCTCAAAAATGCCGATATCGGCGCCCAGCTTTCCCTCGAAAATATCCCCCTGCTTGAGGGTGCAGCGACCCTCGC
>WTAL01000218.1 GCA_013139635.1 Paracoccaceae bacterium
GCGATAAGTTTAACCTCGTGTTTTTTAACGGCTCCGAAAAGCCAGGCATTCGGCTGGGGGAAAAGGCCGTGAAAGGCCTGCTAGCGCAAATGAAAAAGCGCGGGATAGCCACGCATTTGGGGGCAAAACCCATTCGCATCGAGGCTGATAAAATCGTAACTGAGCGCGAAGAAATTCCGGCTGACTTGGTGTTGATGATGCCCGGCCTCACGGGCCCACTTTGGCTTGATAACACCGAGCTGCCGCGCTCATCCGGCGGCTTTGTGCAGGGTGACGAAAAGTGCCGTGTTGTTGGCTGGGATCAGAGCTATGTGGTGGGCGATACTGGCTCGTTTCCGGGGCCGGAATGGCTGGCTAAACAGGCGCATCAGGCTGATTTGCAGTCAGAGGCTGCGGTGGCTAATATTTTGGGTGAGATCAAGGGTGAGGCTCCGAGCCACAACTTTAAGGCCGAGCTTATTTGCATCGTGGATACGCTGGACACCGGCATTGTGGTTTACCGCAGCGAAAAACGTAGCTTCTTTTTGCCGACGTCAAAGCTCGGCCATTGGGCCAAGCGGATATTTGAAGGCATTTATTTAAAGGCCTACCGAAAGTAGGGTGGGGTTTTACCCCACCATTAGCGTAACCTTCTCGCGATTACTGACCGCAAAGCGCCGGAGCACCGCGGGATAAAGCTTATGCTCCATCGGCAGCAAGCGCGTGGCGAGGTCGTCTGGGGTGTCGCCGTCTTTCACCGGAATCACCGCTTGCCCAAGTATAGGCCCGCCATCGAGTTCACCCGTAACCTCATGCACCGTGCAGCCATGCACAGCCATGCCAGCCTCTAGCGCGCGTTGATGCGTGTGCAAGCCACGAAAAAGCGGCAAGATAGACGGGTGGATATTCAGCATTTTACCCTGCCAGCGAGCAATGAATTCAGGCGTAAGAATCCGCATAAAGCCCGCAAGGCAAATAATGTCCGGCGCGACTTTTTTGAGTTCCTCCGTAAGCGCGGCCTCAAAACCGGAGCGGTCGCCTTTAAAGGGGCGATGGTCAACCATAGCCGTGGGAATACCCCGCGCAGCAGCTTTAGCCAACCCGCCAGCATTGGCAGTATTTGCCAGCACCAAAACCGGCTCGGCAGGGTGGCGTTCATCCATATCCCGCACCAGCGCCTCCATATTGGAGCCCCCACCCGAGATCAGAATCGCCACCCGCTTTTTCATGCAAGGCTGCCGGAATACGAAATACCGCTACCGCTGATGACGGTGCCAATGGTGGTCACGCGCTCCCCGTTTTCTTCAAATACTTTGGTGAGCGCTCCCGCTTGGTCAGCGGCCACAATCGCCACCATACCAATGCCGCAGTTAAATGTTTTCAGTATTTCAGTCTCGTTCAGGCCTGCCTGCGCGGCCAGCCACTTGATAACGGGTGGCAGCGCCCAAGAGGAAAGATCAACCTCGGCGCCAAGCCCATCGGGCAGGGCGCGTGGCAGGTTTTCGGTTAGCCCGCCGCCGGTGATATGCGCCAAGGCATGCAGCCCGCCCGCACGATGCGCGGCAAGGCCGGAGCGCACATAAAGCTTTGTAGGCTCCAACAACGCGCGGCCCAGCGTGCCATCACTAAACGGCGAGTCGGCGTCCCAGCCCAGCCCTGATTGCTCAACAATCTTACGCACCAGCGAATACCCGTTGGAATGCACACCGCTTGAGGCCAGCCCGAGCAGCACATCGCCCTTGGCTACACCACTAGGCAAGCTATTGCCGCGCTCCATAGCACCTACGCTAAAGCCCGCGAGGTCAAAGTCTCCCTTGGCATACATGCCCGGCATTTCGGCGGTTTCGCCGCCCACCAGTGCAGAATTACTGCGCTTACAGCCCTCGGCAATGCCTGTAACCACCGCAGCGGCCTCGTCTACATCAAGCTTGCCTGTCGCGAAATAATCAAGGAAAAACAGCGGCTCGGCCCCTTGGCAGACCAGATCATTGACACACATGGCCACAAGATCAATGCCGACCGTGTCCAAAATGCCGGTATCAATGGCGATGCGAAGCTTGGTGCCAACACCATCTGTGGCCGCCACCAATATCGGGTCGCTATACCCTGCGGCCTTCAAATCAAACATCGCGCCAAAGCCGCCTAAGCCATCCATAACGCCCGCGCGTTTAGTGGCGGCGGCTGCGGGTTTGATTTTATCAACCAAAGCGTTCCCCGCCTCGATATCCACGCCTGCATCTGCATAAGTGAGGCCGTTTTTAGGGTGTGCCATAGGCTTATCCTTTGCTGGGAAAGATGGGGCAGCTTTACCCTATCACTGCACAAAAGAAAACCACCCAAAGGGTGGTTGACCATCTGAAATTGCCAATATACACACAGCACAGGCGGGCCTGTAGCTCAGTTGGTTAGAGCAGAGCGCTCATAACGCTTTTGTCGTAGGTTCGAGTCCTACCGGGCCTACCAGTCCCATAGTTAAGCTTTTGATAATAAAGTGTTAATTTGCAAGGTAACTGGCGGTGAACTTGAACCCTCTTCAAATGGATGGTTTTTGAACTCATTTCATGGCCAACTGCTAGCTGGAATACTTTTAGCCAATAATTTGAACCGGATGTTTACGACTTCGTTCACTTAAGTTTACGCAAAACCTGCGCATGCTCGAAATTGGTTTCTTTGCACCGCATTTTATTATTAAGTTTGGTGGAGGGCGCTACTGACATGCGAGATAGCTTACCAAAAGGCTACTATGGTCTAGAACTGAATTGAGGTGCCCCTAGATTTGTAGACGCTTTGCTTGGTAACTTTGGAACCAAGGAGAGACAGATATGAGTAAGGGAATACGGTTTACGGAAGAGTTCAAACGCGATGCGGTGGCGCAGGTTGTTGATCGCGG
>WTAL01000039.1 GCA_013139635.1 Paracoccaceae bacterium
CCCCCGATCAACCACCTGTGCGACCGCATCGCGCTTAAACTCTTCCGTAAATCTGTGTCTGAACATAGCCTCCTCCTTGCTTCCAAAATTAACAAACAAGGTGTCTACAAATCTAGGGGCTATTCACTAGGGGTCGTAAAAAAGCGTCAAACTCTGTTGAGGTTTCTCTCCAGAATCTAAGGGCTATTCCTTCTTGAGAACGACCTCCAAATACTTAGCCCAGTAGGCCCCAAGAAAACGAGCATTACCAACAGAGCAGATAGTGCTGCCAAAACCACACCAATAATGAATGTCTGGAATGATAGGGTAGCCGTAACTTTACCTTCGGAAATTGTGACGTCGTCCAAAGCCAGAGCTGCGAGCTTTAGCCAGTGGCCTTGGTTATTTAGGCTATAAATCGGAATGTCCTTTAGAAAATCGTCGAGAGCATCTTCGGCATCCGTTCTTAGCTGGCTTTCAGCATATTCTCGAATTCTATTTAAGCTATTTGCCCTTTGAATATCGCGATTTGCAGCCGCTTCGGCTTCTTCTCTATTAAGGAGATCTTCTAGTGTCGACCTAACATCCGCAATCGTTTCAACGCTATTGGAAGAGAATTCAAACCGAAAGCCCTCTTTTGAGAGGTCCGTCAAATAAAAGTTTCCGTTTTTATATCTAATTCCAGTCTCAAAATTCGAGTCGCCCTCGCCTTCCAAAGTAATCGCTGAAGCGTCAAACGAAGTGTTGACGTGTACCACGTTTTCTTGCCTCAAATTCAAAACCGCCGCATGCACCGTTATGCGGGCAAAGCCTTCTTCGACTACATATGGAACTTGCGATTTAATAGCATTATCAACGTCCTGTTGGCTAAACTCAATTACCTTCGCGGGTGAAAATAAGTATAGTAGGCCCAATATCCCGAGGACCAAGATCGCTATGCTTTTAATTATTCGTCTCATTGTTATCCTATCAAAGCCCTGCCGCCAGCCGTGTGCCTTGGTTGATCGCACGCTTCGCATCCAGCTCGGTGGCCACATCGGCCCCGCCGATCACGTGGCAATTCACACCCGCCGCTTCCAATGCATCTGCTAAGCTACGCTCGGGCAGTTGCCCAGCGCAAAGCACAATCGTGTCGACCTCAATCAGGCGTGGGTTTTCCCGCGCCTCACCCTCAGAGATCATCAGACCTTCAGCCGTAAACTCCTCATAATTCACCCCGCCCACCATCCGCACGCCTTTCATCTTAAGCGCCGCACGGTGGATCCACCCTGTGGTTTTCCCGAGGCCTTTGCCCAGCTTGGTCGCCTTCCTTTGCAACAGCGTCACCGCCCGCGTGGACGGCTCGGGCTGCGGGCCGTTGCCCGCAAGGCCACCGCGTGAGATCGATGGGTCACCCACGCCCCACTGGGCTTTCCACGCCTCAAGGTCGAGCGTCGGGCTTTCACCCGTTACCAGATATTCGCAAATATCAAAGCCAATGCCGCCAGCGCCGATCACCGCCACGCGCTCACCCACCTCGGCTCCGCGCAGCACCTCGGCATAGCTCAGCACATGCGGCAGATTTTGGCCTTTTATCTCAGGGTCTCGCGGCTTTGCACCTGTGGCAATGATCACTTCATTGAAATCCGTTAGGTCATCCACCTGCACGCGCTTGCCAAGTTCCACGGTCACGCCAGCGTCTTCCAACATCGCTGCATACCACGCCACAAAGCCCTTGAACTCCTCTTTTCCCGGCACTTGTTTGGCGAGGTTCAGCTGCCCGCCGATTTCATCTGCCGCATCAAACAGCGTCACCTTATGGCCACGCTGTGCTGCCGCAATAGCCGTCGAAAGCCCCGCTGGCCCAGCGCCAACCACGGCAATGCTCTTGGCTTCTGTCACAGGTTCCAGCACCAGCTCGGTTTCATTACAGGCCCTCGGGTTCACCAAACAGGTAGACATTTTCAGGCTAAACGTATGATCCAAGCACGCTTGATTACACGCAATGCAGGGCGCAATCAGCGCCGCCTGCCCAGCCTCAGCTTTGGCAACGAACTCCGCGTCAGCCAAAAATGGCCGCGCCATCGAAACCATATCGGCACTGCCCTCGGCCAGCACCTCCTCGGCCACCTCTGGCGTATTAATCCGGTTACTGGTGATCACCGAAATCCCCACGCTGCCCATCAGTTTTTTAGTAACCCACGCAAATGCCGCGCGGGGCACCGATGTGGCGATCGTCGGAATGCGGGCCTCGTGCCAGCCAATACCGGTATTAATAAGGCTCGCGCCCGCCGCCTCTATCGCCTTGGCCAGTTGCACCACTTCTTTCCAAGTGGAGCCGTTTGGTATCAGGTCAATCATCGACAGGCGATAGATCACAATAAACTCCGGCCCGACGGCCTCCCGCACGCGGCGGACAACCTCTACCGGCAAGCGCATACGGTTTTCATACGAGCCACCCCAGCGGTCAGTCCGCTTATTGGTGTGGTTTACCAGAAACTGGTTCAGGAAATAGCCCTCAGAGCCCATCACCTCCACACCATCATAGCCCGCCCGCTGCGCCCGCTCAGCCGCTGTAACCATATCGGCGATCTGCTTTTCAATACCCTCTTCATCAAGCGCTTTGGGCTTAAACATAGAAATCGGAGATTTGATATCTGACGCTGACACACATTCAGGGCTGTAAGCATAGCGACCCGCATGCAGGATTTGCATCGCAATTTTGCCGCCTTCTTCATGCACCTTCGCCGTAACCGTGCTGTGATTGGCAATATCTTCCTCGGTAAAAAGCCCCGCCGCACCGGGCAAAACCGCGCCCTCTTTATTAGGGGCCATACCCCCCGTAACAATCAGCCCCACGCCACCCCGCGCCCGCGCCCCATAAAATGCCGCCACCCGTGGCCAGTCGCCCGCCTCCTCCAGCCCCGTATGCATGGACCCCATGAGCACGCGGTTGCGCAGCGTGGTGAAGCCAAGGTCGAGCGGTTTGAGCAGATGCGGATAGGGGGTCATGGCGTGTCCTTTTTGAGGTTTCGGGCAGTCTTGCCGATGGGGGATGAAATGTCACCCCTAACCGCGCGTAAAAGTGGTTGTGTTTTATGGGAAGCGGGAGTATCTGAGTAATTAACTCAGGATTGGATTCCGCTATGTATAGCTATATCATTCTCGCGCATATTATCGCCGCAACCGTTTGGACAGGCGGGCATTTGGTGCTGGCGACCACGGTGCTTCCACGGGCCTTACGCGCCCGCAGCCCCGAGATATTGCTCGATTTTGAAAACGGCTTTGAGAAGGTCGGCATGCCCGCGCTGGTGATCCAGATTGCCACCGGCCTCTGGCTGGCAT
>WTAL01000164.1 GCA_013139635.1 Paracoccaceae bacterium
CCCCCGATCAACCACCTGTGCGACCGCATCGCGCTTAAACTCTTCCGTAAATCTGTGTCTGAACATAGCCTCCTCCTTGCTTCCAAAATTAACAAACAAGGTGTCTACAAATCTAGGGGCTATTCACATAGCTAAATC
Source organism: Paracoccaceae bacterium (assembly GCA_013139635.1). GTDB lineage: Bacteria > Pseudomonadota > Alphaproteobacteria > Rhodobacterales > Rhodobacteraceae > UBA3077. The sequence continues at coordinate 139 of WTAL01000164.1, forward strand.
AGAAGATGCTGGCAGTTCAAATGACAGCATTGCATCATGCCGTCACAAGCTAAGAAATGCACCTAAACCCTCACTGAACGCCCTATGAACAACCACTGAATTTTTTTATGATAAATGACACCAATGGCTTCCAATAGCCGCCAGCCGTCTAGAAAGGAGGCTTCCAATAGCCGCCAGCCGTCTAGAAAGGAGGCTTCCAAGTCATTTTGGCCGTATGCAGCTTGGTATCTAGATAAGGCTTGTTCGGCCATTTTTCGCCACGGGAGCTTGTGTATTTTCTTTCGAAGAGACTCTACGCTTTTCTGTATTTTATCAATATCTTCAAGCGTCCTGCTGATCTCTGTTTGCCGATTAGACCACGGGTTAAACCAAAAAACATAAGCAGCAAGTTTTCCTGAAAGCTCGTGCACTGTCATGTGAGGGGCAAGTAAAATATGGCTGATAGGTCGGTCAGAAAACCGCCTAAAAACAAGTTGTGCCCACGGCTTTGCATTCGCGAATGTAAGCCCAGTTCTATCGTAATTGCATTTTCAGCTAGCTCGAATGCATCAAATGTGTCAATGGCTTGAGCCCAGCACACCGCTAGGGGAAGCCCCAAAAAATCGGCTCTTTCAAGAACAGTACCGTGGCCGCGCCTCAATACTTGCTCTGCTCTTTCCGCCTGAGCGCGCTGCACAAATGAAGATTTTGAACTTGCGTTGAGATTTATCCGCACGTCGCCCCACTAACATTTGCCACTTAAAAGTCCGTCACCAGCCTAAATCGGAAACACGACTTTCATCGATTTCTTTTCAGTGAGGTCCAGTCGATTGGCAATTTTGCTAGCCTGTTTTATAAACTCTGCTTCGTCAAGCACCTGCGCTACCGACATTGCCTTCCGAACTACACGCCCGATAAAAGCCCCCGACTTTCCTTCGGCATACAAAGCGGTCCGAAAATAGCTTTCGTATGTATCCATAGTCATAATTGGCCAAGAAGTTGAACCATCCTGATTTACAGTCCGAGATTCGGATAACCTTTTGAGCACTGGCTCCAGATTAAATCTCGTTCATTTTTTTATTATCATGTTGAAAGCGATCCAATATTATTTTTTGCATTATTCAATAATTCTAGCTCCTATTGAGGAAAGGGCAACTTCGTCAACGCAAAATGGGTTTCTTTTTGCATCCGTAAGTTACGCCGGAAGCTTGACCTTTGCAGAAGCTGCACGCCCACGAATTTTCCCCTTGCCTTTCCCCCCAGTTTCCCAAAAACTAACGCGAACCAACCCCACGAGCAAAATCATGAGCACAGACTACCCCCGCGACCTCGCTGGCTATAAAGGCCAGCCGCCCCACGCTAGTTGGCCGGGTAACGCCCGCATCGCCCTGCAATTTGTCCTCAACATCGAGGAAGGCGGCGAGAATTGTGTGCTCCACGGAGATAACGCCTCCGAAACCTTCCTCAGCGAAATCATCGGTGCCGCCCCCTTTGAGCACGCCCGCCATATGTCTATGGAAAGCCTGTATGAATATGGCCCTCGCGCCGGTGCATGGCGTATATTTGACCTGTTCAAAGCCCACGGCCTGCCCCTCACCATTTTCGCCGTCGCCATGGCCGCCGAGCGCACACCAACGATCATCGAGCGCGCCCTAAAAGACGGTCACGAGATCGCGTCCCACGGCCTCCGTTGGATCAATTACCACGGTGTTTCCATGGAAACCGAGCGCCAGCATATGCAAGAAGCCATGGAAACTCTAACCCGCGTCACTGGTGAGCGCCCCCTTGGCTGGTATACCGGCCGCACCTCGGCCAACACCCGCAAGCTGGTGTCTGAATACGGCGGTTTCCTCTATGACGCCGACGATTATTCCGACGATCTCCCCTTCTGGAGCCGCTATGAGCCAAACCACCTTGTCGTCCCCTACACGCTCGATACCAACGATATGCGCTTCGCCAGCGCGCAGGGTTTTAACTGCGGCGACCAGTTCTACACCTACCTCAAAGATGCGTTCGATGCCCTCTACGAGGAAGGCGAAACCGCGCCCAAAATGCTATCCATAGGCATGCACGCCCGCATCCTTGGCCGCCCAGGCCGCATTCAAGCACTTAAGCGCTTCCTGAAATATGTTGAGACGCACGACCATGTCTGGGTCGCCCGCCGTGATGAAATCGCCAAGCATTGGCACGCCAACCACCCGGCTTCGCCCTAGTTCGGAGCCCGCTGCTCCGTTAGGCTGCGGTTCATTGCCCGTGAGTTTCGCATCCAGTTGTTCCAAACCTGAAGATCCCGGTCAGCAAAGGTTACGCTTTGCTGCCAAGTTGAAATGGCGGCCAATCCTCGGTCGTAATTACCCGCAACATCCCGTGCACGGCGATGAATGTTGGTAAATTGCACCAAAAAAGCATAAGCTTGCGCTTGATGGGCGCTGCTTAACCCGATAGAAATTGCCCGCGTTGCGATGCTGGCCAACTCACGAAATGCGGTCTCAATTCGTTGATAATATCCGCGTTGCCTGCGTATCTCCCGCCGCGATGTCGCGATTTCTCGGCGCGCACCCGTAATTTCGCCTTGCCAGTTTATAAGCGTAACAAGGAACTCGGCTTTGGCGTTTCGCGTTGGCCTCGCCGCCTCGCCTTGCTCCACATGAAGCCGTGACCATGCCAAGAACATTCGGCTTAGATCACTGCTATGGTTCACAACATTGCCCTCGGCGCGGCCCAATCCTCGCGTCATGGATTTCATGCGGTTTAAGCGATCTGCAATCCGGGATAGTTGCGGGTCGCGTAAACCAAATACATCCCAGTCATCAGGGTCGCGAAAGTTAATCGCTCTCGCCCGAAGGAGGATCTCCACGCGCCCTTGAATATCTTTGAATTGGCCATGGGCATCATGCACCCGCCGTAAAGTTGTCATCAATGTCCAAATAGAAATAGCTTTCTCCAATATAATAAATAAAAAACCAAACGTTACCGCCGCCAATGAGACCTGTCAAACTAAGGCGTTGAAGCTCACATTCACCTCGGTTAAGCTAGCGAAATCCCAAAAAAGAAAACACATCATGTCAAAATACTATTCCCCTAAAGGCGGGCTGCCGTCGCAAACCGCGATGATGACCGACCGCGCCGTTTTTAAAGACGCCTATGCGCTAATTCCGCGCGGCGTAATGAGCGATATTGTTACCTCCAACCTGCCATTTTGGCAGGGCACGCGGGCATGGATACTTGCGCGGCCAATGTCTGGCTTTGCCGAGACCTTCGCGCAGTATATCGTTGAGGTGTCCCCCAACGGTGGCTCAGAAAGCCCCGAGCCGGAGGCGAGTGCGCAAGCCGTGCTTTTTGTCACCGATGGCGGCTTTACCCTCACAATTAATGGCCAAACCCACGCCATGGAAACCGGCAGCTATGCCTATATTCCGGCGGGCGCCAAATGGCAGGTGCTGAATGGCACCGACGCCACCACCACATTCCACTGGATTCGTAAAACCTATGAGGCGATAGACGGCATTGACACCCCCGACGCCTTTGTGACCTCCGACGCCGAAACCCCCGCCACCGAAATGCCAGATACCAACGGCGCATGGGCCACCACGCGCTTTGCAGATCCGTCTGATCTGCGCCACGATATGCACGTCAATATCGTCACCTTCCAGCCCGGTGGCATCATCCCTTTTGCCGAAACTCACGTGATGGAGCACGGCCTCTATGTGCTTGAAGGCAAAGCCGTTTATCGCCTCAATGATGATTGGGTCGAGGTTGAGGCCGGTGATTTCATGTGGCTGCGCGCCTTTTGCCCGCAAGGCTGCTATGCGGCCGGGCCAGCGCCCTTTCGCTACCTGCTTTATAAAGACGTTAACCGCCACCCCAAGCTGGGGCCTGTGGTTAAATGATCATCGCAATGCCGCTTAGCGCCGAGATGTTTGCGCCCTACGGTGATGTAATTTCTGCGGTGGGAGACCCCGACTTTTACATCAATGCCGGAAAATGTGGCCGCTTTCATGACCTCGCGAATACCGATTTTGGCACGGGTAAAGCGGGCATCAGCCTCGCCCAAGGCACGCCCTATGCGCTGCCCCTGAATCTCACCATGATCGAGCGCCACCCACTTGGCAGCCAAATGTTTATGCCGCTGAATGATGCGCCCTTTTTGGTGGTGGTGTCCGCTGGCCCCGAAGCTACGCCAAAAGCGTTTATCACCGATGGCACGCAGGGCGTAAACTACCACAAAGGCACATGGCACGGCGTGCTGACCCCGCTGAATGCCCCACAGCCCTTCCTGATTGTTGACCGCATCGGTGAGGGCAACAACTTAGATGAGCACTTTTTCGAAACCCCGTTTCAGGTGACCCTCCCCAATGCTTAGCCCCATCCTATTCGGCAACGGCGCGATTGATCGCGCCGCCCATTTGCGCAATGACGACCCCGCTCAAGCCACCATGCAAGCCTCTGCTGAGGCCCGCTTTATGGCCATGTGGCGCGGCAACGTGCTGGTAAGCGATGCGCCCGAAATCGCGTGGCTTACGAAATCAGAGGCTGAAAAGGCCAGCCCGCGCGGAGACCCGCTGTTTCTCGGCCTTCTTGATGGCGAGCCTCGCTATGCCGTCGAGTTTCCCGACTGGGAGGAGGCTGGCAGCAACGAGGGCCAGTTTGAGGTAAGCGAGGCCAAGCACCCAGCCCTCAGCGGCACTTTCCGCGATTTTCGCAGCTTGTTTTTCAACCTGCCCAATGCCAGCCTTGGCGATGCTGCCACCGCAAAATCGCTACTGCACTGGCATAATTCCCACCGCTACTGCGGCTATTGTGGCAGCAAAACCAAGCTCACGCATACCGGCTGGCACCGCAAATGCCCCAGTTGCGGCCGCATGGGTTTCCCGCATATTGAGCCGGTGGTGATCATGTTGGTAACCCGTGGCAACCAAACCCTGCTTGGCCGCTCGCATGGTTGGCCCGAGGGCATGTTTTCCCTGCTGGCGGGCTTTATGGAACCCGGTGAAACCATTGCCGAGGCCGTGCGCCGCGAGGTGCTGGAGGAAACGGGGGTGAAAATCGGCAAGGTCAAAGTGCTGGATGACCAACCGTGGCCCTTCCCCAGCTCGCTGATGATCGGCTGCCATGCCGAAGCGCTTTCAGAAAGCATTAACCTCGATCCGGTAGAGCTGGAGGCGGCGCAATGGGTGAGCCGTGAGCGGGTAATGGAAACGCTTGATGGCAGCGACCCAAGCTTCCTGCCCGCCCGCAAAGGCGCGATTGCGCGGAATTTGCTGGATAGATGGCTAGCAGATTGTATATAAGCGGTAAAAACGACTTAAGGGTTTAAGATGGAACTGTCCTACAGCAATACAATCAACGTCCCGCAAGGTTTTGCCTTTGACCGTGCGACTGATTTTGAGCGCTTTGAAAAAGAAGGTTTTGGCAACCTTGCGCCATTTGAGCCGCGCAATGATATTAAAGCGCCCGAGATCGGTGCTCGCTGGCGCACAGCGGCAGAATTTCAGGGCCGACCACGGCGGTTTTCGCTGCAATTGCTGGAGCTGGAAGACCCGGGCACCATGGTGCTGGGGAATAAATCTGAAAAGTATGACGTGGAGGCGCGGTTTGCCTTTACAGCCGCCGGAGATGAGATTACCGAATTTACGTTTAGCCTGAATGCCAAGGCGCAGTCGATCACCGGTAAGCTGATCTTGCAAACCATCCAACTGGCCCGCGCGCGGATCGTGAAATCTATGCAACTGGATTTTGACGCTATGGGTAAACGGATGGAAGCTGCTTATCAGGCGGAACGGTAAGGGAAGACCGTGGCCACTTGGCTGTTGCCGATATATTTCCGGTGCTCCGCACCGGACCGAGCCTCGCTGCGCTCGGTTGCGGCGCGCCAATCATAGTGCTTGAGGCAAGGGCGTACTCGCGCCGCGCGGCGAGTCAGGTGCCTGTGCTGAGCTGGTAAAGGGGCGCTCTGCCCCATCGCATCAAAGAAGATTCCCCTAGGGTATTTCTACAATTTAGACCTAATTTCACTCTTTTATAAATACTCAACTTCCCCTGCCACAAGCGAAAACGTTGCAGCGCGGCGCGCGCGCAGTCTCGCCAAGCAACTCAACGGTTGACGCGCCGCACCGAGCCGAAGGCGAGGCCACCCCCAACGGGAGGGTTCGTTTTGCGCAGCAAAACGGGGCCCGACGGGCGGGAGAGCCTGGTTAGAGGGAATTGCTTTACGTTAACGTCTCACGAAACTTTGATTCAGGGTATGTGCCCAATATCCGTGTCAGCGTCGTAAAGTATGCCAGCTCTTCCAAAGCCCGCTTTACGGCGGCATCTTCTGGGTGACCCTCAATATCGGCATAAAACTGCGTAGCGTTAAAGCTGCCATTCAGCATATAGCTTTCCAGCTTCACCATATTCACGCCATTCGTGGCAAAACCGCCCATGGCTTTATACAGCGCCGAAGGTATATTGCGGACCTCGAAAATCAGCGTCGTCATCATCTTGCCTGCCCGCGCAACCGTGACCGGCTTGGGTGCCGTAACCAAAAACCGCGTGGTGTTATGGGCGTTATCCTCGATATGCCGCGCCAACATATCCAGCCCGTAAAGCGCACCAGCCAGCTCTGACGACAGCGCGCCCATGCTCGCATCCCCCGCCTCGGCCACATGTTTGGCCGAGCCAGCCGTATCCGCCCCCACCACCGGCTTTATGCTGTGCTCAGCCAGAAAACCACGGCTTTGCCCCAGCAGCACGGTGTGGCTCATGGCTGACTTAATATCCGCCAGCTTCGCGCCCTTCACCCCAAAAAGGTTCACATGCACCCGCACAAAATGCTCGCCAATAATGTGCAGCCCCGATTCGGGCAAAAGCGCATGAATATCCGCCACGCGGCCATAGGTCGAGTTTTCCACCGGCAGCATCGCCAAATCAGCGCGGCCTTCGTTTACGGCCGCAATCGCGCCTTCAAACGAATGGCAAGGCAGCGGTGTATCCCCCGGAAACACCTCCACACAGGCCTGATGGGAATAGGCGCCAAGCTCACCCTGAAAGGAAATTATTTGATTCATAACGTTTTTCACCCAAATTGGTCGTTTAGTCGCGCTATCTACACCTTGATTTCGCCCTAAAGATACGGCTAAAACCCCTTGGAGCAAATCACGATGGGCGCGACCCAAGCAAAAGTAAGGTATTTCATCCGATGAACACAATGGAAATCACAAAAGTTGTTGGCGGCCTTTCAGGCGCGCTGCTGGTGCTCTTGCTGCTGAAAATGGGCGCGGGCATGTATTACTTCCCGCATGGCGGCCACCACGAGCAAGGCTATACCATTGCCGTTGCTGATGAAGGCCCTGCCGAAGAAGTGGTCGTTGTGCCATTTGCCGAAGTTCTGGCCACGGCTGACGCCGGCGCAGGCGCCCGCGTATTTAACAAATGCAAAGCCTGCCACTCGGTAGATGCCGGCGTTAACAAAGTTGGCCCGTCGCTGTTTGGCGTGGTTGACCGCGCACAGGGCGGTGAGGCGTTTGGCTATTCCGATACCGTTGCTGGCCTTGGCGGCACATGGACCGTTGAAGCCCTCAACGAATTCCTGACCAAGCCTTCTGATTATGCCCCGGGCACTTCGATGAGCTTTGCTGGCCTGTCTAAGGAAAAAGATCGCGCCAATATCGTGGCTTATCTTTCTTCCCTAAACTAAACCAACTCAATCCAGAAAAGCCGCGCTCTTGCCAAAAGAGCGCGGCTTTTTGCTGTTTAACGCCGCGTTCACATAATCGCGTCTTGCACTGGCGGGTTTAACCGCTACGATATTTCCAAAGTAATTTGGAGACGTATCATGATCAGCCGCTCACAAAGCAAAGCCCGCGCCATTGCCCGCACAGAGGTGCCCCTCTGGAGAGTATTCGGCGTGCTCTTCCTCGCCGCCGCGCTTACGCTGATGGCAGGCCTTACCCGCGCACAAGATACCACCACCTCCCACGGCCTTTCCCAATTTGGCGAGCTTAAATACCCCGCGGACTACCCCTATTTTGATTACGTAAACCCCAACGCCCCGTTCGGCGGCGAATATTCCACATGGGCTTTTGGCACCTTTGATTCTATGAACCCATATATTACCAAAGGCAGCGCCGCGGGCAGTTCCTCGGTTTTCATCGAATCCCTAATGGCAGGCAATGCCGACGAGCCAGATTCGGTATACGGCCTAATCGCCGAAAGTGTTGAATACCCCGCGGACCGTTCATGGGCCATTTTCAACCTCCGCCCCGAGGCAAAGTTCTCCGATGGCACCCCCGTTATGGCCTCTGACGTGGTCTTCACCCACTACACATTCCTCGAAAAAGGTATCCCCAGCTACCGCGCCATTATGGAAGCTGAAATTGCCTCAGTAGAGGCCATTGGCGACCACCAAGTGAAATTCACCTTCCTCGCGCCCTCAGAAGACAACACCAACCTGCTACTAGCCGCTGGTGCCCCCGTACTCTCCGAGGCGCAATTCGCTGACCGTGATTTCGCCGAATCCACGCTCGACCCGCTTATGGGCACTGGCCCTTACGTGTTGGAAAGCATGGATGTCGGCAAGCAACTTGTTTATGTGTATAACCCAGATTATTGGGCCGCTGACCTGCCGATCAACGTAGGCAACAACAACTTCGAGCGCATCCGCTTTGAGTATTACGCCGACCCAACAGCCGCGTTTGAAGGCTTCAAGGCAGGCGAATACTTGTTCCGCACCGAGAATTCCTCGCAAGCATGGGCGCAAAATTATACCTTCCCCGCGGTCGAAAGCGGCTATGTGGCGAAAGAGGAACTGGTAAACGGCAATATCGGCTCAGCCCAAGGCTTCTTCTTCAATCTCCACCGCGAAAAGTTCGAAGACCCGAGGGTCCGCGAAGCCATCGGCATGGCGTTTAATTTCGAGTGGTCCAACAAAACCCTGTTTTTCGGCCTCTACGCCCGCGTAGACAGCTTTTTCAAAAACTCAGATCTTGAAGCCCAAGGCATGATCCCCGACGACGAGCGCGCCATTCTTGAGCCATACGCCGCCGATCTCCCAGCCTCCGTCTTCACCGAAGAAGCCTATTCTCCCCCTGTTTCCGGCGAAAACCAGATCGACCGTTCCGTGATCCGCGCCGCTGGCAAGCTGCTGGATGACGCCGGCTGGACCATCCAAGACGGCGTGCGCAAAAATGCGGCAGGCGAGCAGCTCACCATTGAGTTCCTCAACTACTCCCCCCTGTTTGACCGCATCATCAACCCCTACCTTGAGAACCTTGAGCGCCTCGGCATTGAGGCCAACAACAACCGTGTAGACAGCGCCCAATACACCGAGCGCACCCGCGCCCGTGAGTTTGATATCATGATAAGCACCTACGGCAATTCCATCACCCCCGGCCTTGGCCTGCGCCAAACCTATGGCTCTGAAAACGCCAATGTGCCGTCACGCAACCGTGCGGGCCTAGAAAACCCCGCCATTGATGCCCTCGTTGAGCGCATCATCACCTCCCAAACCCGTGACGACCTAAACCTAAACACCCGCGCGCTTGATCGCGCCCTCCGCGCCATGCACATCTGGGTGCCGCAATGGTTCAAAGACGTTCACACCGTGGCCTATTGGGATGTTTACAGCTACCCAGACCCCGCCCTCTCCCCCTTCGCGCTGGGTGCCAGCAGCTATTGGTGGTGGGACGCCGAAAAGGCCGCCAAGCTTGAAGCCGAGGGCGCGCTTTAACCCATGGCCGCCTATATCTTCCGGCGTTTGCTGCTCATAATCCCGACCCTGTTCGGGATTATGCTAATCAACTTCGCCATCATCCAATTCATCCCCGGTGGTCCGGTTGAGCAAGCCATTGCCAAGCTCGAAAACCTAGGCGCGGGCTTTGACGCCCTCGGCGGCTCGGCGGGTGACGCCGGCATTGCGGTGACAGATGAAGACAGTGGCTATAAAGGCCGCGTTGGCCTCTCCGAGGACTTCATAAAAGACCTAGAAGCGCAATACGGCTTTGATAAACCTGTCACAGAGCGCTTCTGGATCATGATGAAAAGCTACCTCCTGTTTGATTTCGGCGAGAGCTATTTCCGCTCAATCTCCGTGGTTGACCTCATCATCGAGAAGCTCCCCGTCTCCATCACCATCGGCCTCTGGGCCACCCTCATCACCTATATCGTGTCCATCCCGCTTGGCATCCGCAAAGCCGTGCGCGATGGCTCCCCGTTTGACACATGGTCCACCACCATCCTGATCGTCACCTCCTCAATCCCCTCTTTCCTCATCGCCATCGTGCTGGTCGTCCTCTTCGCCGGAGGTTCCTTCTGGCAATGGTTCCCGCTCCGAGGCCTCACCTCCACCAATTTCGACGAGCTCTCGCTTTTCGGCCAAATCAAAGATTACTTCTGGCATATAACCCTCCCTGTCCTCGCCATGTCCGTCGGCAGCTTCACCACCCTCGCCCTCCTCACAAAAAACTCCTTCCTTGACGAAATAAAAAAGCAATACGTAGTAACTGCCCGCGCCAAAGGTGCCACCGAGCGCCGCGTGCTTTATGGCCACATTTTCCGCAATGCCATGCTGATCGTTGTCGCCGGATTCCCCGGCCTATTCATCTCGGTGTTTTTCGCTGGCTCCCTGATCATCGAAACCATCTTCTCGCTCGACGGCCTAGGCCGCATGGGCTTTGAGGCCGTGGTCGCCCGCGACTACCCCATCATGTTCGCCACCATGTATTTCTTCACGCTTATTGGCCTCGTCGTCAAAATCATCTCCGACCTCACGTTTGTGTGGATAGACCCCCGCATAGATTTCGAGAGCCGCCGCGTATGAACCTTTCCCCCCTCAACCGCCGCCGCCTCAGCAATTTTCGCGCCAATACCCGCGCCCTCTGGAGCCTGCGGATATTCGTCATCCTCTTTGGCCTGTCGCTCTTTGCCGAGCTCATCGCCAATGACCGCCCCCTCATAGTTTCCTACCAAGGCGAGCTCTACAGCCCCTTCCTAAACACCTACACAGACGCCCAGTTCGGCGGTGATTTCCAAACCGAAGCGCAATATAAAGACCCCGACATGCAATGCCTGATCGTCACCGGCGGCCTAGAGTCCTGCTTTGACGCCCCCGAAACCGTGCTAGAATCCGCCGAGCACACCGGCTGGATCCTCTGGCCCCTCATCCCCTACAGCTTCAACACCGTTGACACCTCAAACGTAAAAACCGCCCCCGGCGTCCCAGACACCTACCACTGGCTCGGCACCGATGACCAAGCCCGCGACGTAGGTGCCCGCATCATCTACGGCTTCCGTATTTCCATCCTCTTCGCCTTCGCCGTCACCATCCCCAGCGCCGCCCTCGGCATCTTAGCTGGCGCACTCCAAGGCTACTACGGCGGCTGGGTAGACCTGTTATTTCAGCGTTTCACCGAAATCTGGGGCTCCCTCAACATGCTCTACCTGATCATCATCATCGCCGCCATTTTCACCATGAACTTCTGGTTATTCGTCGGCATTCTCGTCCTGTTCGGCTGGAACGCCCTCGATAACGTAGTGCGCGCCGAATTTTTCCGCGCCCGCAATTTTGAATACGTCCGCGCCGCCAAAGCCCTTGGTGTGCGCGACCGCACCATCATGTTCCGCCACGTCCTCCCCAATGCCATGGTCGCCACCCTCACCATCATGCCCTTCATGATCATCGGCGCCATCGGCTCCCTCACCACGCTTGATTTTCTGGGCTACGGCCTCCCCGGCTCCTACCCCTCCTTGGGTGAGCTGGCCCTGCAAGCCAAAGCCCACATAACCTCCCCATGGCTCGCGGGCGCGGCTTTCTTCACCATCGTCACCATGACCTCCCTCCTCGTTTTCATTTTTGAAGGCATCCGAGACGCATTCGATCCCCGCAAGGTGTTCTCATGAGCGCCCTCCTGCAAATCTCCGGCCTTAATGTGTCCTTCGGCGCCATGCCCGCCGTAAAAAACGTAACCCTCGAAATTTCCGCCGGAGAAACCGTGGCCATCGTCGGCGAAAGTGGCTCCGGCAAGTCCGTCACCGCCCTCGCCACCGTTTCCCTCCTGCCCGATGGCACCCACATCTCCGGCGCGGTTAAATTCGAAGGTGAAGACCTTCTAAACGCCCCCGCCAAAGCCCTACGAAAAATCCGTGGCAACGAAATCAGCTTCATATTTCAAGAGCCTATGACCTCGCTCAACCCGCTGCACACCATTGAAAAGCAAATGCGCGAAGCCATTTCCCTGCATCACCCGATGCCCCGAAACCAAGAGCGCGCCCGCATCCTAGAGCTGCTGCACAAGGTCGGTATCCCCGATGCCGAGGCCCGCCTGCCCTCCTACCCGCACCAGCTTTCCGGCGGCCAGCGCCAGCGCGTAATGATAGCCATGGCCCTTGCCAACCGCCCCAAACTGCTGATCGCCGACGAGCCAACCACCGCGCTAGACGTCACCATCCAAGCCCAAATCCTTGAGCTTCTGGCTGATATTCAGCGCGAGGAAGGCCTCGCCATCCTCTTCATCACCCATGATCTAGGCATCGTCCGCCACATAGCTGACCGCACCTACGTGATGAAAGAAGGCGAGGTGGTTGAGCACGGCAACACCGCCGAGATTTTCGCCAACCCCGCCCACGCCTACACCCGCAAGCTGATGGACGCCGTGCCCGACGGCACGCCCGACCCCGTGCCAGAAAACGCACCAGAAGTGATGCACAGCAAAGAGCTCCGCGTCTGGTTCC
>WTAL01000131.1 GCA_013139635.1 Paracoccaceae bacterium
TCACACAGGCCAAGAGTTCGAGGCGGTCTTCACGGGAAAGAAAATTAGGACGGATCATATCAGAAACAGAATCTATGCCCGCCAAAACGTCAACAGGATCTTCGCGTACTCAAGGACGCACAGTATAGCTCATTGAATCTATTGTCTGAGTTGTTCATCGCCACACCTCAGACTTTCAGAGTCTACCTGTGTGAGATGGCGTGCTGATGTCACTTGAGATGTAACCTTTCGGGGCAAACCTGACCCCATACATCGCTATCCCCGCCTGCACTGGCCATGCTCTATTACCCGCGCCGTAGCGGCAATGTCACGGGGCTTCGGAAATTTGACGAGGGCACCCAGTCAAAGCTATCAGTCGCCAAAGAAAAGTCCGGGATTTCCGTTAGGAATTTGGTCATCGTGGTTTGGGTGATGAGGCGCGCAAGCGCATTACCGATGCAAAAATGTTTGCCCGCGCCAAAACCAAGGTGGTTTCTGGGCTTGCGGTCGAGGTCGTAAACCTCGGCATCGGGGAATTTGCGTTCGTCGCGATTAGCCGCGCCATACGCCAGAATAACCTTGTCTCCAGCTTTCATAACCTGCCCGTGCAGCGTTAGATCACGCGTGAGCACCCGCTTAAAGCGCTGCGCCGAGGTGTTAAACCGAAGCGACTCCTCGATCGCCTGTGGCAACAATGAAAGATCATTGGCCACGCGTCGCCGCGCCTCAGGATGGCTTGCTAAATTATGTGCCAAGATGGTCATAAAGCTGGAAAGGGATTCCACACCCGCCACCACAAACATGCTGGTGGTTAAAATAACCTCGCGGTCGCTCAGTTTATCGCCGTCAATCTCGGCCTCTGCCAAGCGGGTTATCAGGTCATCCGCCGGCATTTTGCGGCGCTTTTCCACCTCATCTGCAATGTAAGCCGTCAGCGAAGCAAAGGCCGCATTCTGCGCATCATTCCGGCCTTTATTGGCCTTGTCAGAGGATACAGACAGCACAACCTGCGCCCTAACCTCTGAAGGATCACGCGGCGCCAGCCCCAGCATTTCAAACAGCGTTTCGACCGTAACAACGCTGGACACCTCAGAGACAAAATCAAAGCTATCACGGGTTTTAACAGCCATAACGGCCCGCGCAGCACTGCGCGCAGCCGGAGCCGCCAAATGCTCTAGGTTCTTTTTGGCAAACGCAGCCTGCGCCAAAGCGCGCAGCCGGTCATGGCGCGGGGGGTCGATAGAACCGAGGGTGCCGCCAGCGCGGCCCGGAATTTCGTCTACCAAATTGCCTTGGGTAGAGGAAAAAGTTTCCCAATCCATAGCGGCGGCCTGCACATCTTTATAGCGGGTGAGAACCCACGTTTGCGCGTCTTCGCTCCAATAGCAGGGAAAATCGTCTCGCAATGTTTTGTAGGCGGGGAAAGGGTCACGGTCTATTTCAGTTGAGTATAACCTGAACGGCTCGTGCATTTTTCACCCCAATACGTGCTTGCGGCCCAACCCTGCCAAAATGCGGCCATGGATACCCTGATTTTCGGTTCTTATCCTAACCCCGTTTCTCTTTGAGAGGCTAGGGTTAATTATGCTTGCCATGCATAATGGTGAGGCCAGGCGGCTGTTATTCGTGCTAGCGCTGTGCTCACAGCACTTTCAAAAACGCGAGCAAGGCTGCTTTTTCTTCAGTGGTTAGCCCCAGCGGTTCCAGCTCGGTGTGGCCACTGATAGAGGGCATGGCGCGGTTATAGTGCTCGATAACCAAGGGCAGCGTGGCAAGCTGGCCAGCATGCATATAAGGCGGGCGATCGGCCACACCGCGCAGGCTGGGGGATTTGAAAGCGCGCTCAAACAAATGCTCACCGCGTGACATAAAGCGCAGAGTGCCACATTGGGCGGGCGCGGCGTCACTATAGGGGCCAAGGCAGTTAAACTCGTCGGCCTCAACTTGCGCGAGCGCCTCCAAACGGCCAAAATCGACCACGGGGTTCTGCGGACTGGCTACGCCCGTGTTATGGAAAAACTCGTCGGTGAGGCGCGGGCCGTTATGGCAATTCACACAAGCGCCTTTGCCGGCAAATATTTTGAACCCATCAATTTCTAGCTGCGTGAGGGCGGCCTCTCCGGTCGGCGCCTGCCCTGCCAATAGCGCGCTCACATAGCGGTCAAACCGGTTTTCAAGCGGCAATAGCGTGCGCTCAAAGGCAGCGATGGCTTTGCCGGTGTTGGCAAAAATGCGGTTGATCTGGTCTTGTTGTTCTGCGCTCAGCGCAGCCCAAGCGGCCTGCTGGGCCGCCGTGCCAAGCGGGCTGGCGGGGTTGGTATTTTGGGCAGGCAGCGGGCCAAACAGGTTCTCGTAGGGTTCTCGGTAATGCGCCGCAATATAACCCGCGACTTCGCTGCGGGTAAAGCCGTGCTCCACCGCACTTTCCAGCGGCCCAAGGGCCTGCGCCCAAAGCGAGTCCTTCCGGCCATCCCAAAACAGCCACAAAGCATGGCCCACGCCGCGCAAAGGCATGGCGCGGCGGCTCGTGGTGCCTATGCCTTTTGAAAGCGCCAGATCATCTTGAAACTGGCGGCTTTCCACGTGGCAGGTGGCGCAAGAAACCGCACCATTGGCTGAAAGGCCCACCTCGTTAAACAGCGCCTCCCCAAGCGCTATCGCCGCCGGATTATCTGCCACCATATTGCTGGGGTCAGCCGGAACAGCCCGCAAGGTCGCGAGGCTCAACGTGCGCGCCGTTTCCAGCTCTGCCTCGTTCAAGCCATTGCTTTGCAGGTAAAAATATGTAGCCATGGCCCCGCTAACCGCAAGGCCAATAACCGCGCCAAGCGCCAGCGGCCTTATCACTTCATCACCAGATTAAAGGTAATATTGTCGCTGATTTCTCCCGCAACAATGGCGAGCTTAAGCTCCCACCAGCCCCGCATATTAAAGCGCACGCCTTCGATTTTATAGCGCCCTTCCCCAAGGGTTTCGGTCATCAACGGGTTGGTTGGCAGGCCGTGGCCGTGCTGGGGCATGCCGCCGTCTATCAAGATCTCGCCCCCCTCAATCGGCGCGCCGTCAGGCGTGGTAATTTCCACTATCCATGTGTGAAGGGTGTTGCGCTGATAGGCGGCATTTTCTGGTGAAACCGTCACCATAAAATGCCCGTTATCCGTTGCCCGCGTTGTGGCAAGGTCCAGATCATCCGGAATGGGCTGGAACATTTTGAACGCCACAAATGCCGCAGCGGCCAGCACGAGTATACCCAAAATAGCAAAAATCTTTTTCATTTTATGGCTTTCCTATCGCAGGCAATTTTGCCCCTTTTAGGCCGTATAAGCAATACGCACTGAAACGGATATGATTAGGATCATGTTTTAAGGCGCATAGCACCTGATAAACCCATGCTGCACTGGCCTCTATGCGGCCAAATATCTATTGAAGCCGCGCCCTTGAATCGGCTATCTTTGCGCTGCATTTTCTGGCGATACCAAAGGGTGAAGTTTGGACCAATCCTTATTCATGATCGATACGTTGATCTTTTTGCTCTCGGCCATCGTCGTCGTGCCGATATTTTTACGGTTTCATTCCAGCCCTATTCTTGGCTACCTGTTTGCCGGCATTCTGATCGGCCCAAATGCCTTTGGGCTGGTTGCTGATTCCGATGCGCTGCACACCTTGGCCGAGTTCGGCGTGGTGTTTTTGCTATTTATGATCGGGCTGGAGCTTTCGTTTAGCCGGTTGCGCACGATGGGCAAGCGGGTGTTTGGGCTGGGGTCACTGCAAGTTGGCATTACCGGATTGCTGATTGGCGGCGTGGTGTGGCAGCTTGGGTTGGGGCTGGGGGCGGCAGCAATTATCGGGCCGGGGCTGGCGCTTTCGTCCACCGCCTTTGTGCTGCAACTCCTCACGGAGCGCGGCGAGCGTGCCACGCCTTTTGGCCTGAATACTTTCGCCATTTTACTGCTGCAAGATTTTGCCGTGGTGCCGCTTTTAATATTTGTCACCCTTCTGGGCACAGACGGGGCCTCTTTTGTCGAGGCCTTTGGTACGGCCCTGCTCAAAGGCGGCAGCGCGCTGCTTGTGGTCATCCTTTTTGGCCGCTATCTACTCACGCCGCTCTACCGGATGATTTCCGCCATGCGCAGCACCGAGCTTTTTGTGGCCACCACGCTTTTAATGATCCTTGGCACCGGCTGGCTGATGAGCTTAGCGGGGCTATCCATGGAGCTGGGGGCCTTGCTGGCGGGGCTATTGCTGGCCGAAACCGAGTTTCGCCACCAAATAGAGGCCGATATTAAACCTTTTCGCGGCCTCCTGCTTGGGCTGTTTTTTATGACCATCGGCATGGCGATCGACCTTGGCTTCATCCTTGAGCAATTTGCCACCATAGCGCTGATAATCGTTGCGCTGATGGCGGGTAAAACCATCATCACCGCCCTGCTTTGCCGCATTATTGGCCTACCCATCGAAACCGCCCTGCGCACTGGTTTTGCCCTTTCCCAAGGCGGCGAGTTTGGCTTTGTGCTGTTTGGCGCGGCGCTTACGCTGGGGCTCTTGCCCGCGCATGTGGCGCAAATTTTGATGGCAGTGATTACCCTCACCATGGTGGCCACACCGCTGATGTTTTTCCTCGGCAAAAAGCTGGCCTGCTGGCTGCAAGCCCGCAACCAAAACCCCATAGACCCCGCGCTTTCAGATACCGACCGCCCCGTGCTGATCGCCGGATTTGGCCGCGTAGGGCAAACCGTGGCGCGGGTGCTTTCCGAGGCTGGGCTTTCTTATGTGGCGCTAGATATGAACCAAAGCCGCGTGGCGGCCTGCCGTGCCAAGGGCATGTCGGTTTTTTATGGCGATGCCAACCAGATTGGGGTGCTCAAAGCCGCGGGGGCCGACCAAGCCCGCACCGCCGTTATTACGCTAGACACCCCCGCAACCGCCAGCCACGTTGTGAGTTCGCTACGCAAAGCCTACCCCGACCTGCCGATTTATGTGCGCGCCAGAGACCGGCGGCATATGGAAACGCTGGAAAAAGCGGGCGCCAGCGAGGTGGTTTCCGAAGCGGCCGAATCCAGTTTGCAGCTCGGGAGCATTGTGCTGGCCTCAATGGATATCAGCGCTGACGAAGTTAGCAGCGTTATCCAATCCTACCGCGACGAAGACTACAGGCGCCTCGATGATATCATCGAAGGCGATTAGCGGATCAGATAGCTGGAATTTGCCTCAAGCCACTTTAGGTGTTCAGCGCCTGTAATTGGTTTCGGAGCCAAATGTTGGTTGGGTCAGCGTGCACGCGAGGCGGCCAAGCGCTCACAATTTCAAACGCGGGAACGGAGAACGGCGGCTCAACCACCGCCAAATCTGCCTGCGAATTTTGCAATATCCGCTGCGGAAGCAGTGCGACAAGATTTGAGGCTTCCAGAAAGCTTTCCGCATTAAGAAAGCTAGGTAGCGCCAAGCGCACATCACGCGCCACGCCGTGGTCCGCCAATATCTGGTCAATTTCACTTTGGGCATCCTTGCCATTGGGGGCAATCAGCAAGTGCGCCTGCTGGCAAAATAAGCTGAGCGTTAAGCGCTGCCCCGCCAAGGGGTGGCCTTGGCGAAAGGTGCATTTATAACTATCTGAAAATAGGTGTTGATGGTGCAGATTGGGCGGCAAAAACGCAGGCACCGTCAGCGCAACATCCACCATTCCCACGTGCATTTGCTCAACGAGTTTGTCTGCCTGAAGCGGTATAACCGTAAGCCTAAGGCCCGGCGCGGCGAGCGCAAGCCGCTGAAAAAGCGGTTGAACAATCACAGAAACCGCGTAATCACTGGCCGCAATACAGATGGTTTTGGAAATCCTCTCTGGGTTAAAAACCGGATCCTCAATCAGGGCTTCCAAAGCCTCAACCGCTCGCTTTATTTTTGGATATAGCATCTCTGCCCGTGGTGTCGGTGCCATGCCGTGCGGCACGCGCACAAAAAGGGGATCGTTAAAACGGGCGCGCAACCGCGAAAGAATTCCGCTTAGCCCTTGCTGGGTCATGTTCAGCCTTGCAGCCGCAAGAGAAACGCTGCCCTCCTCAAAGATAGCCACAAAGGACAGCAGTATTTTCGGCGCTAGCCCAACTATATCAGCCATCGCGATACACCTCACAGTAATTATCTGTTTGTATTGTTATGCCATTCGAGCGACCCTTAACAGGAAAACTTGCCAAGGAGCCAGAAATGCCCCCTCTTCCCAGCCCGTATTTTTTTGAGTGCTCGGTTTCAGACGATCTTTATGGCGCTTGCATGGACGCAAAAGGGGCCGCTTTACCCACCCCAAGTGGTGGCACATGGCTTCCGGTTGCGGGGCTAGCGGCCATTGGGGCTGCGGCACAAGGATATGACGCCGCCGCCGCCGCGCGGGATATCCGACTATGGAAATGCCACTGGTTTACCTCAGAGGGGCCAAGAGGCATTAACTGGGGGGCCAATGGGCCGCCAATAAGCCAATTCGACTTTCCGTAAGCGCTTAATGGTCTGAGCCCAAGCGGCCGGTTTTAATGTCATAATCCACCGCCACGCGGTAATGGGGGTCGTCTTCCGTATCGACCATCAGCTGGCCCGCATTGCTAAGCAGCTTATGGCAATCCGGCGTTAGGTGGCGGAGTTGCAAGCGCTTGCCCGCAGCTTGATATTTGGCAGCCACGGCCTCAATAGCTTGCAGCGCTGAGTGGTCCACCACGCGCGAGCCCATGAAATCAAGAATAACGGTTTCAGGGTCATTTTCAGGCTCAAACAACTCAATAAAGCTACCCGCCGAGCCAAAGAACAACGGCCCTTCGATTTCATAAACCAGCGCACCTTCTTCGGTTTTAGAAGGGCGGGCACGGGCATGAATGCGCGAAGCCGCGTTCCATGAATACACCAGCGCTGAGAAAATAACGCCGACGATCACGGCGGTCGCGAGGTCTTCCGCCACAGTCACGCCCGTTACCAGCAAAATAACCAGCGCATCAGAGCGCGGCACGCGGCGCAGCACGGCAATGCTCTGCCACGCAAAGGTGCCGATCACGACCATAAACATAACGCCGACCAGCGCGGCCAGCGGGATCAGTTCAATCAGTGAGCTGGCAAACAGGATAAACGCCAGCAAAAACAGCGCCGCCGCAATGCCCGAAAGCCGCCTGCGCCCGCCCGATTTTACGTTGATCATAGATTGCCCGATCATCGCACAGCCGCCCATGCCGCCAAAAAAACCAGTAACCACATTGGCCGCGCCCTGCGCCAAGCTCTCCTTTGAGGCTCCGCCGGTTTTGCCGGTCATGGAACCAACAAGGTTCAGCGTTAGCAGGCTTTCGATCAGGCCAATGGCGGCCAGAATGAAGGCATAAGGGAAGATGATTTTGAGGGTTTCGAAGGTGAATGGTACATCGGGGATGGCAAATTCTGGCAGGCCGCCGCTGATAGAGGCAAGGTCGCCCACATTGAGTACCGGAATATCAAAGGCGATCACGAGGCCCGCAATAATGCCGATGGCCGCCAGCGGTGCCGGAATGGCTTTTGTGACCTTCGGGGTTACCCAGATAATAGCCATTGTGCCCACAACCAACGCAAGCGTTAGCCATAGCATCGAGCCAGACATCCATTCATGCCCACCAGCGTCACTGGGCACTTTAAACTGCTCCATTTGCGCCAGAAAAATAACAATCGCGAGGCCGTTTACAAAGCCCAGCATCACCGGATGCGGCACCATGCGGATGAACTTTCCGAGCCGGAAAACCCCTGCCAAAAGCTGAATAATGCCCATAAGCACAACGGTCGCAAACAGGTATTGCACCCCGTGGTCAGCCACCAAGGCCACCATTACCACCGCCAGTGCGCCAGTTGCGCCCGATATCATACCGGGCCGCCCACCAAATAGCGCCGTAATTAGGCCCACCATGAAGGCGGCATAAAGCCCCACCAGCGGGTCAACGCCCGCCACAAAGGCAAAGGCCACGGCCTCTGGCACCAAAGCCAGCGCCACGGTCAGGCCCGAAAGCACCTCGGTTTTAAGCTGCCCAAGGCTGAGCCGCTCAGTGCCGCTACGTTGGCCAACAAGTTTTTTGGCATAATCAGAAAGGGTTAAAGGCGCAGGCGTATTTGGCATATCAGGCTTTCATATGATGAGCGTCCGCCAATACAGCAGAAAGGTTAGGATTTAAAGAGCTTAAGTGTCGCTGATAGGTGGATGCGGGGCAGGATGCAAAGCAGTGGCTGCCCGGGGTTGCTAAGGGCTATCTCGGAAGTGGAGGTGCGGTTAGAGGTGCTGATGGCATTATCAGGAGAAAACGAAAGGTCATCAAGCGGCCAAGCCAGCCCGCGGCTTTTAACCCCAGCAACATTTCCCATCGGGAATGTCGAGAAACGCGTGCCAATAGGTAACGTGAGCTTAGCGGCTTCGGGGAGCCTGAAAACAAGGTCCTCCTCGCCAATCAGCACAACGGTTTGCGAGGTTTTTATTAGCGCATTTAACGCTGCCAACTCATGGTCAAGCCGCCCGCCAAGAAAACCGACACCAAGAATAAGCGGCGCGCGTATCACGCTTAGGCATTTCTCGAAATCAGTGCTGTTTTGCTCAGCGATGTGAACAATCTCACCGTGGGTTTCCGGTGTTTTGTCCGCATTACTAGAGTCCATATCGCCGATCGTGGCATCTAGCTCCAGCCCCAGCGCCAAAGCCGTTTCGGCGCCTCCATCAGCGGCCACCACATGGTTGTAGTAGGGCCGCACCAGCTGGATATCCCCTGCATCAACCGGCCCGTTGCCAACCAACAAAACAGGCATATAAAAATTCATTCTTCGGCGTCGGGGTCCGCCTTGCCGACGCCCAGAAACACAAACTTAAACGGTAGTATCCACGCAACCCCGAGGAAGATATATACCGGCAATTCCACCCAAAAAGGCAGGCGCTCCATCAGGCTCATTAGCCACCAAACAAGCCCGATATAGGCCGGCATACCGACCAGCAAAATAAACAACGACCAGCGCCGCCGAGATTTATATGAGAGTGCCATTACGTATCCTTTTAAACTTTGGCCCAACCTAAGCATTTGCATGCGGGCGTCAATGCGGCATCGCCACGGTGGCGGCGCGCCAACATTGTGTTTGCGGCAAGGCTCCGCTCGCGCCGCGCCCAACCCTTAGCGCCTTTGGCAGCTTAGCCAAGCAGAAACCCCGTTGCAGCGCGGCGCGCGTGCTATATCGCAAAGCAGAGCAGACTTGCCGCGCCGCCACCGCGCTCGCCTAGTCCTCAAACGGGTCGGTTACCAGAATGGTATCTTCGCGCTCCGGCGAGGTTGAAAGCATGGCCACAGGGCAATCAATCAGTTCCTCCACGCGGCGCACATATTTGATCGCTTCGGCGGGAAGGTCATTCCAGCTCCGCGCCCCAACCGTGCTTTCAGACCAGCCCTTCATAGTTTCATAAACCGGCGTAACCCGCGCTTGCTGGTCAGCCGCTGTGGGCAGATAATCCAGCCGCTTGCCGTCCAGCTCATAGGCCACACAAATCTTCAGCTCCTCCAGTCCGTCAAGCACATCGAGCTTGGTAAACGCGATGCCGTTCACCCCGTTAATGGCGCAGGTTTGCCGCACGAGCACGGCATCAAACCAGCCACAACGGCGGTTGCGGCCCGTAACTGTGCCCTTTTCGCGGCCAACAGTGGCGAGGTGCTCGCCCACTTCGTCATCCAACTCACAAGCAAAAGGCCCTTCGCCCACGCGCGTAGTATACGCCTTCACAATGCCCAGCACAAAATCAACCGCGCCCGGCCCCATGCCGGTGCCAGAGGCCGCCATGCCAGCCGTGGTGGTGGAAGACGTCACAAACGGGTACGTCCCGAAATCCACATCCAGCAGCGAGCCTTGCGCGCCTTCAAACAATATCCGCTTTCCGGCTTTGCGCTTTTCATTCAGCACCTTCCAGACGGGGGCAGCATAGGGCAGCACACTTGGCGCAACTTCCAGCAGTTTGGCCTTAAGCGCGACCGGATCAATCTCTTCCAGCCCGAGGCCATTGCGCAGCGCATTATGGTGGGTCAACAAGCGCGAAATCCGCAGATCAAGCGTGGCTTCGTCGGCCAGATCAGCCACCCGAATGGCCCGCCGCCCGACCTTATCTTCATAAGCCGGGCCAATGCCGCGCCCCGTAGTGCCGATTTTCGCAATTGAATTCTGCGCTTCCCGCGCACGGTCCAGCTCGCCATGAATAGGCAGAATCAGCGAAGTATTCTCAGCAATCATCAGGTTATCATGCGTAATGCTGACGCCCTGCGCTGAAAGCTTGGCAATTTCCTCGCCCAGCGCCCACGGGTCCAGCACCACGCCATTGCCGATCACCGAAAGCTTGCCGCCGCGCACAATACCGCTTGGCAGCAGGCTAAGTTTATAAACCTTGCCATCAATCACCAAGGTATGGCCCGCGTTATGGCCGCCCTGAAAGCGCGCAATGATATCTGCGCGCTCGGACAACCAGTCCACAATCTTACCCTTGCCCTCGTCGCCCCATTGCGCGCCGACTACAACTACATTGGCCATCTCATGCCTCTTTGGTTAGGAAGTTACGGTTGGGGTATAAAGGGCCATGCCCAAAAGGGAAAGCCCCATTGAGCCGCACCCGACCACGCGGCGCTCGACCGTCAGTGCATGTGGAAACCCCGCGCTGCGCCGCGTCTCATCCACCCCGCTTGTGGCCAAGGCCGAATACCTCACCACACGCTTGCTATGCACAGATGTTTTCGCTAAAATTGCCACCCAAAGGAGAATGCCGCAATGCGTTTTGTCGCACCCGCTATATTTACCGCATCCCTTTTTTACGGGCAGATCGTGGCAGCCTCGCCGCGAGAAGATGCTGAATTCATTACGCAAAGCATTGGGGTGACGTTCGAAGGCGGAACTCTTTTAGAGAGCATTGCAAGCACATACGCCGATTTCCTCACAGAGGAATTGGGCAGGCACTCTGTTCGTGTTACAGACTCGGCCCGTTTCGAGAAATTACTACCTGTCGAGGCGCTCGAACCTTGGCGGATGCGCTGGCAAGAAATCTTTACGAAACGGCTAGTGGACAATTACACACCCGACGATCTCGCCAGAATGGTAAATGGGGCGCAAACCCTATATGACGAACCAGAGGGCGACCATTCGTTTGCATCCGATGCGGCTTTCTACTTTTTTTCTGCTAGCGTAGGGTTTCACATTGGGAGTCAAACGACGGTGATATATGAGCTAAAAAGTTCTGCGCCGACCCTCTTGAACACCCCTTTTATGGCAGATATCCTCGAAACCGACGGGGTTTTCAGCTTCCCCAACCCCATCTGGCGGCGGGATTTGATTGCGCAGATTCGGCGCGGGCCTTGAGGCAACGGGCTTATTCAACGATGGTTTACACGCTACAAATACCACCATAGTTCCACCATGTGTCACCCCTCTGTCGCCCTAGTGGCGGGTAGAATTTGGCTTGTGTCGTGGCGGTGTCGTGGGCAAAATGGCGCAAGGGAGCCATGTTGGTTTGGCAAAGCAATAAAGACACAAGGACGCATTATGATTATCCGCAAACTCCGGCTTGATAAGGGTTGGTCGCAAGAGCAGCTCGCCGAAATTTCAGGCGTCAGCACGCG
Organism: Paracoccaceae bacterium; assembly: GCA_013139635.1. Lineage (GTDB taxonomy): Bacteria > Pseudomonadota > Alphaproteobacteria > Rhodobacterales > Rhodobacteraceae > UBA3077. The sequence goes on from WTAL01000131.1 coordinate 11,598, forward strand.
GACCATCCAGCGCATTGAGCGCGGCAAAACCGCGAGCCTTGAGTCTCTGAAATGCCTTGCGGCTGTTTTTGAAACCGAAGTGACCGACTTGAGAGAGGACCAACCGATGAGCGATTTAACAGAGCCAACCCCGACCATTTCTGACGCCGACCGCGCCGCGCTTGCCAAAATGAAAGAGTGGATGAAGCATGATGACGAAGGCTACCTGATTGACCCAAGCCTAAACGACGGTGAACGCGAGGCGTTGGAGTATGTCCGTGATATCAAGGCGTTTTATATCAACCTGTGGTCATATATAATTGTGATGGCCGTGCTGCTGATCATCAATCTGCTGACCAACCCAGGCTATATCTGGGTGGTATGGCCCGCGCTTGGCTGGGGCATAGGCGTGCTGATGCACGGCCTCACCGTGTTTGAGCGCTTCTCGTTTTTCGGGGCCGACTGGGAGCGCAAGCAAGTTGAAAAACGCTTACGAAAGTAGGGTGGGGTTTTACCCCACCACCGCTTCAAAGCTTGCTATGCGCGCCATCACATAGCGGCTGATTGCCTGTATTTTTACACCCGCAGAAAAACACTTTTCCGGTTTTCTCAGCGGTGTATTTCACAGGTGAAAAGCCGGTATCTTTATGTGACCCATCACAAAACGGCTGGTTTTTGGATTGTCCGCATGAGCACCAGAAGTAGTTTTTGCCTTCTTCCACGTCGGTAGCATAGGGCGCTTTTTGCGCGATAATAGGTGTTTTGGTCATTTTATGTATCCCCTTTTTTGTGAGGCAAGCATGGCGCGACCTCGCAAAAATTGCAAGCCACTAAGGCGTGAATACCCGTGTGAATTCGTCCCGAATCCAGTCAATCGTGACCTTCACCCGCTCGGTTTCAACCGTGTCAGGGTGCGTGTGCAGCCACAGGGTGCGCATAAGATCTGGCGGGCCATTGGTGGCCCGCACCAGCCTCGGGTTTCCCTCCGCCATACACATGGGCAGCAGCCCTTTGCCAATGCCAGCCTCAATGGCGCCCTGAAAAACACCGGCATCCGTGCCGGTGAGCCGCACCACGCTATTTGCTTGCAGCTTGGCCTGCGCCGAGGAGATTTCTCGCCGCGCCACATCTTCATCAAAAAAGGACACCCAGCCATCCTTGGGGTCAACCTCTTTGCTTTGATAAACCGCGTAAGGCACATCGCCGATGCGCACCGAAAACTCACCGTCTTCGGGCGCTTTTTCAAACCAGAGCGAAACAGAGGCCTCTCCGCGCACATGGCTGCTGCGCAAAAGCGAAATGGTGCGCAGGTTCAGCTGTGGATGGGCGCTTAAGAGCTTGGCAGCCGAGAGCCGCGCGAGGCGCTCCAAGGTCCAGCCATTGCCCATAAGGCGCACCGTGCCCACCGCCGTGCCGCTGGTGGAGGCGACAACGTCAACCAGCCCGTTTATGGTCATCTCTACTTCCAGCGCGCGCGCTATCGCCTCTTCGCCCACTTGTGTAGGCGCAAACCCCGATTTTGACCGCACAAAAAGCACAGCACCAAGCTCAGCCTCTAGCTGGGTAAGCCGCCTGCCCGCTGTGGACTGATCCAGCCGCAAAAATTGCGCCGCCCGTGTAAGCGAGCCTTCACGGCTGATCGCCAGTAATATTTGCAGATTATCCCACCGCATAGCACCCCCATCATGCGTTTTCGCATAATTATTTTGCTATTTATGGCCTGTTTTCCTGAATATTGATACAGAAATGTGCGGCTTACCTCGCAGCAAAAAACTGCTCGGCGCTCACATAGCCCGCCAGCCGCGCGGCCTCAGACCATGCGCGCTCGTGGGCGGTATCTCCGATCACCACCACCCCATCCCTAGGCAAATTGCGCGCGTGGATCTGGCTCAGGATAATCCCGCGGGTTTCGCCCCAAGTATGGCTGAAATTCGGGGCCGTAAAACTGGGCATTTCGGGCGCGCCTGAAGGCAGGGTTTTCAGCGGGGCGTGCAGCGCCGCGAGGCGGCTGACATTCTGCATGGCATCGAGCTTTAGCACGCGATCCTGTGGCATCACTTTACTTTTAGGCAGCACCCGCAAAGCATTGCTGGAAAACAAAAAAGCGATCACATCATGGCCGCTGGCCGCCCGAATAGAGGCATAAGATTTATAATCGAGGCCGATCTCAGCAGCCCGCGCCACCCGCACCCGTAAAATCTCAATCGGCAGAGTTTTCAGCAGGCTTTTGCGGGCTTTGCGCCAGCAATGGGTGCGCCACGCCTGCCCACCCTCCATGCTCGGGCCTTTGTTATGCCCGATCATGTTTCAAACTCGGCAAGCCGCGCCACGTAGCGGGCCAACGTGTCGATCTCCAAGTTAATCACATCCCCCGCTTTCACCACGCCCCACGTGGTGTGCGCCTTGGTGTGCGGAATGATATTCACGCCAAACTGGCAGCCCTCCACATCATTCACCGTGAGCGATGTGCCATTCAGCGCCACCGAGCCTTTGGGGGCAATAAACCGCGCCAGCGCCGAGGGGGCCTCAAACACAAACCGCGTGCTTTCGCCCTCATCCTGCACGGAAACCACCTTGGCTACGCCATCCACATGCCCCGAGACGATATGCCCGCCCAGCTCATCCCCAAGCTTAAGCGCCCGCTCAAGGTTGAGGCGCGTGCCAACAGGCCACGCCACATTGCCCTGCATAATGTTGGTTTTGCCGATGCTTTCTGCCGAGATATCCACATCAAACCAGCCCGCGCCCTTGGCCACCACCGTAAGGCAAATGCCGTTACAAGCAATCGAGGCCCCGAGGTCCACGCTCTCCATATCATAGCGCGTGCTTACCCGCACATGCAGGTCACCCCGCATTTCAACTTTGGAAACCTCGCCGATATCGGTAATAATGCCAGTAAACATGCTTGCCCTCTTTCGTTGCCTGTCACCTAGGTAACAAGCCGCGCAGAATTGGGCAAGCGGCAGGCGTATATTGGTTGTTAGCGGGTTTGATGCTAGGTATAATGGGAGAAACCAATATTTGAGCACCCTTGTGAGCCAAAACCAACATAGCTTCCTGTTTTTGCAAGGCCCGCACGGGCCGTTTTTTGGCATGCTCGGGCGTAGCTTGCAAGCGGCAGGGCATTCTGTGCGCAAAGTTGGCTTTAATCGGGGCGACCGTTTTTTTTGGCCGCGCGCCCTGCCGTTCACCCCCTATCAAGGCGATGAGGCCGGCTGGCCCACGGCGCTGGACGCGCTCATTGCCGAGCACAATATCACCGATATTGTGCTTTATGGCGATGCGCGGCCTTTGCATGCAAAAGCCGTGGCGGCCGCGCATAAAAACGGCCTGAAACTGCATTGCTTTGAGGAGGGATACCTCCGCCCGTTCTGGGCCACTTATGAGCGCTCCGGCTCCAACGGCAACTCGGCACTGATGAAGCTGAGCATTGAAGATATGCGCGCCCTTATGGATGATGACGCCACCGAAATGGTGGACGTGCCCTCGCAATGGGGGCCGCTTTGGCACCATATTTACTATGGCGCGCTCTATCACTTTAACCTGCTTTTCCCGTCCAAAACCTATACCAAATACCGCCCGCACCGCGAGAATTCTATCGGGGCGGAGTTTTATAATGCCGTAAAAGCGTTGGCCACCATGCCGCTACGATCCCTCAACCGGCGCGTGGCCACACGGCGGCTGTTAAAGCGCGGAGACCCTTATTTTTTGGGCCTGCTTCAGCTGGGCCATGATAGCTCTATCACGGCGCATTCGGCGTTTGATACCAACAAACAGTTTGTTGACCTCTGCATTAAAGAGTTTTCTAGGGGCGCGCGCTCGCATTACAGGCTGGTGTTTAAAACCCACCCGCTGGATGATGGGCGCGATAAACTCAAGCAGCATATTAGCGCCAGCGCTGGCAAAAATGGCGTGGCGGATCGGGTTGATTTTATTCAGGGCGGCAAACTTGGGCTGTTGCTGGATAGTGCTACCGGCGCGATCACCATTAACTCAACCGCTGCCCAGCAAGCGCTGTGGCGCAGCCTGCCGGTGCGCGCCATCGGGCAATCGGTTTTCAAAAAAGATCAGCTGGTTTCACGCCAGCCCTTGGCTGATTTCTTTGAAAACCCAACCCCGCCAGATCGCGCCGCCTATCTGGATTACCGGCGGTTTTTGCTGCAAACCTCACAAGTAGCGGGTGGTTTTTACACTTCCAAAGGCCGGGCCGCCCTTACCCGCCGCGTGGTGGATATGATTTTGGCCGATCACGGCCCCTATGCCGGGCTTGCCCAAAAACCTGTGGCAAAAGAGACTCAGCCCGCGCTTAAAATTGC